>DATKSM010000092.1:0-3191 GCA_035531655.1 Solirubrobacteraceae bacterium
CACGACGGTGTCGATGCGCGCGCTGGCGTAGTCGAGCATCGCGACGATGTCGGGGTCCATGAACGGTTCGCCGCCGGTCAGGTAGAGCTCCTGGAACCCTTCCTGTACGGCTTCGTCGACGAGCGAGCGAACTCTCGCGAGGCCGAGCTGGCGCCGGCGGGCTCTCGGTGAGGACGCGACGACGCAGTAGTCGCAGGAGAGGTTGCAGTGGAAGTTGGTGTAGAGCCAGAGCCGCGGGGGGAAGGCGGCGCTGCCGAACAGCTCGACGACGGGACGCGCATCGTCGTCATTGGCGGCGGGCGCTGCCCAGCCGACGCCGTCCGCGGCCCAGTCGGTGTCGAGCGAGCCGCGGTAGATCTGGTATCGCCCTCGAGCGCGCTCAAGCGCTGGCACGATCTCCAGGCAGGTGGTCCACCAGCCGGTCTCGATCGTCTCGACGAATGCGTCGGGCAGGCCCGCGGCTCGCATCGAGGCGGCTTGGGCCTGCCATGGATACTCAAGCGGGACGAGTTCCGCACGGGCGTCTCCGTCTGTCAGGTCGAGGATGGCGTACCACGTCCGGGGGCTCCCGTCGTTTGCGGGGCGCCCGACCGTCCCGACGTTGACGACGAGGCAGCGGCCGATCTGGCGCTGCCATGGGATCCCGGTGTGCGTGCAGAGTAGGACGTCGGCGCCGCTGATGGCGACCCGCATCGCGAGCTCGTCGTCGGTGAGTGACTCCCACATGAAGTCGTTGATCGCCAGCGGGGATCCGTGGACCATGTGGACATCGACGGAGTCGATGGTCTCGCGATGCTCGAGCGGGAGGCTGCGCATCCAGGCTGCGAAGTCGGGGGTCGTGTGGGCGAGGGTGTGGTCGTAGATGAGTTGGGCGTAGTGGTTGTCGCGCGGGTCGGTGTAGCCGCATCCGCAGTCGGGGTCGCCGCGCCCGATCGCGACGTCGTAGTTGCCGGCGATGCATTCCACCCCGGCGTCCAGGAGCAGCGGCCACAGGGCGTTGCAGTCCGCGCCGAAGCCGCCCAGATCGCCGAGGCAGAAGATCCGTTCGCAGCTGCGGACGCGGGCGTCGTCGAGCATCGCCGCCAGGGCGAACGGGTTGGAGTATGGCCCGCCGCAGACGGCGATCCGGGTCACGAGCTCACCGCCTGCGCAGGCGCCTGGACGGCAAGCGCGCTGTGAGCTTGGCGGCCTCTCGGCGCCGCGTTCGTTGTAGGTGCGCCGGGCGCGGCCAAGCGCGGGAGCAGGCCGGTAGCACTCACCGCGAGACTGGCGAGCGCTCCCGTGCCGAGGAGAAGGCTTCCTGCGCGCCGGTGACCGGCGGCCGCGCAGACCACGCCGGCCGCGCGCATTGGAGCGAACGGTCGCGCTCGGCGTGTCAGTGAGCGATCTGGCCTCGCTGATCGCGCGAAGTAGGCAGCCGTTGCTCGGACAGCCCCGGTTCCCAGCCACGCGGCCTCGGCGCAGACAGCCCAGGTATCGAGCAGGCGCTGCCGCCGGCAGCCGCGCAGCGCGGCTGTGGCGAAGCACGCGTCGACGATCCAGTCGAAATCACGACCCGCTCGGGTCGGCTCGCCACGGCGAGCGATCGGTCCGTCGGCGGCGTCGCTGAGCGCCGCGATGGCGCACATCGCTGCGGTCGGTTGTTGCCATGCCAGGGGTACGAGCCAGGCTCGGAGCAGGGTCAGGGCGTCCGATGGCCCGAGGCGGCGCGGCTGGCCCGAGGGGGTCTCAACCATGCCGAGGTGCCAGTCGAGCATTGCGGCGCACGCTGCCCACCACAGAAGCCCGGCGCGAACAGGCGGGCGCCGGGCCGGTGGTCGGATCGTGCACAGGGCGAGCCACCCAAGCGCGCTGGCGGCGATCCACTGCCGCGCTTGGCGGGCGAGATCGTTTCGTGCTCGCCGCGTCCGTCGCGCCTGCAACTGGGAGGCGCGCAGGAAGCTGGCCAGCGCGGGCGCGGAGAAGCGCCGCCGCCGCAGTTCGGCGAGCTGCTGCGCGGTCCACCGCTCGCCGGGGGTTGCGTGATCCATCAGAGGCAGCTCACGTGGGCCAAGATCCTTAGCCGCGCGCCGCCCGTTGGCTCACTCCGTGCGGCGTCACGCATGCGCGAGCGCCTCCAGGGTTTGGCCTCGCCCTTCGATTCCCCGCGACCACCAGACGACGGATGCGACGCTGCCGATCAGCCAGAGTCCGGAGAGCGAGAGGAATGCGGTCCACAGGCCGAAGGAGGTGGCCGTTTCGGCGAGCATGACGACTCCGAGGATCGCGCCGATGCGGCCGAACGCGACACAGACGCCGACGCCGGTGGCGCGGAGGTGTGTCGGGAACAGCTCGGAGAACGTCGGGTACGCGGACATCCAGGCGCAGCTCGCGCAGAAGACGGCAATCGTGACCGCGACGAGTGTCCATAGCGGTGATCCGCTCTTGGCCGCGACAGCGACGACCAGCACCGACGCTGCGGCGGCGGTGTATGACGCGAACACGGTTGGCTTGCGCCCGAAGCGGTCGAGCGTCCAGCTGACCAGGAGCCCGCCGCCGAGGCCGCCGATGTTGGCGACGACGTAGTAGTAGGGGACTGTTCCCGCGCCGACGTTGACGACGCCGCGTGTGAGCACGAACACGGGCAGGAACGTGAAGAGTCCGTAGTAGGCGGCTGCCTCGGAGAAGTCGAGCGCCATGCCGAACATGAGCTTGCTGCGATGGTCGCGCCAGAGCTCGGCCAGGTGGGTGCGCATGTCTCCTTGCAGCTCGCGAGTGTCGTAATTGCTGGCGTCGCCCGGTTCTCCGGTGATCCGCTCGATGACGTCGTCTGCCTCGGCGAGTCGGCCTTTGGAGGCGAGCCAGCGCGGCGATTCGGGGATGAGGCGTCGCGCGTACAGGCCGTAGGCGGCGGAGACGGCGCCGAAAAGGAACGCATAGCGCCAGCCGCTGGCGCCGAGGACTGCCGAGACGAACAGGATGCCGACGAGCCCTGCGACGATGCCGCCGATCGACCAGAAGTTCATGACCAGGGCGTTGGTCCGGCCGCGCCGTCGGGCGGGCATGAACTCCGCGATCGCGGATGAGACGGCGGAGTATTCGCCGCCGACGCCCAGGGCGGTGAGGAACCGGAACGCCAGGAACGACCCGAAGCTCCACGACGATGCCGTCAGGATGGCGGCGATCGAGTAGAGCACGAGGGTCGCAACAAA
>DATKSM010000093.1:0-49498 GCA_035531655.1 Solirubrobacteraceae bacterium
CCTGATTCAGCGGCTCCTGCGCCGCCGCGCGCGGACCTACGCGGTGCGCTTCACGGCCGTCAGAACGCTGCGCGAAGCGCTCGACGTCGGCGGCGGTTGGCGGCGGTGGCTGCCGATTGCCGCGCTGATGGCGGCGCTCGCAGTCGTGGCGGTCGCGCTCGCGCGGCCGCACATCAGCCACCGCGATCCGATTCGCGACGCGTCGCTGGTGCTGGTGCTCGACACCTCGGGGTCGATGGCGGCCAACGACGTCAAGCCGACCCGCATCGCGGCCGCGATCCGCGCCGCCAACGGCTTCATCGCCGAGCTTCCCGCGAGCATCCACCTCGGCGCGGTCGGGTTCTCGAGCCAGCCCGACACCGAGCAGCGACCGGTCGCCAACCACTCAGCGGCCCAGTTTCTGATCGACCATCAGCAGGCCGGCGGCGGCACCGCCACCGGCCCCGCGCTGCAGCTGGCGCTGCAGCTGCTGGACGCCGCCAACCCCAAGCACGGGCCGGCGGCGATCGTGCTGCTCTCAGACGGCGACGCCAACGCCGGCATCAGCCCCGTGATCGTCGCCGCCCAGGCGCGCCGCGAGCACATCCCGATCTACACCGTGGCGCTCGGCACGCCCGGCGGCGTGATCAACGAAGGGCTGTTCTTCGGAGTGGTGCGGGTCCCGCCCGATCCGCAGCTGATGGCTCAGATCGCGCGCACCTCGGGCGGGCGCTCCTTCGACGCGCAGACCGCCAACCACCTCAGCTCGATCTACCAGGCGCTCGGCCGCAAGCTCAGCACCGTCGCACGTAGCCGCGATGTCACCGTGTACGCGCTGATCCTGGCTGCGCTGCTGCTGCTGGTCGCGCTCGCCACCTCAGTCCGCACCACCGCGCGCCTGCCCTGAGCTGAGCGTCACCCGACCGACCGGTTCGTCCGCGAAGCGGTCACCGGGGTCGCGTCGGACCGCGGCCACGCTTTGCTGTGGGATCCGTGCGGCAGCGCAGCTACTTGGCGTCTCCCTGAGCCAACTCAGCTACCGGCTGCCATTCACGCCATGTCGCGAGGCGGCCCTCGTAATCCGCCTCGGCGATACCCAGCGGCGCGGTGCCGAAGAACACCCGCAGCGGCGGGGGATCGGCGTCGACGACGCGCATGATCGCCGCGGCCGAGGCGGTCGGGTCACCCGGCGCGCTGCTGGCGCGCCACTGTTGCCGGCGCTCCCGGAGTGCGTCGTAGACGGGGTTGGGCTCCGAGCGCTTGGACGACGGACCACTCCAATCGGTCGAAAACCCGCCAGGCTCGACCAGTGTCACGTTGATCCCGAACTCCTTGACCTCCTGGGCGAGCGCCTGACTGATCCCCTCGAGAGCCCACTTCGAGGCGTGATAGATGCCGACACTCGGGAACGCCGAGATGCCCCCAATCGACGACACCTGGATGATGTGGCCGCTTCCTTGCTCCCGCAGGAGCGGAAGCGCAGCCTGCGTCACCCAGAGCGCGCCGAACAGGTTGGTTTCGATCTGGGCCCGAGCCTCCTGCTCTGAGATCTCCTCCACCATCCCGAAATGGCCGTAGCCCGCGTTGTTGACGACGATGTCCAGCCGCCCGAAATGTTTGTGGGCCCGTTTGACAGCCTCAGACGCCGCCTCGCGGTCAGTGACATCCAGAGCCAGCGGCAGCAGCGCGTCGCCGTGCTCTGTCTTGAGGTCGTCGAGCGTGCTTGGGTCACGCGCGGTGCCGGCGACGCGGTCGCCGCGCTCCAGCGCCGCCTTTGTCCACTCGCGACCGAAGCCGCGCGAAGTACCCGTTATGAACCATGTCTTGTTAGCCATAGAACGATCGTAGCCACGCCGCTGCACGGCCGACTGCCAGCGTCTGCGACCTGCGAAAGGCCCGAGCCCGAGGGCGCAGACGCGCTCGCGTCTATCGGAGTCCCGCGCCGGCCGCGACTTCGGCCGTCGCGCCGTCGGTGGTCCAGCAGCGCACGATATCCCGCATCGAGAGGATGCCCACTACATCGGCGCCGTTTACCACGATGATGTGCCGGAAGCCGCCGCGGACCATCTCGCTCGCTGCCTGCTCGAGCGACCAGTCCGGTGCGGCGAGGATCACGTCGGCGGTCAGGTGTCGACTGACCAGTTCCTCGTCTGGCGCCTGGCCGGCGCCGATCGAGCGCAGGATGTCCCTTTCGGTGATGATGCCCGGCCCGGCCTGTTGCTCGTCGATCACGACCGCGGCGCCGACGCCGCGTGCGGTCATCCGTCGAGCGGCCTCCCGCAGGGTGTGGTCGGGTCCGGCTGTCAGGACAACGGTGGTCATCGCGTCGCGCACTTGCATGGCGCCTCCTTTATCGCGACTCGTACCAAATGATACAAGCACATCATGAGGCAGACCACCGCACCGGGGCAGCTGTGACTCGGCGTTTCGATGCGATCGTCATCGGAGTCGGCGGTATGGGCAGTGCCGCGACCTACCACCTGGCGCGTCGCGGCCTGCGCGTAGTCGGACTCGACCGCTTCGAGATCCCCAACGAGCAGGGCTCCTCGCACGGCGTTACGCGCGCGATCCGGCTCGCCTACGCCGAGGACCCTGCTTATGTCCCGTTGCTGGCGCGAGCCTACGAGGGCTGGCGGAAGCTCGAGACCGAGGCGGGGCAGCAGCTGCTGCACATCACCGGCTCGATGGATATCAGCCGGCCGGATCAGGCGATCGTCCAGGGTGCTATCCGATCCTGCGAGGAGCACGGGCTCCCGTATGAACTGCTCGAGGCTGCGGAGGTGGCGCAGCGCTTTCCCGGCTACCGGCTCGATCCGGAGATGGTGGCCCTGCTGCAGCCGGACGGTGGTTTCGTTTTGCCCGAACCCGCGATCGCCGCTCACGCACGCGGGGCGCGTGCCTCGGGCGCCGAGCTTCGTCCAGGTGAGCGTGTCAGCGGCTGGGAGCCGACGGCGGACGGCGTGCGTGTCAGCACCAGTGTCGGGACCTACGAGGCCGAGCGGCTGCTCATCACTGCCGGCGCCTGGACCGGCGAGCTGGCTGCGTTGCCCGTGGTGGCCGAGCGGCAGGTGCTCGCCTGGCTCGAGCCCCGCCAGCCGCGGCTGTTCACGCCCGACAGGTTCCCCGTCTTCCACATGCAGGCAGCCGATGATCACAGGTATTACGGGCTGCCGGAGTTCGGGATCCCGGGCTTCAAGCTCGGTCGCTACCACCACTTTCGGGAGCGCGGGCACGCCGACGAGCTCGATCGCACGCCGCGCGCCGACGACGAGCAGATGCTGCGCGCGTTCGCTGAGCGTTACTTCCCGGACGCGGCCGGACCCGCACTGAGCATGGTCGGCTGCATGTTCGAGAACACGCCCGACGGGCACTTCATCATCGACCGCCTCCCGGGCCTGCCACAGGTCCTCGTCGCCGGTGGCGGCTCGGGTCACGGCTTCAAGTTCTGTCCCGTGATCGGAGAGATCCTGGCCGAGCTCGCGATCGAGGGCGAGACCCAGTACGACATCGGCCTGTTCCGCGTGGATCGTCTCTCCACAGGTCCTTAGGCTAGGCGCTCGAGGGCCGAGCGCACCGCGGCGTCGGCGGAGGCTTGGTCGATGCCGTCGACAGCGACCAGCTTGTCTCTGGCTCGCTCGCCGCGAACGATCGTCAGGCTGGAGGCGCGCACGTCAAGTACGCCCGCAAGCAATCGGCAAACGGCCTCGTTGGCGCGCCCGTCGAGAGGCGGCGCCGTCACACGCACGATCAGTACCCCTTCCCGCAGCGCAGCCAACGCGTTGGACCTCGCACGCGGCTGAACGCGAACGGAGATCGTGGCGCGTGGCATCCTCGACATCATCCCGGACACCAACGCGACGCAGGGCGAGCGCGCATCGAACATTCGGCGAACCATCTGTTGCGCGTGTTGGCGATAATCGCTGCGTGTACGTGGCGGCGTTGGAGATGGAGATTCATCTCCCAGCGGCGAGATCGCTCAAAGCGAAGCGTTCGGTGGTGCGCCATCTCGTTGAGGCCGCGCGACAGCGCTTCGGCGTGTCGGCATCCGAGGTTGCACACCATGACCGCTGGCAGCGCGCGGGGCTGGGCTTCAGTGTTGTTGCGCCGTCTGCGACACACGCGCAGCACCTTCTTGAGCAGGTCGAGCGGTTTGTGTGGTCACATCCTGAAATCGAGGTGATCTCTACTGATCGACACTGGGTCGAGACCGGGTGCGCTTTACGCCCTGGTAAACTCGTAAAGCAATGAGCAAGGTGTCCAGCAAACATCAGGTCACGCTCCCGGTCCGGGTGCTCCAAGACGCAGGACTAGAGGCTGGTGATGAGGTCGTGATTCGCGTCGTCGGACGGGGTCGGATCGAGGTCGAGCGCGCCGGGGACCTGATCGATCGCTACGCCGGAAGCCTGCCAGCCGGGACCTACCCGCCCGGCTACCTTGACAAGCTCCGGGACGAGTGGCGCGCGTAGCGCTGGACGCAGACCTGCTGATCGCGTTTCTTGATCCCGGGGACGCGCAGCACGAGCGTGCCGTGGATGAGCTCCGTCCCTACCTGACCGCAGGCGACGAGCTGCTGGTCGGCGCGACGGTCTATGCAGAGGTGATGGTGCGTCCGCTGCGGCGACGAACCGAAGCCACGGTCGACGGATTCCTGGATGCAGCCGGCGTTCGCTTCGTGCCCACCGACCGTGCGATCGCCCACCGAGCCGCGCGACTGCGCGCCGACCGCCCCGCGCTACGGCTCCCGGACGCGATGTCGTTGGCGACCGCAATGGCCAGCGACGCGGCACTCCTTACGCTCGACGAGAAGCTCAAGCGGATCGCTCAACAAGTGCAGCGCAACGACTGACGAGATGTCACGCCCACACACGCAGATCAACCTGGCTGATGTCGAGGACGCGGCACCGGCGGGCGGCTTCGGGGATCGGTGGGAGGCCCGCGTGGCCCGCATGGATCTCGAGGCCGAGCAGACAGGGGTGACGTATTTTTGCCTCCGACCTGGGAAACGTTCGCCGTTCGCGCATCGGCACACGCGCGCTGAGGAGGTGTACGTCATTCTCGCCGGTAGTGGTCGTGTCAAGCTCGATAATGAGATCGCGGATGTTCGGATGCTTGACGCGATCCGGATTGCGCCTGAGGTGGTCCGCGCCTTTGAGGCAGGTCCCGATGGTCTTGAGTTTCTCGTGTTCGGTCCACATCACGGAGCTGACGGTGAGCGCGTGGACGACCCGTGGGTTGAATGAGCTACAACAGCGCGATCTGGCACAGCGGGCTGACGCGCTGACCCGGTGCGAGTTCAGCTGAACAGCTACGCGAGTGGTGTTGCCCTCTGGTCGGCGCGCGGTCCGAGGGATTCCGCGCGGCCTTTGGGCTCTTCCCAATCCTCTTGGCGGCCGAGGGCGGTCATGTCGAGGTAGTAGTGCGTGCCGCCAACCTGTTCGGTGCCGCGCCCGTAGGTCGAGTAGGTGTGGAAGACGCGATCGTCGATGCGCAGGAACACGCTTGTTCCGTGTAGCTCGCTCGGGAGCTCGGCCCAGTCGTACTTGGACTTCAACTCGGCGGCGGATCGGTAGTTGTAATGGGGATCCTCGACCGTGTCGTCGAACGAAACGCCGTAGTCGAAGTTGAAGCGACTGCCGTAACTCGAGTACCAGGGGAACGTGGCCACCGCGATCGAGAACCTACGCGGCATCGCCCGGCTCAGGCGAGCCGAGGCGCCAGCTCCCGACCGGGTAGCACGACGAACTCCAGATCGTCGTGAAGCAGGTGTTGGCACAACACCCGGCTGAGGAACCCATGCCCGACATCTCTGGAGATGTCTACGGAGCGCTCGTGATGTCGTACCGTCAGCTTTTCAGACGTGATCAACTCGGCGCTTCATTTCGTTCGCGTTGCTGCCTTAGCGATGTTGCTTGCGGGCGCGATCGCGCTTGTCGGCGACGGCAGTTCGACGGCACGTCAGACCACACTGCCCGCGACGGGCCGTACCGCTGACGACGTGGGTGACGGCGCGCCCGGGCCGTTCGCGGTCGGGAAGATTGTCGTGCGCTTCATCGATACACGCCGACTTGTGCATTTCCCGCGGCGGCGGCCCCAGCCGCGCCCGCTTGTGACGGTGATTCGCTACCCGGCGATCGGTGACCCGTCACGGCTGGACGGTCTCGCCATCCCGCCGGCGAAATCATGGGGGCCGTTTCCACTCGTCGTATTTGGCCATGGATTCGACAGCACGCCAGGCGTGTACGCACGCATGCTGCAGGCCTGGGCACGCGCGGGCTATGTGGTCGCTGCGCCGGTCTTCCCACTGAGCAACGCGAACGCACCGGGTGGCGCTGATGAGTCGGACATCGTCAACCAGCCTGCCGACATGAGCTTCGTGATCACGCGCATATTGGCTGCAAGCGCCGCCGACGACGGGATTCTCTCGCGCCTCGTCGAACCTCATGAGATCGCGGTCTCTGGACAGTCCGACGGCGCCGCGACCGCACTCGCGACCGCGTACGACACGCGCTATCTGGACCGACGGGTTGACGCCGCGATCATCCTCTCAGGCGCAGAGGTGTTGCCCGGTAAGTACTTTCGTGACGCGGACCCGCCGCTGCTCGCCTCGCAGGGCACGGCTGACGTTGTCAACCTTCCCAAGTACACCTACGACTTCTTCCACGCTGCGCACACGCCCAAGTTCCTCTTGAGGTTGATCGGAGCGCGCCATATCGGTCCGTACACGAACGAGCAGCCCCAACTCGGAGTCGTCGAGCGGGTGACAGTCGCATTCCTCGACCGGTACCTCAAACGCTTGCCAGGGAGCCGAAGCCGGCTTTGGAGAGCCGGAGGCGTGCCTGGTGTCGCAACGCTTGGCAATGGACGCTGACAACCAGTCCGCCCGGCCTGGAGCGCTGACTACTTGAAGGGGACGGTGACCGGCCCGGGCACCTTGGAGAAAACAGCCATGAAGTCCCGGTCCTCGGGGGTGAGGTAGCGGTCGGGGGATTGCTGTGACTGGGGCTCGACCATCCTCGGCCCGAGGCCGTTCTTGTGGGAGTAGGTGATCATCGTGTGCCATTCGGGGTTGATGTCGTACTCCATCCCGCGAACCGCCCCGATGTGCTTGAGGATCTGGGCGAGCGAGATCACCGTCGCGTCTGACGCGACAACGAACATCGCGTTGCCGTGCGCGTCGATGCCGACGGCGGTGCGCGGAGTGAAGGTGACACCGCCCAGGGTGTAACCCCACTGGATGCTGTTCGGGTCGGTGTTCAACTCGGGGTTGAGCTTGCCGTTCCACAGGATCGGGGTGAGGCTTTGGCGTGCCCAGGCGATATTGGCCGGCGCGTTCGGGCCACCGGCCCATTTGACGATGTTCACGGTTCCGTTGCGGTAGCCGACGAGCGTGGCGTTGCCATCGATCAGCGGTTCGTTGGTGTGACCGTTGACCGCCGAACCGTTATTGGTGTCGACGTGCGTGAAGCCGCCGTTGAAGGTGGCGAGCAGCCGCTTGCGCTGATCGACGGGAACCATCATCGGACCCCGGGCGACCGCGCTCGGTGGCTCATAGCGGCCGGGGTAGTAGGCGAGGTCAGTGCGGGTGTGGTCGATCCACAGGACGTAGGCGACGATGGAGGGGTATACGGTGCTCGGCCTGTAGCTCGTCACGAGCACCGGCGGCCCGCCCGCGACCAATGGACCCGTACGGTGCCAGACACCTTCCCCGGGCAGCGGCGTGGCGAACACCGGTTTGATCGGTGGCGGTGTGTAGTTGGTGTGCTTGGCGTGCTTGACCAGAGGCCGTGCTGTGCTGAGCCCGACGCTGCGCAGGCGCTTAAGCCCAGGGCCGCCCTTGCGAGGCGCGCTTGCTGTGTAGTGCTCGGCCGTGTCGATGATGAAGTTGCCGAAGGGCACGTCGGCGCGCACCCACTCTGCGGAGCGCTGGGTGAAGGTCTCGCTCGTCGGCATGAGCATGTAGTTCGCGTAGGAGACCCCGAAGTAGAGGAACACCAGCACCAACGGAGCCAGCGTCCCGAAGACGATCCGCCGGCGGCGAATCAACTGCCGCCGCTCCTCAGCTCGCCGCGCGAGAAGCTCGCGACGGTCAAGCCGCAACCGTGCGGGCTGCTGAGAGTCACGTGGTGGCCTGTCCGCCCCCCCGTTTCGGTCTTGGATCGCCATGGTGACTGGCCTCCAAGGGTATATGACGACATAAACCGGTCTGGTGTGGCCGATGAGAATTCGCTCACGCCAGGCGGTCAGGCGAGCGGGCGTGGCAACCACGCCGCGGGAGATGGTCAGCGCACGCCAGTACAGCGCAGGTCGGCGTCCAGCGAGCCGATCCGGTACTGCGCCAGCGTCGGCGCCACGCCGGTGAAGCCACCGCTGGTGCAGTTCTCTCGCGCCTGCGCGAGTGTTGCCACGGTTCCGGCGACCCAGGCGGGCAGCTGGCGGTTGAAGGTCGTCGGTGTTGTTTGCGCGGTCAGCCCCGTGATGTCCTTCCACTGGGCGCTGGTGGAGTAGACCCCGATCGGTCCGGTTGCGCCAGCATTTTGCAATCCAGCGATGAAGCCCTGCAGAGCGGCGATGTTGAGCCGGTAGGTCCCGGCCCAGCTCGCCATCAGCTCGACGTCCAGCCACCATGGCGCGGTCTTGGCGGCGACCGGGTCGAGCGCGGCGACGAGACGGAAGGAGTAGGCGGCCCGCTGCTCGCCGTAGATGTACGAGCAGGCGTTGGTCAGCAGGCCGTTACAAGCACCGTAGGCCGGCGCGGTCCCGACGCTAGGCCAGTCCGCCACGTGATGACCGCCAGGATTACCGGTGTCGATGTACAGCGACAGGGGCGGCTGCTTCGGCCGCTTCTGGCCCGGCGCGTCGCGGGCCCAGTGCAGTTCACCGCTGAGACACGGGTTTGCTTTGTTCGCCAGCCCACCGTTGACGCCGACGATCCCGAACAGCGCATTCGACGGGTAGGAGTTGCACTGCGGATAGGAGGCGTCATAACCGCTGGCCGGGGACGAGCCGCCGCTCAGCACGATGACCAGCACCACAACGATGATGACGGCGAGCGCCACCAACGGCACCCATCGCGCTCCGGACTGGGAACGACTGGTAGGCGGCACGGCCGTCAAGCTACCACTGGGCTGGGGGTGTGCGGGCCGACGGCGGCTCTCAGCAGCCCCTTTTTGGAAGAGGCATCGGCACCGACCATGCATGTGGTACCGTTTCTGGTACGAGAAAGGGTTATGGTGGCGATCACGGCAAGTGAAGCGCGGCGGGCGTTGTTCCCGCTGATCGAGAAGGTCAACGACGATCGTGCGGCGATCGAGATCACGTCCAAGCGCGGTAACGCGGTGCTGATGTCCGCTGAGGACTATGCGGCCTGGCAGGAGACGGCCTACCTGTTCCGCTCGCCCGCGAACGCTCGGCGCCTGCTGGATGCCGCCGATGCAGCCGAGCTTGGCGAGTTCTCTGAGCACACACTCGATCGCGAGTGAGACTCGTCTTCACGGCGCAGGGCTGGGAGGACTACATCCATTGGCAGCGCGCCGATCGCTCGATCCTCAAGCGGACTAACCGGCTGATCGACGACGCAATCCGCGACCCGACGGGCGGGATCGGAAAGCCAGAGCCCTTGAGGTATGGGATCGCGGGGGCATGGTCACGGCGAATCACCGACGAGCACCGGCTCGTGTACCGCGTTCGGAACGATGACCTCGTAATCCTCCAGGCCCGCTATCAGTATGAGAAATAGCCTGCCGCGCACCCGAGCACAAACCTCGCAAGCTACGCGACTCAGAGCAACTCGTCGGCATCGCCGAGACGCTCGCAGTGCCACGAACGCGGGAGCCGCGTGCGGGCAGGTACGGTGTTGGAGATGAGTGACGACCGCGAGCTGCGGCCGACGCCGATCCTGGCGTCAGACGCCGAACGAGAGCGCAGCATCACGCTGCTGCGTGATGCGGTCGGAGAGGGTCGGCTGACACTCGAAGAGTTCAGCGAACGCGTCGGTCTCGCTCAGTCCGCGCGCACCGACCAGGAGCTGACCTGCCTGACTCGCGACCTGCCCGGCGCCCCAGTTGCGGCCAGCCCGCCGGCTGCCGCGTCTGAGCAGCACCGGGCTTTCTGCTCGCACCTGGTCCGCGGCGGACCGTGGTCACTGTCGCCCCGCTCGTCGTGGCGTTCGATCTTCGGCACGATCGACCTCGACCTCAGCCAGGCGCGGCTCGCCGGCGCCGAGACCGCACTCGCGGTCTACAACCTGTTCGGCACGGTGACGGTGATCGTCCCCGAAGGCGTTGAGGTAGTCGTACGCGGGGGCGGGCTTTTTGCCAGCCAGAAGATCGAGTCGCCCGAGCGACCGCCGGTCGCCGGCGGGCCGAGGCTCACGATCGATACCCGCGGCCCGGGCGGCACCCTGTATGTGCGCACCAGCCCGAGCCCGACGCGGGTCGAGTCGCTCAAGCGCGCGCTCAACGTCTGAGTCTCAAGCGGTGGCCCAGCCGTCCATTGGCCGGTTCGGCTGACGCCGGCGTCGGCGAGTCCAGCCGTCGAACTGTGATAATCGGCGCCTTCCGGCGCCTCCCCCGCCGACGAGTACCGTCAGCGGGGGAGGACTTTCGCTCAGGTCGACGCAGTCTGGCCCGCGCCAGGGGCGTAGGCCGCCCCAGAGCGAGACGAGCCGGACATTCCGGGACAGTGGTGCTTTGCTCCGGATGGCGCCTTGGTCATCGAGGGCGTCGTGGCCGTTGTGGGGGTTGAACTGGCCGGGGTGGTCGAAGTGCTGCCGGTGGCGGCGCTCGCAAGTGCAGCCCCTCCACCGGCGATCGCCCCGGTCGCGATCAGCGTCGCCGCTACTCGCATGGGATTGATGTGCATTGGACGACCCTCCTTGTGGTTGGGAACCAAGCGTCGCGCGCACGCGTTAGAAACCTGTATGAAACGTCGAAGGATCAGCCGTGATTGCGTCCGAGCCTTCGGCGCGACAGCCAGCCACCTGAGCGGCTGGCTTCAGACGAGCCGCGGCGCCAGTTCTCGACGCAGTAGCTCGATGAACTCCAGATCGTCGTCAGGCAGGTGTTGGCACAACGCCATCTGACGCCAGCTCCGCTGCGGGCCCTCCACAGGCAGTCGGTGGTAAAGCCCCAGTCGCGATGCGTAATACGCCGCAGTTGGTATCAGTGTTTTGCCGTCGCGCCTGTGCACTATTTGACGGATTGTCCCGCCGCGGCGGCGCGACGATGCTGAGGATAGAGCGGCAAGCATCTGGCAACCGAGCTGCCGCACCGTCAGGGGAACACACATACGGTTGCACCACGGTCCGCTATTCACGGAAGGAAAGGGGACATGTTCACGCTGGTCGGCGCCGTAGCGGGCTCAGAGACCGCCCGCACGCGATGCACAGGCGCCGAGCGATCTTTCGCTTCTGCTCGAACCTGTCGCGTGATGTGGCACCCACTTCCGGGAAGCGGCGATAGTGACACTCCTACTGATCGTGTGCGTCGCGGTTGTGGCAGGTCATCAATTGAGTCACGATCGGCGCCAAGTCCGAACCGTCAGAGGCCATCACCGTGGCGATGATCCCTGATGCCGGACCCCCAGCCGGCCCTCCACGTGGCCAACGCGGAGGCCGGCGAGCGTCAGACCATGGAGATGGCGCTCCACAGCGCCGACAAGACCCACTGCGCAAGGGACCACCCGGCGACCGTCGCGGGAGAGATGCAGGACCAACAAAGCCGATCAAGCAGGCCGCAGGGATTGAGCAGTTACTGTTAATGACGGTTGTCGTCATCATGATCGTTGTCGCGGGACTGGTCTTCGCGGAATACACGCTCAGCTATCTGCATTTCATCGCGAACCGAATTGGCACTTACTGATGCCCGCTCCTGGCCCTCGGTCATCAGGTCTGGCCGCCTGCCCTGAACGCTGGCCCGGGGTGGGCGCCTGACACGCCGGGCTGCCCAGCGGGGCTGCCCGGCGGGGATGACGGCTAGGGTGGAGCCATGGAATTCGGAATCGGCTACTTCCCCACCCATGACGCGACCGGACCGGGGGAGGTCGCGCGCCTGGTCGAGGAGCACGGCTTCGAGTCGCTGTTCTTCGCCGAACACACGCATATTCCCGCGAGCCGCGAGACCCCATATGCGGGCGGTGGCGAGCTGCCGCGCAAGTACCTGCACACGTACGACCTGTTCGTGGCGCTGACCGCCGCGGCGGCGGCGACGTCGCGCCTGCGGGTCGGCAGCGGCGTCTGCCTCGTGATCGAGCACGACCCGATCGTGCTCGCCAAGCAGGTCGCGTCCGTCGACCACCTCTCCGGTGGCCGCCTCGAGTTCGGCGTCGGTGCCGGCTGGAACCGCGAGGAGATGCAAAACCACGGCACCGACCCGCGCACGCGCATGCGCCTGCTGAAGGAGCGGGTCGAGGCGATGAAGGCGATCTGGACCGAGGACGAGGCGAGTTACCACGGCGAGTTCGTGAACTTCGACCGCATCTGGTCATGGCCGAAACCGGCCCAGCGCCCGCACCCGCCGATCCTCGTCGGCGGGGCCGGCCCGACCGTGCTCGAGCGTGTGCTCGCATACGGGGACGCCTGGTTCCCGAACTACGCGGGCGCAGACACGCTTGCACGCGTCGCCGAGCTGAAGGCGCGCGCCGAGCGCCCGATCGAGTTCCAGGTGATCGCGGCGCCGGCCGAGCCCAAGGACCTCGAAGCGCTGGCGCAGGCGGGCTGTACACGCGCGTGCCACTGGCTTCCGTCCGCCAACCGCTCGACCGTCGAGGCGGCGCTCGCCGCGTGGGAGCGGGCGATCGCGCAGTTCACCGGCGAGGCCTGAGACGTCTGCTGGAAAACCGGCCTGAGCGAACGTAAGCTGGCAACATCGGGCTGGCGGACCACTACGAAAGGAACCGCGATGGGATTCGGGGACAAGTTGAAGGGCTTGCGCGACCAGGCTCAGCAGGCGGTCGTGGAGAACAAGGACAAGATCCAGGGTGCGGTGCAATCTGCCGGTCAGGTGGCCAACACCAAGACCAAGGGCAAGTACGCCGACAAGATCGCGAAGGTGGGCGACAAGGTCAGCGGCAGCGTGGAGAAGATCGCGGGAGCCGACGAGGCCACCGCGAATACCGTCGATGACAGCACCGCTCAGACCGTCGATCACACCACCGCTCAGACCGTCGATGACACCGATTCGTCGGCAGCGCCGGTCACCCAGGAGCCTGAGAACCCTGTGACGCCGCCGGCTGCCGACGAGGCCGCGGCGGGCTTCCCAGAGTTCGAGTAACTGGGCGCGCCGACCCCTTGCTGACGGATAAGGAGTCGGCCCGTCCGACAACGGCGCTGCGCGACCTCGACGCCGACCTCGAGCTGCTCGGGGCGACGCTCGATGAGGTCTGTCACGCCAGTGGTGCCGCTGAGATCCTGAGTGTTCGCACGCGTGCGGTCGAGTTGGCGTGGGGCGCGCGCGGTGGCGATGGGACGGCCGGGGACGAGACCGCCGGTGACGAGCTCGAGCGGCTGATCGCCGGGCTCGACATCGCTCAGATCGAGCTGCTGATCCGGTCGCTGACGCGTCTGTTCCAGCTGATCAACCTCGCCGAGGACAACGAGCGCGTGCGGCGCATCCGGGCGCGGGAGGCCCGCGAGTGGCCGGCGCCGCGCCGCGGTTCGATCGACGAGGCCGTCAGCCAGATGGCACAACACGGGGTCGGCCCGGAGGCGATGCGAGCGCTGCTGTCGCAGTCGGAGATCCGGCTCGTGATGACCGCGCATCCCACCGAGGCGCGGCGCCGCACGACGATCGACAAGCTCGCTCGGATCTTCCACGAGCTGCGCGCGCTCGACGACCGCCTCGGCCGTGACGTCGAGCAGGCGCATGAGCGCATCCGCGCGACCGTCCAGGAGCTGTGGGGTTCTGACGAGCTGCGCGCGATCTCACCGACGGTGCTCGACGAGGTGCGCGGCGGCCTCGTGCATTTCGCGAGCACGCTGGTCGACGTGATCCCGCGGACCTACCGTGAGCTCGAGCGTGCGCTGCGTGACGCCTACCCGGGGGCGTCGATCGACGTGCCGCCACTGCTGCGCTTCGGATCGTGGATCGGGGGCGACCGCGACGGCAATCCAAACGTGGCGCCCGAGACGACCGTGCAAACGCTTGAGCTGCTGCGCGAGCATTGTCTGCGGTTTCTCGAGAGCCGCGTCGAGACGATCGCCGGGCGGCTCTCGTTCTCGGAGCGGATCACCGGTCCGGGGCCGCAGCTGGCGTCACTGCTGGCGTTCGGCGAGGACAACTTCCCCGAGATGGCAGCCCGGCTGGCGCGGCTCAACCCGGAGGAGCCGTATCGCCGGGCGATGACGTTCATCCGCGAGCGCGTGCGCTGCACCGCCATGGCGGCCGCTCCGGGCTCGGCGGTCGCCGCAGGCGGGTACTCGGAGCCATCCGAGCTGCTCGCCGATCTGCGCCTCGTCGAGCGGGCGCTGATCGACGACGGCGGTGAGTTCAGCGCCGCGGGCGACTTGCGCGACCTGATCTGCCAGGTCGAGGTGTTTGGCTTCCACTTCGCGACGCTCGACATCCGCCAGCACGTGCAGGTGCACCGCGCCGCGCTAGATGAGGTGTTCGAGACGCTCGGCATGGCGTCCGGATACGCGGCGATGTCCGAGCATGAGCGGATGGCGGTGCTCGAGTCGTGCATCGCTGACCGCCGGCCGCTGATCCCGGCAGACACCTCGCGCTTCGGCGCGGCGACCCGTGAGGCGATCGAGACCTTCAGGATGATCAAGCGTGCGCTCGACGGGCCGCATCGCGGCGCGATCGACGCGTATGTGATCTCCGGCACCGAGGCGCCGTCGGACGTGCTCGAGGTGCTGCTGCTGATGAAGGAGGCGAGCCTCGCCCGAGCCGGTGGCGGCGACGCGCAGCTGCGGATCGTGCCGCTCTTCGAGGCCGGCGCGACGCTGGCCGCCGCTCCCGCGACGCTCGAGACGCTGCTCGCGACTCCGGTCTACCGCGCGGCGCTGCATGCGGTCGACGACCACCAGGAGGTCATGGTCGGGTACTCGGACTCCAACAAGGACGTCGGCTACCTGGCATCAGGTTGGGCCACCTACCGGGCACAGAGTCGTATCGCCGCGGTGCTGCGGCGCCACGGCGTCAGCTGGATCTTCTTCCACGGCCGCGGCGGCGCGATCGGCCGCGGCGGCGGCCCCACCAACGACGCGATCCTGGCGCTGCCGCCCGGCACGGTCGACGGGCGCCTGAAGACGACCGAGCAGGGCGAGGTGCTGACCGCCAAGTACACGGTCGGGGAGATCGCGCACCGCGAGCTCGAGCTGACCACCAGCGCGACGCTGCTGGCCTCGGCCGTGACGCTGCTGGGGTTGGAGGAAGGTGGCGGGCAACGCTCGCATCCGCCGCTCTACGAGCAGGTGCTCGAGGAGATGGCGGTGACCTCGGAGACGATGTACCGGGGGCTCGTCCACGAGGACCCTGACTTCGTCGAGTTCTTCCTCAACGCCACGCCAGTCTCGGAGGTCTCGCGCCTGCGTCTCGGCTCGCGTCCCGCCCGGCGTCACGCGGCCGGCGGGATCGACCAGCTGCGCGCGATCCCGTGGGTGTTCGCGTGGACGCAGTCGCGGATCGTGCTGCCCGCCTGGCTCGGTCTCGGCACGGCGCTGCGCGAGGCGCGTGAACGTCACGGCCTGGGCACGCTGCAGGCAATGACCGTGCGGTGGCCGTTCTTCGCCTCACTGATCGCCAACGCCGAGATGGGTTGCAGCAAGGCGGATCCGGGGATCGCGCGGCGCTACGTGGCGCTGTGGGACGACGTCGGCGCGCGCGAGCGCATCTGGGGTGTGCTCGACGCCGAGCTCGAGCTCACGCGCGCGGAGTTGATCGCGATCCGGGGCGGCACGCGTCTGCTCGACTCCGAGCCGGTGCTGCAGGCCTCGATCGACCGCCGTAACCCGTATGTCGATCCGCTGTCCTTCATCCAAATCGAGCTGCTCAGGCGCCGGCGTCGCGGTGGGTCGGACTCCGCTGCCGATGAGGAGCTCGCGCGTCTGAGCCTGCTGGCGATCAACGGGATCGCCAGCGGATTGCGGAATACCGGCTGACGCGCTGGGCTCGTGGATAGGAGAGACTCCGTGCATGACATACGAGATCACGATTTCCGATGCTGACGGCGGCCTGGAGGCGACCTTCGCCCCCGAGCTCGGGATGATCGGCAGCTCGCTACGGCACGACGGCGAGGAGCTGCTTTACCAAGGGAGCGGCCTACAGGCCTATGCGGATCACGGCTCGACGTTCGCGCTGCCGCTGCTGCACCCGTGGGCGAACCGCCTGCGGTCGTGGGAGTTCGAGCTCGACGGGCGCGACGTGGCGCTGGACCCCGACTCGCAAATCACGCATCGGGACACCGCCACCGGCACGGCGATCCATGGGCTGCTGACGGCCAGCCCGCACTGGACGGTCACAGACGCCGAGCGTCAGGTGCTCATCGCCGAACTCGATTTCGGGGCCGTGCCCGAATACGTCGCGGCCTTCCCGTTCCCGCACCGCGTGCGGTATACGGCATCGATCAGCGGCGCGGCGCTGATGGTCGCCTTCAGCGTGATCGCGACCGGCGATGTCGCCGTGCCGGTGTCGTTCGGGTTCCATCCGTACCTGACGCTGCCCGGCTCGGACCGCCGTAGTTGGCACCTGGAGCTGCCCGTCGCCCGCCAGGCGCTGGTCGACAACCGCATGATTCCGACAGGTGCGACCGAGCGGATCGCCCGTGGCGCGCTCGATGGCCCGCTCGCGGACCGCACATTCGACACCGGCTACGACCGGCTTCACGGCGTGGTGCCGGAGTTCGTGCTTGCCGACGAGCGGCGCCGGCTCGCGCTCACGCTCGTCTCCGGCTATCCGGTCGCGCAGGTCTTCGCGCCGGAGGCCTCGCAGTTCATCTGCTACGAGCCGATGACTGCCCCGGTCGATGCGCTGATCTCGGGCGACGGGCTGAATTGGGTAGCGCCCGGGGACGAGTTCGAGGCTATTTTTACGATCGCAGTCAGCCGACCCTGATAGGGAGGACACGATGGAAACCTGGGATGCGATCAGCTCCCGCCGCAATGTGCGCGATTACACCGACAAGCCGCTGCCCGACGAAGCTTTGCGGCGCATCCTCGAGGCCGGCTGGCGCGCGCCTTCCGCAAGCAACTGGCAGCCTTGGGACTTCGTGGTAGTCACCGATCGGCCACAGCTCGAGCAGCTGTCGCAGGTCTGGCAGGGCGGTGGTCACATCGCCCGCGCGGCCGCCGCCATCGGGCTGGTAATCGACGACTACGAGCCCGGGCGCGATCGAGAACTCGCTCTCTACGACCTCGGCCAGGCCTCGCTACAGATGATGGTCACCGCCGCCGACATGGGAATCGGCTCGGGCCACTCGGCCGTGGGCGACCAGGATCTGGCGCGCCGGGTCCTTGGCCTTCCGCAGACCAAGATCCTCAAGTACGTGATCGACTTCGGCTATCCGGCCGACCGGCCTTTGAAGCCGATCAAGAAGCCGAACCGCAGAGCGTTCGACGAGGTCGTGCACCCCGGCGAGTGGTGACGGTCGCTGGAGTTATGCCGCGCCACGCTGCATAACTCCGGGCTCAGCGCTTCACTCTGCGCGTACCCGCAACAGCTGAGCGGCGCGTGATGTCACCGTTTCGTTCGACGTTGACACAGAGTCGTCACACTGCGTGACACTTTCGGCACACTTCGGACACACTTCCGGCACACGTGCTGAGGCCCTCTGAAGCGACCCCCGAATCGCTCCGGCGCTGACTCAGCCGAAGTGGCAGGCCTTCGCGGCCTTCTCAAACACCGGCGACTGCTCGTCGATCGACTTGGGGATCGCGATGATGAGCCCACCCCCGGCTTCGATGGAGCTGTAGTTGGCGGGGTTGAGGCTTGTCGGCGGGGCTTGCGAGACGATCGGGTCCGGGAATCCACTGACGCCGTGCCGGCGCATGCATTCCGCGGTCGTGGTCGCCTGTTTGATCGCCTGTTCGCTGGCTGGGTGGCCCTGCGGTCCGCCGCCCGGAAGTAGCTTGAAGCAGGTGGTCTGAGCTGCTTTGAACGCCGGCGACCGCGGGTCGACACCGGTGCCGGCAAGATTGATTCCGTGACCAGTCGGGTCAGGGAAATTGGTCACCCCATGCGCACGCATGCACTTGCTGAACCCGATGAAAGCGTTCTGATGGCTGCTCGCGTGGTTGGGCTTCGACGATCCGCCGCAAGCCGCGAGCGCCACCACGCATGCCAGCGCGGCAACCATCAGGAGCACACCGTTTCGCAGCCGCGCTGGCATTGCCGTGTTATACGCGGGGCCCGGTAACAGGGCGGTTACGGCGCGACCCGTTGGCGTCCGCCGCTCAGGCGCCGATCACTTCGAGGTCGCGCTGGGCTGGTCCCTCCACCACCTTGCCGTACGGGTCGAAGCGCGAGCCGTGGCAGGGGCAGTCCCAGCTTTGAAGCGTTGCGTTCCATTGCACCGAGCAGCCGAGGTGCGTGCACTTCCTCGAAAGGACGGTCAGCTTCCCCGAGGCATCGCGGTAGCCCGCGAGCTTGCGCCCGTTCTCCTCGACGATGGCTCCCTCCCCGGGTTTGAGGTCGCGAGGTGATCGCCCGACCGTGTGGACGATCAAGACGTCGCAGCGGGCCGCGTGCGAGACCGTGTTCGGCACCGACCCCAGCACGCGCCTGGCGCCGGCCATCCCCTTGTTGCCAACCACGACGAGGTCACTCTCCTCATCCTCGGCCAGCTTTGCGATTGTCATCCCGGGATCGCCCTTGGCATTACGCTGGGGCAGCCCCGGATCGCCCAATCGCTCGGCCGTGTCCTTCAACACGATCCGGCCCATCAGCTCGTCGCCTACGTGGGCCAGCGTGATGCTCGCGCCGAGCCTGTTGGCGAGCTCGGCACCCAGATGGGCGGCATGGGAGGCCGTGGATGAGCCGTCGGTGGCGATCAGAACCGACTTGTAATCCGGGCCTGTGCCTGCGCCGCCCGCGAGTTCTGAGGTGCGCACAATCAAGACGTCGCACGGCGCCTCGTGGGAGATCTGATCCGGGATCCCTCCGAGCCGCAGCCGCTTTCGCTGTCCCAAACCGATGTCGCCGACGACGATCAGGTCGGCGTCATCGCGGTCGGCGTGGTCGACGAGAACGGCCGACGGTTCTCCTTCTGCCACCGCCGTTCGCGTGTACACCCCTGTCGCGTCGGCGCGGCGGCGTGTCTCCTCAACAGCCATTTCGGCCGCCGCCCTCGCCTCACCGTCCCCCGTGTAGGCCGAGACCACGAGCAGCTCGCTGCCGACAGCGGTGGCCAGCATCAGCGCCGCATCCTCGGCGAGGCGGGCGGTCGGTGAGCCGTCGGTGCCAATGACGATGGTTTGGAACACGAGCTGACCTCCAGCTTCTCGGAAATCTCAGAACGGTTGGATGATCATCAGGTACACGATGAACAGGAGTCCAAGTGACCCCACCCATACCGTGACCATCGGCCGGTTCGAGGCGACCAGCTCCTGGATCTCGGCGGGACCGACGGCAGTGCCGCCGCCCTGCTCGATCGCCATCACCCGGCGCAGCCGGCGGTAGTAGGGCGTCGTCACGGCGCGCATGAAGACCATCTCGCCAAGGAAGACCCCAAGGGCAACGCTAATCCACGCCTGCTGGGACCACCAGTGCCCGTCAAATCCTGCGGCGACCCCGCCCAGCAGGAGAACAAAGGTCGCGACGTAGAAGGCGACGGTGGTCGAAGCCGACAGCTCAAGCAGCACCCGCAGCCGCTCCGGACTGCGCTCACCACGGATTTTCAGCGCCACGCCGGTGCTGACCCCGTGCGCCAGCACAAAGCCGATCACCCCAACTATGTGAATGAAGACCCACCAGGTGTACAACCGCGTCCCCCAGTTGCGCGTGCGTGCGGCGTGGATCCTAACGTCCGGAACGACCGGCCGATACTTCGCCTGCAGACGTCAGTCCGACGGTTGCCGCCGCCGCCACCGCCTGACCGCACCGCCGGCCAGGTCCGCGTCGGCGCCGCTGTCGGTCGCGACCGCGTGCAGATGCCGGAACGGCTGGCCGTCGCGCAGCTCGCGAACGACACCCTCGATCAGGCCACCGTCGGGCAACTCGCGCCCATCGGTGACGGCGTCGACGATCTCGCGCTTGCGCTGGATCAGGCGCGCCATCGTCTCGTCGATCGTGTCAGCGGCCAGCAAGTACCAGGCGGTGACGGCGTCACGCTGGCCGATGCGGTGGCAGCGGTCCTCGGCCTGGTCATGGATCGCCGGTGTCCACTCGAGCTCGAGGAAGCAGACGTTCGACGCGCGCGTCAGCGTGATCCCCTGCGCCGCGACGCGCGTCGCGCACATGATCAGCTGCGGGCCGTCCGGCTCCTGGAAAGCGCCGATCGCGGCCTGGCGCTGAGCGAACGTGTCCCGGCCGAAAAGGTGTAAAGCGTCCGGGAAGCGCGCCACCACCGCCTCCTGAACCTCGACGTGTCGCGCGAACACGACCAGCGGCTCACCTGAGGCGAGGAAGTCGTGGATCCAAGTCAGCGCCGCCGCGAGCTTGCCGCGGGCGGCGAGGCGCTGCAATGCCGTGAGCTGCGCCAGTCGCTCCGCCCGCAGCGTCGCGGCGATCTTGGCGTCGAGCTCCTTCAGATCCAGGGGCTGGCTCTTCAACCACTTGATCACGTCGTCCTCGGCCAGCCGGTACTCCTGCTCGTTGTTCAAGGACACCGGCACGACGACCTGGCGCTTGGCCGGCAACTGCGGCAGCACCTCGGACTTCAATCTCCGGACAAAGCAGTGGCGCCGCAGATGCCAGTGCAGGCGCTCCTCGCTGAGCTCGCCCTCGAACTGACGGCTGAAGCTGGCGCCGGAGCCGAATTCGTGCAGGCGGCCGATCACGCGCAGCTGCGCGATCAGCTCGTCAGCGTGGTTCATCACCGGTGTGCCGGTCAGCGCCAGCCGCAGCCCGTCGGCGGGAACCGCGTCGCCCAGCCGCCGCATCGCCCGCGTGCGCTTGGCATGGGGGTTCTTGCAGTAGTGGGACTCATCGATCACCAGGGCTCGTGGCCCGCTGGCCACGAGCCCTGCCAGACGCGCCTGGACGATGTCGTAGTTGAGGATCGTGATCTCGGCGTCGCCGACCGGATCAGGCTCGCGGCCGCTCAGCACCGCCCGCGAGCGGTGGGGCAGCCAGCGGGCTGCCTCACGCTCCCAGGTCAGCTTCATCGATGCCGGGCACACGACCACGGCCGGGAATGCGTCGTCGGCCTCGAGTGTCGCCAGCGCCTCGACGGTCTTGCCGAGTCCCTGCTCGTCTGAGAGGAACGTGCGGCGGGCCTCGAGCGCATAACGGACCGCGACCCACTGGAAGGGTGCGAGCACGCCGCCGAGCCGCGCTGCAATCTCGGCCAGCGGCTCGGCCGCCGTCGCGCGTGACGCCGCCACTGCCCGCTGCGCGGCGCGGTGCTGTTCGGCGAGGACGGTGATCGCCTCAGTGGCGCTCGGCGCGACCTCGACCTCGTGCAGCGTGATGAAGGCGTCGAGCTGATCGACGATCCACGCGTCGAGCTTGAGCTCGTTCGCGGCTGCGCCCGGCAGCTGCTCAAACGCGGCCTGGATCTCGGGATCCCAGAAGGTCTCGAGCGTGAAGCGCTCACCGGCGACGCCGCGCGTGAGGATCAGCCGCGCCGCCGGCGGCTGCTCGCCGTACTCGAGCGCCTCCAGGCAGCGCCGAGCGCCGACGCTGAGCCGTGGGTCGCGCAGTTCGGTCAGCGCTACTGCGGCCTCGCGCGTCAGCGGTGCCAACCACCGACCGTCGAGCTCGATCTCGCGCAGCGCCTCCGGCGGCGTGCCCGCGAGCGTATCGAGCGCGAACCAGCCACGGCCGTCGTAGCGTGTCGTGCGCACGTGGCCGATCCAGTACTGCTCGGCGTTGGCGAGCCACTCGTCGAATTCGGGCGTTCGGCTCAGCTCGGGGCGGAAACGCAGGATCTCGGCCAGCTTCGCCGCCACCCAGCCGTCGGCCGGGGCCGACCACTCGCGGCGGTCCCAGTCGAAGCGGCGGCCCGGCAGTGTGCGCACGGCCGCGACCAGGTGGGCGTCGTAGGGGAAGCTGAGCACGACCTCCTGCCCGTAGGCGCCGGGACGCAGCGCAATGTTCGGCTCGTCGGGCACCGCGCGCATGTTGGGCTGCCTAGCGGGCGGCACCGCGCGTCTCCATCCTCGCGATCAGCTTCTCACGCACTGCGGGCCACTCATCGTCGATCACAGAGTAGAAAGCCGACGAGCGCTTGCCGCCGTCGGACTCGCGGATCGAGTAGTTGCGCCACACCCCTTCGAACTGCGCCGGCAGCTTCGCCAGCGCCGCCCGCGAGCGCGCGTTCTCTTCGTAGGTGTCGAACTCGACGCGGATGCAGTCGAGCTCCTCAAAGGCGTAACGCAGCTGCAGGAACTTCGCCTCGGTGTTGGCGCCCGTGCCCCACGCCGCCGGTGTCAGCCAGGTCCAGCCGATCTCGAGCCCGCGGTCGTGCTCGCGCGCGGTGCAGAAGCTGGTGCTGCCGACGGGTGCGCCGGTTGCCTGCAGGATGGTCGCGAAGTGCGCATCGCCACCGTCCGCCGCGTCCTGCAGGCAGCGCTCGAACCATTTGTCGAAGGCCGCGTCGCTCACGCCGGGGTTGAACGACCAGTACTCCCAGATCTCGGCCGGCCCCGAGACCGCGAACAGCGCGTCGCGGTGCTCGGGCGCGAGCGGCTCGAGCCGCACGATCTCACCGATCAGCGTTGGCTGGAGATCCCACATACGAGCCTTGAGCGTACGAGGTGCGGTGGTTGGCGCCGGCGAGGTGCGATGGCTGCCCCGCGCAGCCATAGAATCCGCACCAGTGAGCGGCGCTGATCTCGATCACGACCGCTGGTCATCGCCGCAGGGCAACGTGACCGGCCTGGGGATCATCGCCTCCTACAGCATTCGTTTCTGGAGTTTGGTGATCGGGCTTGGTGTGATCTCCGGGCTCGCGGCCGCGGCACTCGTCGGGCTGCTGCGGCTCACGGAATGGCTGAGCTACGGCGTGCACCGGCCGACGTTGCTGGCGGCTGTCGATGCGTCCCCCGGCTGGCGGCGGATCGTGGCGCTGCTGCTGGCGGCCGGGATCGTGGCCGTCAGCCTGCGGGTGCTGGGTCGCGCCTCGCCCGGCGGCACCGAGGTGACCGAGGCGATCTGGCTGCGCTCAGGCAAGCTCGACTTCGTCCACAGCCTGACGCGCGGTGTGCTCTCGATCGTGACTGTGGGGATGGGCGTCTCGCTCGGACGCGAGGCGGGGCCGCAGCTGGCGGGCGCGGCGTTCGCGAGCCGCGCCGCGGAGTGGGCGAAGCTGCCGGTGTGGCAGCGGCGCCTGCTGGTCGCGGCCGGTGCCGGTGCTGGGTTCGCCGCGGTTTACAACGTGCCGCTGGGCGGCACGCTGCTGGCGCTCGAGGTGATGCTTGGCACGCTCGCGCTGCCGCTGGTGCTGCCGGCCCTGCTGATGTCGGTGACCGCGACCGCGGTCGCGTGGATCTTCCTTGGTGACCACCCGCTCTATCACGTCGGCGCGGTCGGCTTCCGTCCGTCACAGCTCGTGTTCGCGATCCTGATGGGCCCGATTATCGGCCTGGTCGCGACCGGCTGGACACGGCTGATCGCCGCCGCCAACCGCCACCGTCCGCAGCGAGCCGGTCGCTGGCTTGCGCCGGCCGGGGCGTTCGCGGCGCTGGGGCTGCTGTCGCTGCAGTATCCGCAGCTACTCGGCAACGGGCGCGGGATCGTGCAGCTCGGGATCGCCGGCAACATCAGTCTGGGGCTGCTGGTGATGCTGCTGCTGCTGAAGCCGCTGGTCACCGCGGCGTGCATCGCCTCGGGCTCACCCGGCGGCCTGTTCACACCGACGTTCGCGGTCGGCGTGCTGCTGGCGGGGGTTGGCGGCGCGCTCTGGACGCACGTGTGGCACGGCTCAGTGCCGGAGTCCTACGCGCTGATCGGCGGTGGCGCGTTCCTGGCGGCGGCGATGCAGGGCCCGCTGGCCGGCACCGTGCTCGTGCTCGAGCTCACGCGGCACTTCGACGCGCTGATGGTGCCGACGCTCGTGGCCGTCGTCGAGGCCACGGTTTTGTCGCGCAAGCTCGGCGCCGCCTCGATCTACTCGGCAAGGCTGGCCTCCGGTGCTGTGCTGGCGAGCAGCCCAAGCGCCAATGCCGCCTCGATCGCGACGATCCACGCGCTCGACGAGGCGCTGCCGGCCGACTTCACGCGGCGGCCGGCCGACGACGCTTCGGACGAGGCTTGACCGCCAGATCGATCGCGTCGGGGGCGACATGGTGCCCCGCCTCGCACTGCAGCACCGCGTGGACTGGGCTGCCGCAGCCGGTGTGCGCGAGCTCCACGCGCCCGCCGTCGGGAAACAGCCAGCGATCGCCCCAGCGCATCATCGCTACCAGCACGGGCAGCAGGTCGCTGCCCTTCTCGGTCAGCCGGTAGCCGCTGCGCGTGCGCTGACCCGGCTCCTGATAGGGGAACTTCTCGAGCAGTCCGTCAGCGGTCAGCTCGCGCAGCCGCGCCGCGACCACCGGTTCGCTCGCGTCGGTTCGTTCGACAAACTCCTCGAACCGGGTCGCGCCATAGAAGGCCTCGCGCAGAAGCACGTAGGCCGACTTGGTGCCGACGGTCTCGAGCGTGCGCACGATCGGGCAGTGCCGCGGCGCGCCCCAGTCGGAGCGGGGCGCGAGCTCGCCTGTCATGTGGATCTCCGCAGTGGGGGTCTCGGTCGTGTGTATCTCAGCGGTCATGGGCACATTCTAGCTGACATAGAGAGATCGAAGTCAGGTGTGCTAGTTTGCTGGCTATGTCCAGACTAAGTCAGGTTCGCCGCCAGGATGCGTCCGCATCGCTCGTGCTCGTGATCGTCTGCGCGAGCGTTGTGCTCGCCAGCCTTGACCTGTTCATCGTCAACGTCGCAATGCCGAGCATGGCGCGCGACCTGCATCAGCCCAACCTGAGCACGCTCTCTTGGGTGCTGAACGCATACGCGATCGTCTACGCGTCGTTGCTGGTGCTGCTCGGTCGGTTGTCGGAGGCCCGCGCCCGTCAGAACGGCTTCCTGCTCGGCGCCCTGATCTTCACCGCCGCCTCAGCGGCCTGCGGGGCCGCCACGAGCCTCGGGATGCTGATCGCGTTCCGCGTGGTCCAAGCGACTGGCGCGGCGCTGCTGACGCCAGCCTCGCTCAGCCTCGTGCTCGCGACCACGGCCCCCGAGAAGCGCCACGGTGCGGTGCGCGCCTGGACCGCCGTCGGCGGCGCGGCGGCGGCGCTCGGCCCGGTGGTGGGCGGCCTGCTCGTCGCCGCGAGCTGGCGCTGGGTCTTTTACGTCAACGTCCCGATCGGCCTGCTCGCCGTGACGATCGGCTGGCTGCGCCTGCCGAACGTGCCGGGCCACCCGGTGAAGGCGCCTGACGCGCTCGGCGCGACGCTGCTCACGGCCGGCGTGGCGCTGCTCAGTCTCGGCCTCGTTGAGGGCAACAACTGGGGTTGGGGGTCGGCGCGCGTCATCGCTGCACTCGTGATCGCGGTCGTGCTGCTGACCTTCTTCCTCGCACATCTGCTGCGCCACCACAACCCGCTGTTCGATCCGAAGCTGTTCCGGATCCGGGCGTTCAGCGGCGCCTCGGCGGTGGCGCTCATTTTCTCTACCGCGTTCGGGGCGATGCTGCTCTCGATCGTGCTGTGGATGCAGAACGTCTGGGGCTGGTCGGCGCTGCACACCGGCCTGGCGTTTGCCCCGGGGCCGCTGATGGTGCCGCTCTTCGGCTTCCTGGTCACCGGGCGCCTGATCGCACGCTTCGGCCCGGGTCGCGTGATCGCCGCCGGCGCGACGATCTACGCCGCCGGCGTCGGCTGGTGGGCGCTGCGCGCGGGCCTGCACCCGAACTACCTGGGCCAGGTGCTTCCGGGCACGATCTGCACGGGCATCGGTGTCGGCCTGACGCTGCCGACGTTCATGGCGACCGGCACCTCGGCGCTGCCGCCAGAGGCGTTCGCGACAGGCTCGGGCGTCGTCAACATGCTGCGCCAGGTTGGGCTCGCCGTCGGGGTCTCCGTGTTCGTCGCGGTCGTCGGCACCCCGGCGGCCGGACACGCGTCGCTGACGGCCTTCCAGCACGGCTGGGAGGTGATTGCGGCGATCGGCTTGGCGGCGGCGCTCGTTGGGATCGTCGCGCTGCGGCCGCGTGCGATGACGAGTTCGACCGTCGGCGTGTCCGCCGGCCCCGATATGCGGCCCGTCGCGGTCACGGCCGATTGACGTCCTATCCCGAATAAATAGCGGTCCTGAACACCACGACCCGGCCATACGCAACAATTGAGGTAATGATCTGGGGCACGGAATCTCGTCGCCTGCTGCTGTCATGGCCGGCGCCTAAGGTCGAGTACGCGCTCGCGCGCTCGGTCGGCATTGGGCAGGCTCGCCGCTGGTCGACGCTCAGCGCGCTGTCTCGACTGAAGCAAGAGAAATTCACGATTTGATGGCTGAGGCGCTCGACAGAGACGCGAGCCCCGCCGTGGGCAACGCAACAGGCGGGGAAGCGTCACGCGCACTCGAACTCGAGTTGCGTCACGTCCACAAGCGCTATCCCAGCCGCCGCGAGGCGGCGATCCCAGACCTCAGCCTGACCGTTCCCGCGGGCGAGGTCTGTGTCCTGGTCGGGCCTTCAGGCTCCGGCAAGACGACTGCGATGCGGCTGGTCAACCGCATGATCCCGCTGACCGGCGGCGACATCCTGCTCGGCGGACGCAGCGTGCTGCAGCGCGACCCGACCGAGTTGCGGCGCGAGATCGGCTACGTGATCCAGCAGGTCGGGCTGTTCCCGCACCACACCGTGCGCGACAACATCGCCACGGTCCCGAAGCTGCTCGGCTGGCAGCGCGCGCGCATCGACGCGCGCGTCAACGAGCTGCTCGAGCTGATCTCGCTCGATGCCGATGACGTCGCCGACCGCTACCCGAACCAGCTGTCCGGTGGGCAGCGCCAGCGCGTCGGCGTGGCGCGCGCGATCGCCGCCGACCCGCCGCTGCTTCTGATGGACGAGCCGTTCGGCGCGATCGACCCGATCAACCGCACCATCCTCCAGGAGGGCTTCCTCGCGCTGCAGGCCCAGGTCCGCAAGACCGTCGTGTTTGTGACCCACGACATCGACGAGGCGATCAAACTCGGTGACCGCATCGCGATCCTGCGCGAGGGCGGCGTGCTGGCGCAGTACGCGACCCCCGCCGAGATCCTCGACAGCCCGGCCGACGACTTCGTGGCCGAGTTCGTCGGCGCCGACCGCGCGCTGAAGCGCCTCGGCCTCGCGACGCTCGCCGACGTCGAGCTTGTGGCGATGAACGGTCACCGGCCGGTAGGGGAGCTCCCCGTCAGCACGAATGTGCGTGACGCGCTCTCGGTTGTGCTCGCCGCGGGAGGGGAGCCTTTCAAGGTCATCGGTGACGACGGTGAGGTGCTCGGGCTGGCCACGCTCGATGCAATCGGGGGTGTGTTGAAGGACGGCAGGGACATCGGGTCCAACGGGATGCCGGACTCCGGCCCCGCCCACCCTCCGGCCCACCCGGCATCCCGGGAGAAAGCATGAACCCGCCCTTCGCCGCCGGCGTCGTGCCGATCATCCCGAAGAGTTTGCTTGGCACGCCGCACCAGTACGCGTGCGAGAAGGCCAACCGACTGTTCTGCTGGGGCTGGTTCAAGCAGAACTGGTCGGGCATCTTCTGGCCCGCGCTGCGCCAGCACGTGGTGCTGGTGCTGATCGCGGTGACGATCGGCTTTGCGATCTCGATGGCGCTCGCTCTGCTCGCGCATCGCTTCCGGCGTGCCGAGCAGCCGGTGGTCTGGTTCACGTCGTTCCTCTATACGATTCCGGCGCTGGCGCTGTTCGAGCTGCTCGTGGGCGTGCCAGGGCTTGGCCTCAGCCGCACGACAGCCGAGGTCGCGCTCGTCTCCTACACGCTGCTGATCCTGTTTCGCAACATCCTCACAGGGCTGCGCAGCGTCTCCGCCGATGTGCGCGACTCGGCGCGCGGGATGGGCATGAACAACCGGCAGCTGCTGCTACAGGTCGAGCTGCCACTGGCGCTACCGGCGATCATTGCCGGGCTGCGGATCGCGACCGTCAGCACGATCGCTCTGGCGACGCTGGCGGTGCTGGTCGACGGCAACGAGGGCCTCGGCGCGCCGATTATCAGTGCGATCAACGACGGCTACTTCAAGACCGAGCTGATCGCCGCCGGCGGGCTCGCGGTGCTGCTGGCGGTTGGTGCTGATGGGCTTCTGGTCGGCACCCAGCGACTATTGACCCCGTGGGCGCGGGCACGCGCGGTTTAAGGGTGCGGGGGCTAGATGCACAACTTCGTTGAGGCGTTCAAGTTCATCGGCCGCAACGGCCAGCTGCCGAGGGAGCCGCACCTCCCGACGCTCGTCTACTACTCGTTCGGGACGCTTAAGATCACGGTCATCGCGATGGCGATCTCGCTCGCGATCGCGCTGCCAATCGGCCTCTGGCTCGGCCACATCCATCGCGGCTCGTTCGTTGCGATCAACCTCGGCAACGTCTGGCGCGCACTCCCGAGCCTGTTGGTGCTGGCGATCGGCTTCGCCTTCCTGGGGATCGGACTCAAGAACGTGCTGCTGGCGCTGATCGTGCTGGCGGTGCCGCCGATCATCACCAACGCCTACGTCGGTGTCGATCAGGTCGACGCCGATCTTGTGGATGCGGCGCGGGGGATGGGGATGACCGGCTGGCAGGTGCTGTGGCGGGTCGAGCTTCCGCTGGCAGTGCCGCTTGTAATGGCCGGGGTACGGACGGCGGCGCTCTTCGTCGTCTCGACGACCACGATCAGCGCGCTCACCGGCTACGCCGACAGCCTCGGGGAGATCATCAACAACGAGGCGAGCTACCACCTCTCGGGCGTGCTCGGCGCGGCGATCTGCATCGCCGGGCTGGCGATCCTGATCGAGTTCGTGCTGGCGCTGGTTCAGCGTGCGTTGACACCCGTGCCGCTGAGGCGGATCGACGCCCTCGCGATGCCCGACGAACTGCTGCCGCTGAAGCTCGAAGCGGCGTTGTGAAAAGGCTTCTTGACAACGAGAACAACAGGAGGACGCATGAGGTTCAGTTACTCGCGATTGACACGGTTGCTCACCGTCGCTGCGGCTGTGGCCGGGCTGGCCGTGTCGCTGGCCGCCAGTGCCAGCGCCGCAAACCTGCCCGGTAAGGGCAAGCCGACATTCGTACTCGGGGACAAGAACTTCCCCGAGGAGAACATCCTCGGCTCGCTCTACCAGGAGGCGCTACAGGCCAAGGGCTACAAGGTCACGCTGAAGGGGAACCTGGGGTCGACGGAGATCGCCTGGAAGGCGCTCAAGGCAGGCCAGATCCAGGGCTATCCCGAGTACGACGGCACGCTGCTTGCGACCATCGCCGGGATCAGTAAGAACGCCGCGAACGCGAAGGCAGAGGCGACTGAGACCAAGACCTGGCTGGCCAAGCACGGCTACGTCTTCACCAACACGACGCCGTTCACCGACTCGGACGCGATCGCCGTGCTGAAGTCATACGCCAACGCCCATGGGCTGAAAACGATCGGTGACCTCAAGAAGCTCGGCGCCGCGGTGAAGCTCGGCGGGGCGCCGGAGTTCAGCACCAGGTATCCGGACGGCCTGCTCGGGCTGCACCGGATCTACAAGGTGTTCCCCACGTTCACGCCGCTGAACATCCCGAGCTTCTACACGGCGCTCGACAGCAAGCAGGTCCAAGCGGCAGCCGTGTTCACAACCGACCCGCCACTGAAGACCGGCAAGTACACCGTCCTCAAGGACACGAAGTTCATCTTCGGCTTCCAGAACGTCGGCATGGTCGTCAAGAAGAGCGTCGCCACCAGAGAGGGCTCCGCGTTCACCTCGACGATCAACGCGGTCAGCCGCCTGCTCACGCAGTCAACGATCATCGATCTGAACTCGGCCGTCGAGGTAAACAAGGAGCAGCCGGCGGCGGTGGCACACGCCTTCCTCAAGGCCAACCACCTGCTCTAAAGCCGGCCTTCCAATCATGGGCTGAACTCTGGGGTCGGCGGGCGTGCAGCCCGCCGGCCCCACGTATTCGACATTTGAACGTGTCGAGGAGGTCGCGCAGGGGCGCTTGATGACCGTCGAGTCCTGAAGTCCCAGAAGTATGGTTGGTGGGACTGGAAAGACACGATGGCCTCTGCGTAGTGTCGGATGTATCGTCGTGCGCCGTGGAACGTCATCGTTTCCGCTCGTTGGACGGTCTGCGCGGTCTGCTCGCGCTCGCCGTCGTCATTCACCACTGCATGCTCACCGCCAATCCACCGGCGAGCTTCCGGGCGAACCCCCTGCTGTGGGTGGCGACCTACACGCCACTACACCTCTTCTGGGCTGGCACGGAATCTGTGTTCGCGTTCTTTGTGCTGAGCGGATTCGTCCTCGTCATGCCCTGGGTCGACGGGCGCGGGATCACATGGCGCTCCTACTATCCACAGCGCCTGCTCCGTCTGTATCTACCGATCATCGGTGCTGGCATCTTGGCGTACACCATCTGGCTGGTGTTCCCTCGCACGCCGGGTGGCGGCCTTGATGCGTGGGCTGCCATGCACGCCGGAACCTACGGTTTCACCGACTTTCTCAAAGACCTCGCGATTCTCCGCGGCACGAGCGAGCAGCTGGACGCCCCTTTCTGGTCGCTTATCTGGGAGGTCGTCTTTTCACTGGCCCTGCCTGTGGCGGTGCTCTTGGTGCGTCGGGTACCGCGCGCGCTGTCGGGCCTCGTCGCGGCAGGGCTCCTATACCTGACGTGGTGGGCTCAGCACCGGTGGGGTGATGCCGGCGGAGTTCACCAGCTGACATTCGCCGGTGTGGTCACGTTTCTGCCGATCTTCGGCGTCGGGGTTGTCATGGCCATGAATCGAGACCTCGTGCGAAGAGCTGTGCTGGTCGCGACCGCGACTGTCCCGTCGACACTGCTCGTGTGGGCGGCGGTGCTCGTGGCATTCCTATGGCGGTTCCTGCGGCTCCCCTCTGAGCTGTGGCCAACTGCGCCTGTCATTGGGGCGGCGTGCCTGGTTGCGCTCTTCGCGTACTCCGGTTCCGGATGCCGGCTGGGCACAGCGCGCGTGACGGCCTGGCTCGGGGCACGGTCGTTCAGCATCTACCTGACCCACTTCCCGATCGTGATGACGTTCGCGTTCGCGCTGCGCTCGGGCCAGCCCTGGATCGTGCTCGTCACGGCGCTCCCCGTCAGCCTCGCAGTGGCGACGCTCTTTCACAGGTGGGTTGCGCGGCCCGCGCATGAGTTGTCGCGAACCGTTGGCGCAGTCCTTCGCCTACGACCGAGCGAGATTCCTGCCTGAGGGCATCAGCCGACGAGGCCGGTCCCCTTCCCCGCGGGCTTTCCGGGCGCGACGGCGCGATCGTCGTCGGCCGTTGCCACTTTCGCGATCCGCTGGGTGTCGGGTAATCTTCACAGTCCGGCGGATTGCCCACTCGACCACGGGCCGCAAGGCCCAACCGGCGCCACGCGCTCTGCTTCGGTGGGGCGGCCAGTCCCGGTGGTCGGGAGTGTCACGCCACCCAGGCAACGACACTCATTAAGTCCTGGGACGTTGTAGTTCAGTGGTGATCCATGCAGGAGTTCTTGGGCCCGGCGATTGAGTCGGGCCTAAGGCTTTCTGGGCTTGGGTTTCGGTCATCACTGCTGGGTCGTTGACGACGAGTTGGCTGCGGCCGAGCACGAGCACGCTGCGGTCTGTGTTGGTGGTTCTCACGTGAAGCTCCTGTGTCTTTAGTGGGATGGTTGGGGGGCGATCCCGAGCGGGGCTGCGCTTGGTGCAGGGCTGGTTGTTGTCTCGTGAGCGGGGGCGGCGTGGCCTGCCTGCATCGCGTCTTGACGGGTGTTGGCGGTGCGCAGCGAGATCAGCGCTGCCGCGGCGGCGAACGCTGCCCCGGCCAGCAGCGCGTGGTCAAAGCCTGAGGTTGCGGCGGTACGCACACCGGCGCCGGTGGCGAGTAGATGCGTGGTGCGGCTGGTCGCGATCGCTGAGAAGATCGCGAGCCCGAGCGCGCCGCCGACCTGCTGGGAGGAGTTCATGATCGCGGCAACGACACCAGCCTGCTTGGTTGTGGCGCCTGTGTTGGCGGCGGCTGTGACGCCGACGAACACGGGTCCGACCCCGAACGCGAACAGCATCAGCCCGGGCAGGATGTTCGTTAGGTAGCTGCCGTGCACCGGGACTTGGGCAAGTAGCAGCAGTCCAGCGCTTGCGATCAGCGCGCCGGTGCAGATCACCGCACGGCTGCCGAGTTTTGTCACAAGTTTCGCGCCGACGCCTGCGGAGATGCCGATCCCGAACGTGAGCGGCAGGTATGCCGCGCCTGCCTGAAGCGGCGAATAGCCCAGCACGGTCTGCATGTAGAGCGTCAGGAAGAAGAACATGCTCAGCATCCCGGCGAACCCGACCAGGCCTGTGAGGTTGGCGGCCACAAGCCCGGGGATCCGGAAGGTGCCCAGTGGCAGGATCGGATCAGAGACAAATCGCTCGACGAGCACGAACCCGGTCAGCAGGACGGCTGCACCGGCGAGCTCTGACCAGGTTGCTGCCGCGCCCCACCCCTGGGTTGGTGCCCGCACGAGCGCGAACACGAGCAGCAGCATCCCGCCGGTCACAAGCGTCGAGCCGGCGAGGTCGAAACGCCTGGTTTTGACGGCGGGCCGGTCGGCGGGAACGACCGCCAGGACCGCCGGGACGATCAGCGCGCAGGCGATCGGGTTGACGAACATCACCCAGCGCCACCCGGGCCCCTCGACAAGGGCGCCGCCCGCGAGGATGCCGATCGCCGATGACAGCCCGGCGACAGCGCCCCAGATCCCCAACGCCTTGGCACGGTCCGCGCCGGCGGTGAACGTGGTGGTCAGCGTGGACAGCGCCGCCGGCAGCATCAACGCCGCCCCGACACCCTGCCCAAGCCTGGCCCCGACGAACATGCCGGAGCTGCCGGCGAACCCGCCGATCAATGATCCGATGGCCACGAGCGCGGTCCCGACAAGAATCATTCGCCGGCGCCCGAACAGATCAGCAAGCCGGCCGCCGAGCAGCATCAGCCCACCGTAAGTCAACAGATACGCCGACGGCACCCACTGCAATGTCTGTACCGAGAAGCCCAGCGCGACGCGGATATGCGGCAACGCAACGTTCGTGATCGACGCATCGACAAAGTCCATGAACGCGACTGCGCACAGCACCAGCAGCAGGCGCTTGCCGCGCGGATCGGCGAGCAGGGATCGATTCTCAGGTGTCATCACAGCTCCTCATGTTGGTGGACCCAATGTAGGAGGTATCAACATAGCACGTGTTGGTGCGACCTACAAGTGCTACCATCGTGCTCATGACGCTGCAGCTGCCGCGAGACGCCAAGCCCCCGGGGCGTGTGCGTGACCTCCCGACCTGGCTGATCAGCCGCAACTACACGCGCTCAAACGCCCTGCTCAATGAGGGGTTTGCGGCCACCGGCACCGGCCTGCGCCCCTATCACTACCGGCTGATGGCCAGCATCGACGACGAGGGACCGATCGGCCAGGCTGAGCTCGGGCGTGTCAGCGGCATTGATCGCAGCGATGTCGCCAATATGCTCGCCGAGCTCGAACACCTCGGGCTCGTCGAGCGCACGCTCGATCCAACCAACCGCCGACGCAACATCGTCGCAATCACTCAAGCCGGCAGCAAGCAGCTGATGGCGCTCGGTGACGTCCTCGACGAGATCCAAGAGCGAGTGGTCGCACCCCTCTCGCCCAACGAACGCCGCCAGCTCACCAAACTGCTGCACAAGCTCACCGACGCCGACTGAGCATCACCGTAGCCACGGTTGGCGAATGCCGGGTGTGCGGCTCCGGTCAGTCAGGACCTGCTTCGTTCAGATGACGGTTGTCGACGGGAGCCTGCACTACTGCACCCGGTCGACTCCGGGCGCCAGGCGAGGGCTCAGCTCGCCGCGCTCACGCCCGCTCGCCTCGCGTCCGTCTACGACCGCCCGCTCAAGCTCGGGCCGCCGCTGGATGAAGGGACTCGTCGGACGGCGGCCGAAGCGGACGATCGGGGAGCTCACCGCGAGTACGATCGAAGCTGTGCAGCGATCAAACGAACTCGCTGTGCTCTCGCGCGAGCACCACGTTGCGCTAGAGCTGGCCCTACGGTTGCAACGCACCACCGATGCCGATGCGAAGAGCATCACTCGGGCGACACTCGACTTCTGGCGCACGGAGGGTCGGGAGCACTTCCGCCTCGAAGAGGAGCTACTCCTGCCCGCCTTCACGCGTCACGTCGGTGCCGGCGATGCCGATGTCGTGCGCGTCCTCATCGAGCACGTGGACATCCGACGCCGGATCGCTGACCTCGAGACCGGGCGCATAGATGTTGCGGCGCTCAACGCTCTTGGCGAAACATTGAGAGACCACGTGCGCCACGAGGAACGAACGCTGTTTGGGCGCATCGAAGAGACGCTCAAACCGGAGGAGCTCGCCGCCCTTGGCACAACACTCCACGCGGCCGGCGCGAAACAGCAGCCGCCACGCGCCTAATTTCGCCGGACGACGATACGGATCCGCCGCAAGGAGCATGCACGACACCGCAGCGGACGGACCCGTTCCGCCGATGGTCGCGAAGGCATGTCGGCTGGCCCCGCTGGCTGCTGCTCAGTCAGCAATGCGATCACCTACGAAGTCACTGACCGAGCAGCAGCCGCGCCTGCGCCTGGAAGGCACGCCAGTTCCGTTGCCAAGCACCGTCGCGAGGCCTCACCCGCGCGAACCTGGTGAGAAGACCGAACAGCCTCTGCTCCAGTTCGACCTCTCGCAATGCCCGGACGCGCTCGCTCTCGAACGCACCCAGCTCCACCCAGTCAAGCGGCCGCCAAATACACACCCCGATGCACGGCTGTGTCTCTTCGAGCCCGCCGCAATCCGGGCAACGCCAGACAACTGTGGTCTCAGTCGATGATGCTGCACCAGTCGCCTCACGAGCCGACGGTCCGACCGCTTTCAGGGCCACAAGCGCCCGCGTCCGCATCGACGCGTACAGGACGCTCCAATCAGTCGGTCGCGGCGCGGCCTGAGCCAGCTCTGCGACGATGGGCCGGAGCGCTTGGATCCGTGTACGAGTCACGGTCGCGGCGGTCACCAGCTCGTCGTAGTCCCGGCCGCTAACGAGTTCCAGTTTCCGCTCCCGGCAGATTCCTTCGCAGGCCGCGAACTCGTGCATCGACCCGCACCCGATGCAGGTCGGGATCGCAACACGGACCGGAAGTTCCACAACACCAAACATAGGTCGGGCGATGCTCAGCTCAGGCTCGAAGCGACCCTGGATCCGGAGGCACGTCGACCGCGTGTTCCTTGAGAGCGTCGAGCGGGATGACCTCGAGAGCTCGCTCATGCGTGGAGGCAAGGACGACGTAGGCCGCCGCACCGTCCACATGCGCCTGTAGCCAGTTGAATGCGGTCACACACCACCGATCGCCGGGAACGAGTCCAGGGAATCGATACTCGGGCATCGGCGTGATCAGGTCATTGCCGATGCGTTGTTGGTGTTCGAGAAACTCGGCAGTGACAACTGCGCAGACCGTGTGGCTCCCCTGGTCCTCGGGACCGGTGTGGCAGCACCCATCACGAAAGAAGCCGGTGACCGGGTCACTGCCGCAGGGGGCGAGCGGTCCGCCAAGGACGTTGAGGTCGGCCACGGCCCTAGTATCGCTCAGGTCAACGGCCCGATCGCTCAGGTCAACGGCCCGATCGCTCAGGTCAACGGCCCGATCACTCGCGCGAGCGGCCCTGGCCGCCGGTGAGATGCCACCCGTCGCACTGCTCGCAGCGATAGCAGGCGAGGACCTCGCCGAATTGAGTCCGGTCCCAGAGTGCCGTCGCGCGGGCCTCGGCCTCGGTCGCGAACCAGCGTTTGCTCGCGCAGACCTCGCGCCGGCGCGCCTTACGGCTCTGCTGCTCGGCGAACCAGCGCTCGATGTCGCGCTCACCCACGACGTGCCTACCCGCTCGGCGCGGCGAGCCCGAACGGGCTGCCCTCCGAATCTCGGCAGACCGCCCAGCGGGCGCCAGGATGGATCACCTCACCACCGAGCTCGCCTACACGCTGCAACGCCGCCTCGAGGTCGTCCACCTCGAAGTACGGCAGTGAATGCGTGTCGCCAGGTCCCTTACCCCGCTCGTGCACCCCGAGTACCCCGGCGCCGAGTCCCGTCTGCCAGCCCTCACCCTCGCCGCCGGATCGGTCGACGAACTCGACGCCCAGGACTCCGGACCAGAAGCTCCGCGCGCGATCCGGATCGTCGGCCGGGAACTCGATGAGGTGTATCGGCGAGCTCACGCACCCCACGATACGTTGCGCGCGATGCAACGGGCACCTACCCGCCGCCAGGTCGTATTTTCAAAGCTCCTAGACACGAAAGAGGAGACCGAGTGATGCGCGCCACACAGAGCGAACTGGCCGAACGGTTCCGAGCACTTCACGACGGCCCCGGTTTTGTCATGCCAAATGCGTGGGACGGGCTCTCCGCGGCGATCTTCGCCCAGGCCGGTTTCGAAGCGACGGCGACCTCCTCGGCGGCTCTGGCGTTCAGTCTCGGGCGCGCCGACGGCCGTCACGAGGTCACGTGTGACGAGCATCTCGACCACGCGCGGCTTCTGCACGACGCGAGCGGCCTGCCAGTAAACGGTGACTTCGAGGACGGCTACGGCGACACCGCCGAAGCGGTCGGCTTGACAGTCGATGCCGCCATCCAAACCGGGCTGGCAGGCATCGGAATCGAGGACACCTCCGGCAACCCTGAAGCGCCGATCCGACCCTTCGATGAAGCCGTGGCTCGCGTGAAGGCTGCGGTTGAGGCCGCCAACGGCCGAATCGTCGTCACCGGGCGCACCGACAACTTCCTTCACGGACGCCCCGATCTCGACGACACGATCCGTCGGCTGCAGGCCTTCGCCGAGGTCGGCGCCGATGTCCTCTACGCCCCGCTGCTTCCGACGAAGGACGCGATCGGAGCGGTCGTCGCCGCCGTGGCACCCAAACCGGTCAATGTCCTCATAGGGCCGGCCGACGGGGAGCTCACAGCCCAGGAGCTGTTCGGCATCGGCGTCAAGCGGATCAGCCTCGGCAGCAGCCCGTACCTATATGCGATGAGCGCCCTCACCGAGCTCGCAGCCAAGGTGGGAACCGGCGATGTCGCCGTCACCGGCACCGGCCTCCCATTCGGTGAGGCGCTCGAGCTCGTCACCCAGCACTGAGCATTCTCCCCGCCCTGATGTCGATATATGGACACTGAGGGGGAAGAAGGGTATGCGAGACTGCGCGCCATGGCTGACGCGAGCGAGCAGGATCACGACGCGCACGGTCACGACCACACGCTGATCGTCGACCGCCTGCCTGCTGGCGCCTGGCAGATCGACCCCAACGGCAGCGAGGTGCTGTTCCAGGCGCGGGCGTTCGGGTTTCTGCCGGTGACCGGAATCTTCGAGAACTTCAGCGGTGAGATGTCGGTCGACGCCGCCGGTGACGTCAGTGGACAACTCGTGGTTCAGACCGCCAGCGTCAACAGTGGGTGGGGCAGGCGCGATGGGAGGCTCCGGAGCGCCTCGTACTTTCACATCGACAAGTACCCGGAGATGACGTTCACGCTTGACAAGTTCGAGCCGAGCGGGTCCGAGCACCTCAACCTGAGCGGCTCACTGCAGATCCATCACAAGGCGGTGCCGCTGAACTTCCCCGTGCTTGCGATCGCTCACGGCGACCACCTGCACCTCGAAGGTGAGGTGACGATCGACCACGACGTGGCCGGGCTCGGCTGGTCGAAGCCGAATTTCGTCGCGAACCGCCTTCGCGCCGAGGCGGCCCTGACACTCACTCGGGCCTAAGCGCCCCAGAGCAGCTCTCGTAGTCCGCTCGCGCGGCCCGCTGGCCGCGCAACGGCCGCACGCACCGCCTCCTCGCCACCCGCGACGATCAGCACATCCCGGGCGCGGGTGACCGCCGTGTAGAGCAGCTCGCGCGAGAGCAGCGGCGAGTCCGCCTCGGGAAGCACAAGCGCCGCAACATCGAACTCGGAGCCCTGGCTCTTGTGGACGGTGGTCGCGAACAGCGGCTCGACGTCGGCTAGCCGCGACGGCGCGAGCTCGATCGGGTCGCCGCCGACGTCAAAGACAGCACGCAGCTCACCACGGCCGTCACCCTCGGCAACCACCACGCCGGTGTCACCGTTGTGCAGCCGCAGCTCGTAGTCGTTGCGGGTGACGAGCAGCGGCAGGCCAGGGTAGGGCTGAGCACCCGGCTCGAAGCCCGGGACCTCGGCCCGCAGCCAGTCCTCGACGGTGTCCGTCCACTGGGCGACGCCGTATGGCCCGTGACGGTGGGCGCATAGCAGCCGGAAGCTCGCGAGTGCCCGCAGTGCTTCGGCGGCGTCACCGGCCCGTGCCGCCGCGATCATCGGCGCATACGCCTCCACCGCCTGCTCGCGCAGCGTACTCGCATCGCTCAGCGGGTCCCGCAGCCAGGTGATGCTGCCGTCGGCGGAGGTCAGCGCGGCGACGGTCGCGTCCGCGTCGCCGCGGCGGATCGCCTCAGCCAGCGCGCTGATCGTCGCCACGCTGCGGTGGCCGCGGCGCAACACCGCGACGCCGTCGCCGAACGAGCGCTGCTGCGCCGCGCCCGGCGGCTCTGCACCGGTCACGCGCGCGAGCGCCACGCGCATGCCCGGCCCGAACTGCGGCGCCTCGGCGGCGGGACCGACGATGTCACGGAGCACCGCACCGACCTCGATCGCCGCCAGCTGGTCGGGATCGCCGACGAGCACCAGCTGGGCGTCGTCGCGAACCGCATCGACCAGGCGCACCATCAGTGACAGCGGCACCATCGAGGTCTCGTCGATGATCACGAGGTCATGCGGGAGCCGGTTGGTTGCGTCGTGGCGGAAGCGCCCGCCCGGCAGCCAGCCCAGCAGGCGGTGGATCGTGGAGGCGCGCACGCTGCCGCCGACCGCCTCCTGCATCCGCGCTGCCGCCTTGCCGGTCGGGGCGCAGAGCGCGACCAGCGGCGCCGGCACCTCGCGCAGCGCCGCGAGCGTCTGCGTCAGCGCCACGATCCGCGCGACCGTCGTGGTCTTGCCGGTGCCGGGGCCGCCGGCGATCACGGTGAGGTCGCGGAGCAGCGCGACAGCGGCGGCGGTGCGCTGCTCCGAGAGCTCCTCGCCCGGGAACAACGCAGCGATCTCCTCGCCGAGCACGGAGAGGTCGCCGACGTCTGAGCGCATACGGTTCCTGGCAAGAAGCGATGCGGCGAGCCGCTGCTCCTCACGCCAGTAGCGATCGAGGTAAAGGCGCCTGCCGCTCAGCCGCAGCGGGCGCGTCTCGTCAGAACCCGCCACGCCGGCCACGAGCGCGGCGCCGGCAGCCCGGACCAGCTCGGCGTCGCCCGGCTCGAGCTCGACGAACGCGTGGCCCTCACGCGCGGCCGCGACCGTCAGCGCGACACAGCGCAGGACCTCCGGATCGTTGACCCCGGCCACCAGCCCGAGCGTCTCGGCGACGTGCACGTCGGCGGCGAGCAGGATCTCGCCCCGATTGAGCTCGGCCAGCGGCTCCGGCGCGCGCAGCGCCAGGTCGGCGGCGAACGGGTCGAGCACGAGCGGCTGCTCGCGCGGATCCTCGAGGGCGCTCATCGCTCGCCTCCGCCGGCCAAGAGGTCACTGAGCGCCACGACCAGTTCGGCCGGTGGACGCCAGGCGAACACGCCGCTGTCGGGCCGCTCGGGCCCGAGCATGCCGCGCACGAACAGGTAGCGGACACCCCCGAGGTCACTGGCAGGGTCATAGCCCTCAAGGCGCCAACGCAGGTAGCGGTGCAGCGCCACCGAGTACAGGAGCGCCTGCAGCAGGTAGTGCGAGCGCTGCATCTCGACTGCGAGCGCCGCCGTCCCGTAATGCGCTGCCGAGAGCGGCTCCCCGGCGGGCGCCAGCCAGTTGGTCTTGTAGTCGATGATCACGAAGCGGTCGCGGGACTCCGTGGCCGTACCCGCCCTCCCGCGTACACGCAGTACGAGATCGATGCTGCCGGTCAGGTAGCCGCGCAGCGAGGCCGCGAGCATCGGGTCGCGCAGCCGCTGCGCATATCCGCCGAGCGGATCGTCCGCCGGGATGAACTCGGCGAGCAGTGCGCCGATGTCGGCCAGGCGCGCGGCACTCACGGGCTCGTCGCCGCCGGCAAGCGGTAGCTCGAACGCAAGCTCGTCGAGCCGGTCGGCCCGTGAGACGCCGGTGAGTGCGAGCGCGCCAAACTCGCCACCCAGCGGGGTGGCGAGCGCCAGGGCAAGTCCCTCGGCAGCCTGCTGCGGCTCGCAGCCGAGCAGCTCCGGCCGCTGCGCGACGGCGGTCGCCAGCCAGGCGCTCAGCGTGCCCGTCAGGTCGCCTGAGTCGAACTCGAGCTCCTGCAGCGCCTGGTGGATCAGGGTGCCGAGTCTTGGGCCGCTCGCCATCTCCGACAACGGCAGCTCCGAGGCGGTCGGCGCGGCGGGTGTGGCCGGCTCGTCGGTGACGCCGGCGTCCTCGGGCTCGGAGGCGACGAGCGCGTCGTGCGCTGCCGCGGTCAGCGCGGTGTAGGAGGTGCGCCGCCAAGCGGTGTCGATGTGCCGCTCGAAGCGCGCGCGGTCGAGCATCGCGTCGGCATCGATCGCCGCGCTCCAGCGGGCCGGTAGTCCAAGCCGCGCGGGCTCGACCGACACCGCGTCGGGGGCGTCCGCGGCGACCCGCTCGAAGCGGTGCAGGGCGTCGTCCTCACGCGGGCGGCGGCCGCCCTGCCAGTCGACGTTGCCTTCGGCGTCCTGTGCGAACAGCAGCCGGCCGAGTGGCGAGTCCTTCGCGTACCAGGCGCTCGCCCACCAGATCACCGCCTGGTGACGAGCGCGGGTCAGCGCGACGTAGGCGAGGCGCAGCTCCTCACCGCGCTCCTCGATGTTGTGCCGGCGCAGGTGTCCGTCGTACTCGGCGCCGCTGAGCCCGACGTCGATCGCGCGGTGGTCGGACTCGTCGTGGAAATAGACCGGCTCGCCCTGCTCGGCGAGGCGACCGGGATCCCACAGGAATGGGCAGTAGACGACCGGGAACTCGAGTCCCTTGCTGCGGTGGAAGGTGAGCACCTGAACCGCGTCGGCGTCGGAGTCGAGCCGGCGCGTGCGCTCGTCGTTTGAGCCCTCGCTCGCGGCGGCAGCCCTCCGCTGGCGCAACCAGGCGGTGAGCGCGGCGAGGCCGAATTGCTCGTTGCCGGCAGCGGCGTTCAACAGTTCGCTGACATGCTGCAGGTCGGTCAGCCGCCGCTCGCCGCCGACGAGCGCCAGCAGCCGGCCGGCGGCGTGCCCGCCGGAGAGGATCGACTCGGCGAGCGTCGAGATGCCCTGCTCACGCAGCGTCCGCGCCCACACGTGCAGCCGCTGGTGCAGACCCTCGAGCTCGGACTCGCTGGCGCCCGCCAGCCGTGTCGCGCTCCAGCCGATCAGCGGCGTCAGCGCGGCGGCGCGTGCCCGCGCCGGGTGCGAGGGCTGCTCGAGCGCCTCGAGCAGCATGAGCCAGTCGGCCGCGGCCGGGGTCGCGAACACGCTGCCGGAGCCGCTGATCACGGCCGGGACGCCGGCTGCCTCGAGCTCGCGCTGGATCAGTGATGCGTGACGGTGGGTGCGGACCAGCACGGCGACATCGCCCGGCGCCACGTGCTTGCTACTCAGCGTCCGGCCCAGGTCGTCGCGGGTCTCGATCTCAGCGCGCGAACCCAGCAGCGCGACGACGTCGGCCGCGAGGTCGCGCGCGATGAAGTTGCGCGTCGAGTCGGCGTTGGGGAAGCCGCTGGCGGTGCGCACCACGGAGGGCTCGGTGACGTCGACGAGCCGCACGCGCAGGGCACCGGTGCTCGGCGCCCCGCGCAGGCGTGGGGTGAGGTTGGCGGGCGCCGCCGACACCTGGCGGTAGACGATGCCCGGGTGACCGAGTCGCGCCCGTCCGAACAGCGCGTCGAGCCCGTCGAGCAGCGCCTGGTCGCTGCGCCGGTTGACGTTCAGCGTCGCGCGCGCGCCGGCGCTCGCGGCGGCGTCGAGGTAGGCGTAGACGTCGGCGCCGCGGAAGGCGTAGATCGCCTGTTTGGGGTCGCCGATCAGGACCAGCGTCGTCTGTCCGCCGCCGAAGGCGCGGTTGACGATCTGCCACTGAATCGGGTCGGTGTCCTGGAACTCGTCGATCAGCACAACCCGGTAACGCTCTCGCAGCGTCATGACGGCCGCGTCACCCCCGGCTCCCGTGAGCGTGTGGAGTAGCCGCGTGAGCTGGTCGTCGTAGGTCATCAGTGCGAGCGCACGCTTGCGTTTTTCGAGCTCGTCACGCACGGCGCCGGCAAGCCGCCGGCACATCGCCGCAGCCGTGCCGTCATGCGGGGACAGCGGATAGATCTCGGCAGTCGGGTTGTCGATCGCGATCGCGGCGATTCGCTGCGCCTGCTCGTAGGGCAAGGCGGGGCCGCCGCGGTCCTGGAAGAAGCGGCGCACGTAGAGGTCGTCGAGCACCTCACGCGCGAGGTCCTCGACGCCATCGACGAAGGTGACGCTGGGCTCGGTGTCGGCGAGCGTTCCGAGTCCGTCGAGCACCTTCTGGCAGAACCCGTGCGTGGTCTCGATCGTGGCCGCGTCGAAGTTGGCGATCGCGTCGGCCAGTCGCGCACGGCGCTCGCGAACCGTGTCGAGCGGCGCGGCGGCGAGCAACTCGACCACCTCGTCGAAGCGGTCAGGGAGCGCGCCGGCGGCGACGCGCGCGAGCTGGGCCTCGGTCAGCACCAGACGTTCGCGCACGCGCTCGCGCAGCTCGCTGGTGGCGATCCGCGTGAATGTCACCAGCAGCAACTGATCGAGCTTGACGGCGCCCTCGGCGATGAAGCGGGCCGCGAGTGCGGCGATCGTGAACGTCTTGCCGGTACCGGCGCTGGCCTCGAGCACTGTCACTCCAGTCGGCAACTCGCCGCTCAGGTCAAACGGCTGCGCGTCGAAGCTGGTCTGGGTCCCGTTCTGCGCGCCGCTCACGAGTCGCCCACCACCTCGCGCGCGAGCAGCGGCCGCCAGATCGCCTCCGCCAACGCTCCGAGCCGGTCGAGATCGAGCTCTGTGCCCAACGCGAGACGGTGCTCGGGCTCGTCCTCCTCACGTTCGCGGAACCCGTGGTCGGTCCAGCCTGAGCGCCACTTGCGCATCGCGGCCTTGATCGGGTCATCGCCACTATGCAGCGCCTCGGCGTAGGCGTTCGCGGTGGCGCAGGGGATCGGCAGCGGCGAGCACAAGCCCTCGGCGCGCAGGGCGGTCAGCGACTCCAGCTGCGCGAGCGCGGCCGCGGCGCGCACGCCCGGATTGCCGTCCAGCTGCGGGATGCGCGCCACCCTGATCTCGCCCCTGCCGCCACCACGGCCGATCGTCACCGCCTCGAACGGGATCTCCGGGTGCGCAGCGCTCAGCGCCAGCAGCCGGATCCACGCGGCCAGCCGCTGGCGCGGGCCGAGCTGTGAGTAGCTGACCTCGAGCACGACGTGGCCGTGGATCCCTCCGACCGTGCCCGTTAGCCGCCCGCCGCCTGGAAACGTCAGGTTGGTCTGCTCGGAGCGCGGTTCCTGGCCCGACGCGTAGGCACGCGCGGTGTCGGCCAGGCGTTTGGCGGTCGGCAGGATCGACCCGATCACCGGCGCGCCGAGCGCACCCGGTGGCAGTGTCCCGCGCGCGATCTCGGCACGATATGCGTCGGTTGTGTCGATACCGGCGCGCACTGCCTCGAGCAGCCGCTGGCCGACGCCCCAGCGAGCGAGGCCGTCGAGCTCGATCGGCAGGGCATCCTCGATCTCGTCCTCGTCGCGCTGGGCGGAGACACCGAGCCGCTGTCGCAGGAAGGCGCGCACCGGGCGCTGGACGAAGGCGACGAGCTCGTCGAGCGTGACGAGGTCGTCGCCTGCGGCCGGCGGCAGCGGCTCTGGCAGGAACGGCGGCGGCTCGTTTCGTGGCGCCAGGAACGCGCGCGCCCCGGCCAGCGCCGCGGGGTCGAAACTCCATGACCCGGTGGCGGCACGCGCCGGATCCGACGCCGTCTGCACGAAATTGCGCGGGTCGAAGGCCTGCAGCGGATGCCTGATGACCACCTCGTCGCGTGCAGTTCGCGTCGCGCCCGCTGGCGCAACGCGGGCTGTAGCGTCGATCGCGTCGAGCAGCTCGCCGACCGGCACCGCCGGCGGCAGCGGCGCATTGGTGCGCTCGTCGTTGCCGCTGTAGGTGATGATCAGCGCCTCACGCGCGGCCAGCAACGCGTCGAGCAGCAGCTGGCGGTCCTCGGTGCGGGGATCGCGGTCCCCGGGCTGCGGATCTGCCAGCAGCAGGTTGTCGCCGTCACGCGGGGTCTGGCGGGGGAAGGCGCCGTCATCGAGGCCGAGCAGGCACACGACCCGGTGCGGGACCGAACGCATCGGCACGAGCGTGCAGAAGGTCAGGTGGCCGCTGCGGAAGTTGGCACGAGTGGGGCGGCCCTCTAGCCGGTGGCCGAGGAGTGCGCGCAGCTCCGGCAACGCCAGCTCGACGTTGTCATCACTGTCGGCTGTGATCTCGGCCAGGATCGTGTCGAGCTGGCGTCGCTGCCAGGAGTCCTCCTCAGGCGTCGCCGTGAGCGTGTCGGCGGCGGCCGCCAGCGCCGCCGCCCAGCCGGCGACCGTGTGCGGGCCGGCGAGCGCGCGCAGGGCGGCGTCGAGCCGGTCGACCAGCTCGGAGAAGCGCCCGGCGAGTTCGATCTCGCTGCTCTGGATGGCCGTGGCAGGCAGCACCCCGCCGAACAGCGCGTTCGCGTCCGGGTCCATCGCGACGCCAAGCAGCAGCCGCTTGAACCCCGCCGCCCAGGTTCCGGCGTCGACCTCGGTCAGCCGGTAGGCGGCGCGGCCGGCTGCGTCGAGCCCCCAGTGGATGTGGGCGTTCGCGACCCAGTCTCGGATCTGCGCGAGCTCGTCATCGTCGAACTCGAAGCGCGCGCGCACCGGAGCGCTGTCGGCCAGATCGAGGACCTCGGAGGCGGTCACGCGGCTCGCGGCGAGCTCCAATAGCCGGGCGGTTACGGCGAGGATCGGGGTCGTGCGGCGGAGCGAGCGGTCGGCCAGTCTGACGCGCAGTGCCGGAGGTTCGCCGCCGACCGCTCGCTCCGCCGGGCCGCCGCCGACAGCCCGCAGCGCCGGTTCGCTGCCGTGCTCATCCCCGGACGCCCCGCCGGCGCCGAACGCCGCCTCGATCAGCGGCGCGAAGGCCTCGATGTCAGGGCACATCACGATCACGTCGCGCGGCTCGAGCGTCGGATCGCCGGCGAGGCGGTGGAGGATCGCCTCACGTATGACCTCCACCTGCCGTGCGCGACCGTGACATGCGTGAACGCGGATGCTCGCGTCCGCGGGCGCGAGTTCGATCCGTGTGTCCGGGTCGCCGTCGCGCAGCGGTGGACCTGGCGCCGTCCGGTCCGCGCGGATGTCGGCCTGCAGCGCTGACAGCAGCGTGTCCCGACGCTCCGGCCCCGGCAGAGGGTGGTGATGGTCGATGCCGACTCCGGCGAGCAACGTCTGCAGCCCCTGCACGTCGCGGCCCCAGGAGGCGAGCAGGCGATTTTCCGCATCGCCGGCCTCCCACATCGCGGGTGAGGGGTGCAGCAGCAACAGGTGCACGTCGCGGCCGGCGGCGAGCGCTTCCAGGACGCGCAGATGGCTGGCCGGCAGCCGCGTGATGCCGAACAGCGCCAGCCGCGGCGGCAGCGGCACGACCTCGGGCTCGGCCTCGAGCCGCGCGCATGCCGGCTCGAGCCGCTCCGCCAGGCTCGGGACGCCCACGGCCTCGCGCACCCGCCGCCACAGCTCCGGCTCCCAGCCCGACGCGGCGTGCTCGCCAACGCCGCCTGACTCGCCGCGCGCCCAGGCCTGGATCAGCGCCGGACGCCGGACGGCGTACTCGTCGAACAGCCTCGCGATGTGCGCGAGCCGCGCGTAGCGGTGCTCGTGGCCGTCGCGCAGGTGGCGTGCCAGCGGCTGGAGCCAGTCCTCCTCGAGCGCGTGCTCGACCACGCCGATCAGCGGCCACACCAACCGAGCCGGCTGCCACGGGTCGCGCCCCGGCTCGATCCCGCTCGCCAGCGCGAGCGCCTGGGCGACGAGCGTCCCGGGGAACGGGAACTCGACGTTCGCGCAGACGCCGTCGTCCTCGCCCGGGCGCGTTCCGAGCCTGAGCGAGAGCCGCTGTGTGAGCCAGCGCTCGATCCCGCGCGTCGGCACGGCCACGACCTCGGCCGCGAACGGATCGCCTCCGATCTTGGCCAGCAACAGGGCGAGCACGTCCGCCAGCACGTCAGCTCGTTCTGCACGATGGATCTCCAGCATCGGCCAGAGACTCTAAGCTCACTCCCTGATGCGACTCGAGGGGATCGAGACGGGCGACATCGTCGAGGTCGACCGGCTGGGTCGACGGTTCCACGCGCTCGTGTCGGGCAACGCGCCGGGTGGCCTCGCGATCCAGCCGTTCGACCGCCGCGTGTCATACCGAACCTGCCGCGCGCGCGAGGTTGTCGCGCACTGGACCAAGCGTGGCCGCCCCCGCGCGACGGCCGAGCCGCTCGAGCCGCGGGTGCTGCAATTGGAGCTCGACCTCACGGTGCGCCCGCGGTGATGCCGCGAACAGCGAAATCAGGGGCGGTGGTGCGGGCTACGGTCCTCGGCGCGGTCGTCGCCGCGGCATGCGCGTTTTCGGCCGCCTCCGCCAGCGCCCAGCCCGGGTCCTGTCCGACCACGCCGACGGTGACGTTCGCATCATCCGCGCAGATCCGTGTTCCGGTCGGCGCCGGTGGCGCCTATGCGCCCTCGCTCACGGTCGAGTGCGTCGGAGCGCCACTGGCGAACGCCGATGTCGGCCTGACGCTGGTGCCCGGAAGGACCGATGTCAGCTTTGGGCAGTTCTCGGCGCCGGCGGAGGAGGTCGTTACGAACGCGCAAGGCGTGGTCGCCCCCCAGGTGATCACCAGCGCGTTGACGACCGGCGGTTTCAGCCTGGACGTCGCGGTCGACGGGGCCACGGCGACCCTGGCCGGCGAGGTGGTGGGGAGGCTGAGGGGCGTCCTGCCGCCGCGCCATCCGGCGTATGGGCTCTCGATCGACGAGCATGCGCAGCCGAACTGCACCGGCGCCCACGACCACTCGGCCGTCTGCCTGGACGAGTCCGTCGCGCTGCTCAACTCGGGTCGCCGAAGCGAGCACCTTGGTCCGCTCGTGCTGCCGGCCAATTGGCAACGGCTGACTGTGCCCCGGCAGATGTTCGTGTTGACGGACCTCGAACGCACTGCCCGTGGGCTTCCGCCCGACTCGGGGCTCGCGAGCGACTGGAACGCGGCCGCGGCCGCCGGGGCTGCGGCAGGAACCGACCCGACCACTGCCGGGTCCGGTGCTCACGGCTTCGAGTCGATCTGGGCCGGCGGGATGCCGAACCCGATCGCCGCGATGCTCGGCTTGATCTACGACGACGGGCTCTACCACGATGGCTCGAGTCAGGACATCGGCTGTTCCCGCAGCGACCCATCCCCCTGCTGGGCCCACCGACTCATAGAGCTTCACGACACCTCGGCCATTTCATGCGAGACGCTGTGCGCGGTCGGCGCTGCCTACAGCCCGAAGGGATTCGACGGCCACGAGTCCTATGCCGAGGTGTTCGGCGCCTACGGGGGCAACAACCAGGACCCGCTGACCTTCCTGTGGCTCGGCGAGCTGCGGTGGCTGCCGGCCTGTGAGCGGTCGGGTGACACGTGTGGCTGGAAGGACCGCCCGCTGCTAACCCGGAAGGGATTCACGCACATCCGTGGCTTCGCGAGGGGTGAGTCGCCGCCGATCCGACCGTGGTTCCATGTGGGCGTTGGCGGACACGTCAGCGGCTCCGGCGTGGTCAACCTGTCGGTCGTCGTGTCTCAGCGCCTGCGGGGCATCACGGCACTTGCCAGTCGCGGTCGCGAGCACCGGAGGCTCCGCGTCGAGCGTGTTTCGGCATACAGCTTCATAATCGTCGGAACCCTTGCGCCTGGGCGCTGGACCATCACGGTCCACTACCGAACACCGCGCGCCTACGGCGCCGATCCGTCGTCTCAGCTGCATGTGACGGTCCGGCATCCGCTGTGAGAGCAGCGGGGCTTTCCGCGAATCCCTACGCTGTGCGGCCGGAGCGACCGAAGGGAATTCGATGAACGACGACTGGCGAGTACAGGTCACCTGCCCGACCACCACGACAGCGGACAAGCTTGGCGATCAGCTGCGCGAGGGCGGGTCCGCCCACGGCCTCGGGGAGGCCGCGGGCGAGCGTGTAATCGTCTCCGTCGACGGTCCTGAGCTGTTTCTCTACGCGGCCACACGCGACCAGGCCGAGAAGGCCGCCGAAGCCGTCAAGACGCTCGCCGCGCCCTCTGGGGTGAGCGTGCGCACCGAGCTTCGGCGCTGGCACCCGGCATCAGAGGAGTGGGCCGACGCCGACCTGCCGCTGCCCGCGAGCGAGGCGGCCGCGGCGGCCGAGCACGCCGAACTGATCGCCCGCGAGCGCGAGGAGTCCGCGACGATGCACTTCTCGGAGTACGAGGTGCGCGTCGAGACCGGCTCCCACCGCGAAACCGTCGCGCTCGCCGAGAAGCTGCGCGCCGAGGGAATCCCCAGCCTGCGGCGCTGGCGCTACCTGCTGGTCGGCGCCTCCGACGAGCAGTCCGCCGCCACGCTGGCCGATCGCATCTCGGTGCTCGCGCCCCTCGGCAGCAAGGTCCAGGTGGAGGGGAGCCTCGCCGCGGTCGCGCAGGAGACGCCGTCTAACCCGTTCGCCGTGTTCGGCGGACTTGGCGGCTAGCGAGGCCAAGGTCACTTTCGGCGGGGTAGCCTTTGTGCCCTATGGCCGATGATGGGATGTAGGCCGACGAAGCATCAGACGAGCCCGGCAAGGGCGGAGGTAAGCGTCGTCCCTCCGGGCCCAAACGGCGGCCTCCGCGAGGCGGTGGAGGCACTGGGGTCCGTGAGCCACGAAAGCCGAAACCGAGCGGCGGCGGTGATGCCATCGCGCTTGAACCTGACGGTGAAGTAGCGCAGGAGCCTCAACCGAGACGTGCTCCCCCTCCGCGCAGAGCCGAGAAGCCTCCTTCCAGGGTGCGACGGTAGACGCCGCAAACTTAGACGGTGAACACAACCTTGCCGCTGGTCTCGCCGGCGGCCATCGCCGCAAAGCCCGCGCGAGCGTCGGACAAGGGAAGTGTCTGACTGATCACCGGCTCGATCCGGCGCGTCACCATCATCCGTGTGAGTCGCTCG
>DATKSM010000094.1:0-2337 GCA_035531655.1 Solirubrobacteraceae bacterium
GAGGTCAAGCGGTTGATGAGCGTGCCGGGTGTGAACGTGATCGTCGCCTCGACGTTCATGGCGGCGGTCGGTGACATCCATCGTTTCAAGAACCCGCGCAAGCTCGTCGGCTACCTCGGCCTCGATCCCAGGGTCCGCCAATCCGGGCCGGGTCCCGCGACGCACGGCCACATCTCAAAGCAAGGCTCGACGCGCGCACGCCACGCGCTGGTCGAGGCGTGCTGGACGACGGTCCGCCAGCCCGGCCCGCTGCACGCGTTCTATCAGCGCGTCCGTGGACGTCGCGGTCACTCCGTCGCGATCGTCGCGGCCGCCCGCAAGCTCGCGTGCCTGTTCTGGTGCCTGCTCACCCGCGAGCAGGACTACGCCTACCAACAGCCATCGCTGACGAAGAAGAAGCTGCGGCGCCTGGAGATCGCCGCCGGCGCACCGAAGTTCTCACCCGACGCCGCGGGGATCTGGGCCGCGAACAACGCGATGCGCGAAGCGGAGCTCGAGCTCGCCCGCCAAGCCGAGGTCGCTTACGCCCGCACGGTCCGCGACTACCACGCCGCACAGGCAGGCAAGACCGCGAAGGTGGGCGCGAGCGTGACACCGGGGCACGCATCAAAGAGGCCCAAGAAGGGCAACGCTGCGCGGCAGACCACAAGCCCCTGACGTCTGCGCTTCGCTCGTCAGTCACCCGCGCCCACGACAAAGATCCCACACGCCGGCCCGTCCGGCAACCCCGCGCTCGAACACCAGCTCGAGCGTCGAATCACGACGTCCAATCACACACGGCCCGCCGCTGAAAAGCCTCAGAACGGCTCACAACGCGCCGACCTCGAGCCGATCTGCGCCGCGGACCTCGCGACGCACGCCGCCACGCGCTCAGACCCAGCCGAAAAGAAACTCGCCACGCCCCTTGATTTTCTTACTGAGAAAGTCTCGGGGACCGGGCGGTGTCGTCCGACCGGATCGGTTGGTTCTCGGGCTGGCGACGGGCTGACTCATTGACTTTCTGTCGACCACTTGGTCTGACCGACCGGATGTCGTGTCGCCCGCCGCCGCTCGAGGACCACCGGCGTGACTTGATAGGAGCTTGGCATTAGCCCCGAGTGAGATGTGTCCGCCGGAGTCCACTTCGTCAGCTGATCGATCGAAGGGACGACATTGAATGATTGTTGTTGGGACGGACACGCACAAGCAGACCCATACGTGTGGCGCGGTCGACGCGCTGAGCGCCAGGGCGCGCGGCGAGCTGACCGCGGCGGCGCGCCGTGGGAGCTTCGGCAAGCTGTTGGTGTGGGCGCGCAAGCTCGACGGCGAGCGGGTCTGGGCGATCGAGGACTGCCGGCACGTGTCCGGCGCGTTCGAGCGGTTCCTCGTCGCACGCGGGGAACACGTCGTGCGGGTCGCTCCGAAACACATGGCGGGCGCTCGCCGCTCCGCGCGTGAGCGCGGGAAGTCCGACTCGATCGATGCGTTCGCGGTCGCCAGAGCCGCGCTGAAGGAGGGACTCGAGAATCTCCCAGGCGCGCACCTCGACGGGCGGGCGCTCGATATCCGCCTGCTCTCCGATCATCGCGACGACCTCATCCACGCCCGCACCCAGGACCAACAGCGACTGCGCTGGCATCTACACGACATGTGGCCCGAACTCGAGGTCCCAAGCGGAGCGCTCGACACGGCGAAATGGCTCGGGACGATCTCACGCCGCCTGGCGCGCGCCGAGCAGACCATGAGGGCGCGGATCGCGCGCGAGCTCGTCCGCCAAATCGCCGCACGCACGACCCGCATCAACGAGCTCGAGCGCGAGCTCGCCCGGCTCGTCACCGACTACGCGCCGCAGCTGCTCGCCGAACCTGGCTGCGGCCCGCTGACCGCAGCAAAACTCGTCGGCGAGATCGCCGGCGCCGACCGGTTCGCCACCGACGCCAAGCTCGCGCGCACGAGCGGCACCGCGCCGATCCCCGCCTCTTCCGGCGCTACCCACCGCCACCGCCTCGATCGCGGCGGCAACCGCCAGCTCAACTGCGCACTCCACCGCCTCGCCGTCAACAAAGGCAAATGGGACCCCGCAGCCGCCGCCTACCTCGCCCGCAAACAAGCCGAAGGCAAGTCACGCAAAGAAGCACTCCGCTGCCTCAAACGCCACCTCGCCCGCCGCGTCTGGAAACTCCTCCACACACCGCCAACAACCGCTGATCCGGGGCCCACGCTGCCCATCGCGCCGAAGGCCACCGACCATCTCGAGATCGTCGGCGCCCCGAGCCGCATGATCTGCCTCGGCTAACAACCTCAACCCGATTACCGCAACTAGCGAAAACCCCTTGACATAGGAGCGACATCCGTCGC
>DATKSM010000095.1:0-21956 GCA_035531655.1 Solirubrobacteraceae bacterium
ATGCCGGAGGAGGGACTCGAACCCCCGACACGCGGATTATGATTCCGCTGCTCTAACCGACTGAGCTACTCCGGCCGGAGTGGTCGGGCGAGTCTATAAGCTCGCATCGGCCGGCAGCCCAGAGGCGTGAGCGGATGACGAAAGGTCCCGACTGTTGCTGGCGATCCCCAACTTCTCCGAGGGCCGCGACCCGGTCAGGCTCGCCGCTCTCGAGCAGGCGCTGACCAGCGTCCCGGGCGTGCGCTTGCTCGACGTGCACACCGATCCGGATCACAACCGGAGCGTGTACACGCTTGTCTATGCCGACGGCGTGGCCTCCTCAGAGCTCGTGGACTCACTCCTCGCCGGCGCCGACACGGCGATCGATGTGCTCGACATCGCGACACACCAGGGCGTGCACCCGCGCATCGGCACGCTCGACGTGGCGCCGATCGTCTACATGGACGACTCCGCGCGCGGGGCCGCCTGCGCGCAGGCGCTTACGCTCGCGGACCGCCTTGGCCACGAGCTCGGGATTCCGGTGTTCCTCTACGGCCTGCTGACCGACTGGCGGGTGACGCGCGCCGAGATCCGGCGGGGCGGCCCGCGGACGCTGCAACAGCGAATCGATGGGGGCGAGCTGACGCCGGACTACGGGCCGCGGCGGTTGCATCCGCGCGCCGGCGCGATCCTCGTCAGTGCCCGCCCGCCGCTGGTCGCTTTCAACATCGAGTTGGCGCGGCCGGCGACGCTGCAGACGGCGCGCGAGATCGCGGCGCTGATCCGGGCCGGCGGGCCCGAGGGTCTCCCGTCCGTGAAAGCGATCGGGCTCACGCTCCCGCACCGAGGTTACGTCGCGCAGGTCTCGATCAACGTCGAGGACTACCACCAAACCACGCTTGCGACGGTGGTTGCGGCAATCGCCAGGCATGCGACGCCCCTGCGTGCGGAGATCGTCGGCGTGCCGCCGGAGGCGGCCTTCGAAGGGTTCCCGGAGAGTCTTCCCGTCGCGAACCGGCGCTCCCTGGAGCAGGCGCTGCAAAGCGTGCTCGGCAGCAGCGCCAATACCAACTAATCTCAGTCTCACCGATGGCCCAGACCAAACGCAAGCGTCACACCAAGCACCGTGGCAACGCGGCGGGCGTGGTCGAGGCGCGCGGCCGCACCGGCCGTCCGCCGACAGCCGACGAGAAGAAGCGCGCCACGCGCGACCAGCGGCGGGAGGAGCGTCTCAACCGCCAGCCGACATGGAAGAGCTCGGCCCAGCGCGCGCTGCTGGCGGGCGCCTTCATGTTCGTCTTCCTGCTGATCACATTCCACCCGAAGAAGGGCAACCGCTTCGTTGGTGATGCGATCTACGCGGTGGTGGCGATGCTGCTCTACCTGCTGCTCGGCTTCTGGCTCGAGACATTCCTGTGGCGCCGGCGGCTGGCCAAGAAGGCGGCCGCCACAAGGCGATGATCGACGCGCGCATGTTCACGGTCGGCCCGGTGCAGGAGAACTGCTACTTCGTGCGCCGCGCGGGCGCCGATGTGGCGGTTGTGGTCGACCCGGGCGATGAGGCCGCCCGGCTGCTCGATGCGAAGGACGCACTCGGGATCAAGACGATCGATGCGATCCTGATCACGCATTGCCACTTCGACCACGTGGGCGCCGTGAAGGCTCTGCACGACGCGACGGGGGCGCCGGTTTATGTCCCTGTGCTCGAGCGCGACTGGCTGGCCAACATAGACGCGTACACGCCGCCGGGCTTCGGCCCGTTTGAGCGCTACCAGGCCGATCACACGGTCGCCGGCGGCGAGACACTCGAGCTTGCCGATCTCACCTTTGACGTGCGCTTCACGCCTGGCCACAGCCCAGGCCATGTCACCTATTCGGTCCAGGGCGAGGACGCGCTGTTCTCGGGTGACGTCCTATTCCAGGGGTCGGTCGGACGTGTCGATCTTCTCGGGGGTGACTGGGCGACGCTGGCCTCGTCGATCGAGTCGTTGATCGACGAGTTCCCGGCGCAGGCCACGGTGTACCCCGGGCACATGGGCGTGACCACACTCGGCAACGAGCGCGCGACGAATCCGTTCCTCCGCGAGCTTTCCCACTCGTGAGCGGCCGCAGATCGAAGGCGGCGCGGCGATGATCCAGGCGCCGAAGGGGACCCATGACGTCCTGCCGCAGGACGTGGAGCGCCGCCGCGTGCTGACCGCGCACGCCGAGCGCCTGCTCGGCTCCGCCGGCTACCAGCGGATCGAAACGCCGGTGTTCGAGGTCACGGAGCTGTTTGCCCGCGGCGTCGGCGAGGCCACCGACATCGTCCAGAAGGAGATGTACAGCTTCGACGACGGCGCCGGCCGCTCGCTGACCCTGCGTCCCGAGGGCACCGCGCCGGTTTGCCGCGCGTACATCGAGCACGGCATGCACAAGCGCCCGCAGCCGGTGAAGCTCTGGTACCTGTCGTGCTTCTTCCGGGCTGAGAACCCACAGAAGGGCCGCCAGCGGCAGTTCTGGCAGGTCGGCGCCGAGACGATCGGCTCCGACGCCCCCGAAGCTGATGCCGAGCTGATCGTGCTGCTGGCGGAGCTGCTCGAGGCGATGGGCGTGAGGGGGACACGCCTGCGGCTCGCGAGCCTTGGAACCCCGGAGACGAGGGTGGAGTACAGGGAGGAACTGGCCGCATACCTGCGTGCCCATGAGTCCGAGCTCGCGCCCGAGGTTCGCGAGCGCATCGAACTGAACCCGATGCGCGCATTCGACGCGAGCGACCGCGGCACCCAGCACGTGATGGCATCGGCGCCGAAGCTCCTCGACAGGCTCGCACCGGAGGACGCCGGGCACTTCGCACAGGTGCGCGCGCTTCTGGACGTGGCGGGCATCCCGTACGAGCTCGACCCGACGCTCGTGCGGGGGCTCGACTACTACACGCGGACCCTGTTCGAGTTCTCAAGCGACGCGCTCGGCGCCCAGTCCGGGGTCGGCGGCGGCGGCCGCTACGACCGCCTGATCGAGCAGCTCGGCGGACAGCCGACGCCCGGCATCGGCTTCGCGGCAGGCATCGAGCGGATCCTGCTGGCAGCGCCGGAGCAGCCGACCGCGCCCTACGTCGTCGATCTTATGGTCACGCCCGCCGATCGCGACGCGCAACCGGTGCGGCTGGCCGCGTTCGAGCTGGCTCGCGAAGCGCGACGCGCGGGGCTCGCCGCCCAGCTCGAGCTGACCGGCCGCTCGCTCAAGAGTGCGCTCAAGCACGGGGATCGAATCGGCGCTCGATACGTTGCGATCGTGAACGACGCCGAGCAGACGAGCCTCAAGGACATGGACAGCGGTGAGCAGCTGGAGCTCGCGACCGGCGCCACGATCCCGGCGATCCTGCGCGGAGGCGGGCTGTGAAGCAATCCCCCCGAGCGAATAGGTTTCGGGACGCCTGGGCCGCCGAGCTGACGGCCGACCGCACCGGCACCACCGCCCGCGTCGCCGGCTGGGTCCACCGTCGCCGGGATCACGGCGGACTGATCTTCATCGACCTGCGCGACCGCTCCGGCCTGGTCCAGCTCGTGTTCCACCCGGAATCGGCCGCCGACGCCCACGCGGCTGCGCACGGGCTGCGGGCCGAGGATGTGCTCACGGTCACTGGCACGGTCGTCGCGCGCGCCCCTGAGAACGTCAATCCGAAGCTCGTCACGGGTGAGATCGAAGTCAACGTCAAGGACATCGAGATCCTCGCCGACGCAGAGACACCGCCGTTCCAGGTCGACGACGACGGCCCCGTCGATGAGAACCTGCGCCTGCGGCACCGCACACTCGACCTGCGCCGCACGCCGCTACGGGAGGCGCTCGAGCTGCGCCACCGCGTGATCCAGACGATTCGGTCCGTGCTGGACGAGCGTGACTTCCTTGAGATCGAGACGCCGTTCCTGACGCGTTCGACGCCGGAGGGCGCACGCGATTTCCTGGTCCCTGCGCGCACCGACGTTGGTTCCTTCTATGCGCTGCCGCAGTCACCGCAACTCTTCAAGCAACTGTTGATGGTCGGCGGCCTCGAGCGCTATTACCAGATCGTCCGCTGTTTCCGTGACGAGGACTCGCGCGCCGACCGCATGACGGAGTTCACGCAGCTCGACATCGAGATGGCGTTCGTCGCCGAAGACGACGTGCTCGAGCTGATGGAAGCCGTCTTCGGAGCCGTGTTCGTGAGCGAGGGATTCGAGCTCCCGGCGCCACCGTGGCCGCGGATCACGTGGGCCGAGGCGATGAGCCGCTGGGGCTCGGACCGCCCCGACCGGCGCTTTGGCCTCGAGCTGCACGACCTCTCGCACGCGGTCGCGTCGAGTGACTTCCGGGTTTTCTCCGGCGCCCTGGCCGGGGGTGGCGGGGCCGGAGTCAATCCGGGCGCCGTCCTCGGCCTCAACGCCGGCGCGCGAGAACTGCCTCGCTCCGACCTCGACGCGCTCACCGAGTTCGCCAAGCAGTACGGGGCCAAGGGCCTGGTCTGGGCCTTCGTGCAGGAGGACGGCACGCTGCGCTCGCCGATCGCGAAGTTCCTCTCGGAGGGTGAGGTGCTGGCGATCAAGGAGAAGCTCGCGGCGCAGACCGGCGACGTGCTATTCATCGTCGCCGACGCGCTCGCGACCGCACGCCAGGTGCTGGGCGCGCTGCGGCTCGAGCTCGCGCGGCGCTTCGACCTGATCGACGAAACTGTGCACGACGCGCACTGGGTCGTCGAGTTCCCGATGTTCGCCGCTGACGGGGAGGGCGGCTGGACCGCGGAACATCACCCGTTCACCGCCCCGACCGGCGACCTCGACGATCCCGGAAGCCTGTTGTCGCGCTCCTACGACCTGGTGCTGGACGGCAACGAGATCGGCGGCGGATCGATCCGCATCCACACCACCGAGGTGCAGGAGCGCGTCTTCGACATCATCGGCCTTGACGAGGAGGAGGCCAACAGGCGCTTTGGGTTTCTGCTCGATGCGTTCAGGTACGGCACGCCTCCGCACGGCGGCATCGCCATGGGCATCGACCGTTTGATCGCGATCCTCGCCGGCCGCGACAACATCCGCGAGGTGATCGCCTTCCCGAAGGCCACCAGCGGTGCTGATCCTTTGACGGGCGCACCCGCGCCGGTCGACGACATCCAGCTTCGCGAGTTGGGTCTCAGGCTTCGCTGAGCCATATGTAACGAAAGTGCGCCAAGTCGCGCACCTTGCTCGACGCCCATGCATGCTTTCAGACATGCCTCGTGAGCCCGAACTTTCGACGTACAGGGCGCAGGGTGATCAGCGTACGTCGAAAGTTCGGCTCGGCGCGCTGGCGGCGAAGCAGTCCGGGTGCGTGACCTGGGCTCAGCTACGCACGCTCGGCATCGCGCCGGCTTCCATTCGGCGCTGGACTGCGACCGGCTACCTGATATCGATCCTGCCTCGTGTATATGCCGTGGGCCACGTCGCCAAGGACGAGCGCACGCGCCTCTTTTCATTGTCGCTGTTCGCCGGACCATTGGCGGCTTTGAGCCATGGCAGCTGCGCGTATTGGCGAGGTTGGCTGCGATACCCGGTTTCACGAACGCATATCAGTACACCCCGCCGCATCCGCGCGAAGCTACCCGGCGTGATCATCCACAGTGAGCGCGACCTGAGCCGGGAACTGGTCAACGGTGTCCCATGCACCACCGTCATCCAGACACTCCTCGATCTCGCCGCAACCGAGCCGCTGAAACTGGCTCACCGCGCACTCGCACAACTTGACTACCAGCGCGAATTGGACCCGTACGCGATCCGCGCAGCCTGCGGGCGCGGCCGCCCTGGTAGCACGCGTCTGCTAAGGGCCCTTGACTCATACATCCCGGGACTAGCGCGGACGAAGAGCGAACTCGAGGACGAGTTCCTCTACCTCTGCCACCGCTTCAAGATCCCTATGCCCGAAATGAACCCCAGCGTCCACGGCATCGAGGTCGACTGCCATTGGCCCGACCTGAAGCTGGCGGTCGAACTCGACGGCGGCCGCAACCACGGGACCGGCCCTCAGCGCACCCGTGATCAGCGCAAGGCCATGACGCTGCGTGCACGCGGGATTTCAGTGATCCGCTACACGGAGGACCAGGTGTTCCGCGAGTCCAAGCAGGTCGCCAACGATCTCCTGGCGCAGATCGAGCAACGTAGGAAAGCCAAGTTCGCCGCCTGACTTATCCTGCATAGAGCATGGACAGGCTGGCCTTCGAGCATCACCTCACCTCGCCCCAGGGTGAGGGCCACACCCCCGCCGATGCCTTCACGGTCACGTTCGGCGGTGGTGAGTGCTGCGACGAGGTCACCTTCAGCGTTCAGAGCGACGGCACACACGTCACCGACGCCGGCTTCAGTGCCAACGGCTGCGGCGCATCGCACGCAGCGGCCTCAGCCGCCGTGACGCTCGTGCGTGGCGCGACGCTGCTCGACGCGGCACGTGTCGGCGCCGATGCGATCGCAACCGAACTTGGGGGACTGAGCTCCGCAAAGCGCCATGCGGCAGATGTCGCGAGCGACGCGCTCGCGCGTGCGCTGGGAGCGGCCGTCCGAGCGTGTGGCTCTGTGCCCGGTCACGCTGGACCGGGCACGCCGAGAACGCTCGTGGCTATGTCAGGCGGGGTGGACAGCAGTGTCGCTGCGCTTCTCTGCGCCCAGGACGGCGAGGCCGTCGCCGTCACGCTCGAGCTATGGGCGGACAGCGAGAACGACGCCGAGAAGAGCTGCTGCTCGTCCTCCGCCGTGTCGCAGGCGCGCGCGCTCGCGCAGTCGCTCGGGCTCCCGCATTTCACGCTCGACCTGCGCGACGAGTTCCGTCAAGGCGTCGTCCAGCCGTTCATAGCCGCCTATGCGGCGGGTGACACGCCGAACCCGTGTGTGGGTTGCAATGGCCACGTGCGCCTCGACGCGATGCTCGAGTTCGCCGACAGGCTCGGCGCCGCGACACTCGCGACCGGCCACTACGCCCGCGTCGAGGCACGCGGCGACGCAGCCGGACCGCTGCTGCGGCAGGCGGCCGATCCGGCGAAGGACCAGACCTACATGCTGGCCGCGCTCTCGCCGGAGTCGCTCGCCCGCATGCGCTTTCCGCTTGGTGACTACGAGAAGCCGCAGGTCCGGGCGCTGGCGGCGCAGGCGGGCCTGCCCGTCGCGAGCAAGGTCGACTCCCAGGACCTCTGCTTCCTGGCGGGTACGAGCCGCGGCCGCTTCCTGCAGCGTCACGGCGGCATTGCGCCACACAGCGGCGAGATCGTGGATGCCGACGGCACGGTCGTCGGAGTACATGCGGGCCACGAGCTGTTCACGGTCGGACAGCGGCGGGGCATGAGGGTGACCTCAACCGAGCCTCTGTATGTGCTCGACAAGGATGCCGGTGCCAATCGTGTCGTCATCGGCCCGCGCGAGCAACTGCTCACCGACCGTGTGCGCGTCCGCGGCGCGCGTCTGCACCGCGACGGCGTGCGCGTCGACCGGGTGAAACTCCGTTACCGCTCGAATGCGGTGCCCGCCCGGATCAGCGACTCGCCCGCCGCCGGCCGTCACCGCGAGCTCATGCTCGCGCTCGACGAGCCGGTCGCCGGCGCCGCGCCCGGCCAGCTCGCCTGTCTGATGGATGGCGAGCTGATTGTCGGCTGGGGCACGATCGCCCGCTGAACAAGCGGTGGGCTGCGGCGGTCAACGAGCGCCCGCATACACTCCACCGGACCATGGCGATGACGTCTGAGGAGATCCGGCGGACCTTTACATCCTTCTTTGAGGAGCACGGCCACCTGCGCCTGCCCGGCGCCTCGCTGATCCCCGCGGCGCTCGACCCATCGGCGCTGTTCACGATCGCCGGCATGCATCCGTTCAAGCCGTATTTCGCCGGCATTGAGAACCCACCGGGCCCACGCGTGACGACGTGTCAGCCGACGTTCCGCACCGCGGACATTGAGATCATCGGCACGACCGCCCGGCACCTGACGTTCTTCGAGATGCTTGGCAACTTCAGCTTCGGTGACTACTTCAAGCAGCAGGCGATCCGTTACGCCTGGGATCTGAGCCGTGAGGGCTTCGGCCTCGATCAGGACGACATCTGGGCGACCGTCTTCGGTGGTGACGACGAGCTCGGGATCGGGCCTGATCAGGAGGCGATCGACCTCTGGCTCGAGGTCGGCGTGCCTCGCGACCGGATCGTCGAGTGCCCGCGCTCGGAGAACTTCTGGCAGTCCGGCCCGCTCGGCCCGTGCGGGCCCTGCTCGGAGCTGTACCTCGACCTCGGCGTTCACCGCGGCAAGGAGGATGACCTCCCCGGCGGCGACAACGCGCGCTTCCTGGAGTACTGGAACCTCGTGTTCATGCAGTACGACCAGAATCCAACGAACACGCTGACGCCGCTGCCCAACCAGAACATCGACACCGGGCTTGGGCTCAACCGCATGGCGGCGATCCTCCAGGACAAGGAGACGGTCTTCGAGACCGACCAGTTCGCGCCGCTGATCGAACTCGGCGAGCAGCTCTCCGGCCGCAGCTACGGCAGCAACTTCGAGACGGACCGGGCGCTGCGGATCCTCGCCGACCACGGCCGCGCGATGACCTTTCTTATCGCCGACGGCGTCGTGCCGTCCAACGAGCAGCGCGGCTACGTGCTCAGGCGGATCATGCGCCGCGCGATCCTCCAGGGTCGAAAGAAGCTTGGGCTCGATCCTGGCTTCCTGCTCCGCTACCAGATGCTCGTCACCGACATCATGGGCGCCGAGTACGGGCAGCTGGCACAGCAGGGCGAGTCGATCTCCAAGTGGCTGGCCTCCGAAGAGGAGAGCTTCGGGCGCACGCTCGAGGAGGGTTCGCGGCTGCTGGACGAGCTGATCGCCCGTGCCAAGCTGAACGGCGACGAGGGCATCTCGGCGGCAGACGCGTTCCGCCTGCACGACACCCACGGTTTCCCGTTCGACCTGACGCTCGAGCTCGTCACCGAGCATGACCTCGGCGTCGATGAGCAGGGCTTCGAGAGTCTGATGGAGAACCAGCGCCGGCAGTCGCGCGCGGACGGCGGGCGCGTGCTCGGTGGCAGCGAGCTCCGCGATCTGGCGGCGGCGTTCGCGGGGGCGGCCGGCTTCACTACCGAGTTCCACGGCTACGAGTCGACCAGCGTCGAGACGACCGTCGGCGCGCTTGAGGCGGAGGGCGACGGCCGCGTGCTCGTCAAGCTGCTCGAGTCACCCTTCTACGCGACGGGCGGCGGCCAAGTCGCGGACGCCGGCTACATCGAGTGCGAAGACGGCGACTGCCTCGCGCGCGTCGAGGATGTCGTACGCCTCGGCGACGACCAGGTTCTCGCCGTCGTGACGGAACGCGGCACGCTGCGCGACGGTGAGCGCGTGCACGCTCGGGTGGACCGCGCGACCCGCCACGCGACCGCCTGCAACCACACCGCCACCCACCTCCTGCATGCGGCACTGCGCGAGCGACTCGGCAATCACGTCCACCAGGCCGGCTCCTACGTCGGCCCCGACAAGCTCCGATTCGATTTCACACACGGCTCCGCGCTGAGCGCGGATGGGCTCGCGGACGTCGAGAACCGCGTCAACGAGTGGATTCTCGCTGCCCAGCCGGTGCGCGCGCTGACGACCACGCTCGATGAGGCGCGCGCGCTCGGAGCGATGGCACTGTTCGGCGAGAAGTACGGCGACATCGTGCGCATGGTCGAGGTTGGCGACGGCAACTTCTCGCGCGAGTTGTGCGGCGGCACGCACGTCCGTTCGACCGCCGAGATCGGTCTGCTCGCGATCTCTTCCGAGACCTCCAGTGCGGCCAACGTACGGCGCATAGAGGCGGTCACCGGTCCGGTCGCGGTGGGCATCGTGCGCGAGCACGGGCACGCGCTCCGCGAGGCCGCGCGCATGCTCCATGTCATGCCCGACGGTGTGCCCACCGCGGTCGCGGAGCTTCGCGACCGTATCAAGCAGCTTGAGAAGCAGCTCAAGGAGGGCGGAGCCGCCAGCGCCGGCGTCGACGAAGAGGCGCTGGTGGCGGGCGCCGTCGCGCTCGACGGCGCCCACCTCGTCGCCACCGTGGTCGACGGTGTCTACGGCCAGAGCCTGCTCGAGCTTGGGGACCGCATCAGGGCCAGGCTGGGTGACGCCGCGGTCGTGCTGGGAGCGGCCTCGGACGACAAGGTCGACCTCGTCGCCCTGGTTGCGCCCGCGCTCGTTGAGCGCGGCGTCAGGGCGGGGGAGATCGTGCGCATCGCCGCCCCGCTTGTGGGCGGTGGCGGTGGCGGCCGTGACACCACGGCGCGCGCCGGCGGTCGCGATGTCGCCGGGTTGCCGCAGGCGATCGACGCCGCGCGCGCGGCTGTCGAAGGCGCGCTCGCCGGTTGAGGTCGCGCGTGCGGGTTCTCGCGCTTGATTACGGGAGCGCGCGCTGCGGCGTCGCCGTCAGCGACCCGACCGGCGTGCTCGCGACGCCGCTCGAGGCGGTGCTGAAGCCTGCAGGGCGCAGCGGCATGGGCCGGATCCTGGCGCTCGTGCAGGAGCTCGAGGCAGAACGTGTGGTGGTGGGCCTGCCATTGAGCCTCGCCGGAGGCGACTCCGAGCAGACACGCGAGGTTCGAGCGTTCGCGGCGGTGCTCGAGAAACGGCTCCGCGGCACGCCCGTCGAGCTTTATGACGAGCGCTTCACGACGGTGCTCGCACAGCGCGACGGTGGCGGCGACGGCGCGCGCGCCGATGAGGACTCCCGCGCGGCCGCGCACCTGTTGTCGGGTTGGCTGGAGCGCCGTGCGGACGCGTAGCGTGTTCGTGACCCGCAGGCTGCTGGCGCTGGTGGTGCTCGTGGCCGTGATCGTCGCAGTTGTGGCGGTGGCGCAGCGTCTCAATCGGAGTTCGCCCGCGCCGCCGCGCTTGGCGCCGACCGTGAACGTGACGATCATCCCCGGTCACTCGCGCCAGCAGGCGCAGAAGGTGCTGCACGAGTCCGGGATCCGCGGGAACTACCTCAAGGCCACGGTCTCCTCGCCGTTGCTCGACCCGACGCAGTACGGGGCGCCGGCCAACACGCCGTCGCTCGAGGGCTTTCTGTGGCCCGACACGTACAACCTCCACAGGCCGGTGAAGATCAAGGCGCTGGTTGCGGATCAGCTGACCGCGTTCAAGCAGCACTTCGCACAGGTGAAGCTCGGCTACGCGAAATCCAAGAATCTGACGGCCTACGACGTGCTCAAGATCGCCTCGCTCCTGACCGAGGAGTCGATGAAAACCAGCGACGCCCCCAAGGTCGCGTCGGTGATTTACAACCGCCTCCGCCACCAGATGGACCTCGGGCTTACCTCGACCGTCTCCTACGCTACCGGTAACTACGGCACCCCGACCGCGCGCGAGCTGCGCTCGAGCTCGCCGTGGAACACGTACAACCACCCGGGTCTGCCGCCGACGCCGATCGACAGCCCAGATCTGCGGGCGATCCAGGCGGCCGCCCACCCTGCGCACACCGGCTACATCTACTTCATCAACAAGGTCTGCGGGAACGGGGCGCTGCGCTTCACCGCCAGCTACGACCAGTTCCTGAGCTGGTCGGCAGCGTGGAACGCGGCCGTGGCGACGGCCGCCAGGAACGGCGGCAGCCCCGAATTCTGCAGGCACGGCAAGCCGTGATCCGCCGCCTGGGCGTGCTCGGCTGGCCCGTCGCGCACAGCCGCTCGCCGGCAATGCAGAACGCCGCGTTGGCCGCGGTCGGGCTGGGTGAGCGGTGGCGTTACCAGCTGCTGCCGGTGCCTCCCGAAGTCTTCGATGAGACCGTGCGGTCGCTACCGGCGCTCGGCTTTCGGGGCGTCAACGTCACGATCCCGCACAAATCGGCGGCACTTGTATTGGCGACCGATGCCAGCCCCAGGGCCACTGCGATCGGAGCGGCGAACACGCTGCTCTTCCAGGGCGACGGTCGCCTCCTCGCCGACAACACGGACGCCCCCGCGCTGATCGCCGCGCTGACGCAGCACCTCGACGTCGTTGGCTGCTCGGCGCTCGTACTCGGCGCCGGCGGCAGCGCTCGCGCAGCCGTGTGGGCGCTGCTCGATGCGGGCGCGCGTGAGGTCTACATCTGGAACCGCACACCCGAACGCGCTGCCGAGTTGGCGGCGGCGTTCGGTGAGCATGCCGTCGCCGTTGCCGACGCAGGCAGCGTCGCGGACACGGACTTGCTGGTCAATTGCACCTCCGTCGGGCTCGACGACGCCGACCGGCTCGAGACGCTGCTGTTGACCGCCGACCACTTGCGCCACCATCGCGTAGTCGTCGACTTTGTCTACCGGAACGGAGGCACGCCGCTCACAACGGCGGCCGAGTCGGTCCAGGTCCCGACGATCGATGGGCTCGAGCTGCTGGTCGGCCAGGGCGCGATCGCGTTCGAGCTCTTCACCGGCATTCCCGCGCCGCTCGAGGCGATGCGGCTGGCCGTCGGTCCATCCGTCGGTCTATCCTCGCCACCGTGAGTTCCGGAACGAAGCAGGAGCACGGCCGCACCGAATGCACTCCCTGCCGGGGGATCGGAAAGCTGATCTCGGGCAAGGGCGGCACGCCGCACGAGGTCACCTGCCCCTGGTGTGGCGGTGACGGCCGCTTCCATCCCGGACGCGACGCCCAGACGGGCGAGGCGATCGAGACCGCGCCGGCCGACTGAGAGCCCGGCAGCTGTGGCCGATCAGAGCGCCGGAGCCGAGTCAGGCGCGAAAGCCAAGCCCGACGCCGAAGCCAAGCCGAGCGGCGGCATCGGCCGCAGCGAGCCGCTGCGCATCGCCGGTACGGTGTTGATGATCGCGTTGTGGGTCGCGGATCTGCTCGTACACCACTCCCACGTGCAGAAGGTGCTCGGGTTCGTGCTGATCCCCGTGCTCGTGCATGTCGCGATCACCGACCTCGAGCAGCGCCGGATCAAGAACCGGGTCACCTTCCCCGCCGCAGTCGCGGCGGTGTTGATCGGCATCGTGCTGCACCTCGATGGCGTGCCGGGTCAGCTCGTGGCCGGAGTCGCCGTCGGCGCGTTCCTGATGCTCTTCGCGGTCCTGTCTCGCGGCGGTCTCGGCATGGGCGACGTCAAGCTCGGCGTCGTGCTCGGCCTGTTTTTGAGTAGGTACGTGCTCGTCGCGCTGGTGGTGGGCCTGCTCGCGAGCAGCGTGCTCAGCCTCGGCGTGCTCGCGACCCGCGGCATCTCGGTCGGGCGCAAGACCGCAATCCCGCTCGGTCCATTCCTCGCCTTCGGCGGCGTCGTGGCGGTGCTCGCCGGGCCATGGTTGCTGTCGGCCACGTAACCTAGATTCCCATGTCTCTGAAGCTGATCACGGCCGGCGAGTCGCACGGCCCCGGACTCACCTGCATCATCGAGGGCCTTCCAGCCGGCTTGCAGTTGGAGCGCGAGGCGCTCGACCGCGACCTGGCGCGCCGCCAGCTCGGACATGGTCGCGGCGGCCGCATGAAGATCGAAAGCGACCGCGCCGACGTCACCGCCGGTGTCCGCCACGGACGCACGCTCGGCGGACCGATCGCGATCCAGGTCCGCAACCGCGACTTCGCCAACTGGGAGGAGCGGATGAATCCCTGGCCAGTGGAGGGCGACACGCCCGAGGTGCACCTGCCGCGTCCCGGCCACGCCGACCTGGTCGGCACGCAGAAGTACGGGCTCAGCGACGTGCGCGACATCCTCGAGCGCGCGAGCGCCCGCGAGACCGCCGCGCGCGTGGCGGGCGGCGCCGTCGCCAAGGAGTTCCTGCGCGCGCTCGGCGTCGAGGTCTTCTCGCATGTGCTGCAGATCACCTCCGTCAGCGCGCCACGGCCCGTCGACCTGACGCCGGCCGATTTCGCCCACGTCGACGAGTCGCCGGTGCGTTGCCTGGACCCCGACGCCACGCGCGCAATGGTCAACGAGATCAACGAGTTGCGCAAGCAGAACGAGTCGCTCGGCGGCGTCTTCGAGGTGCGCGCCTTCGGCCTCGTGCCGGGGCTCGGCTCGCACATCTCCTGGGAGGAGCGCCTCGACGGTCGCCTGGCGATGGCGATCCTTTCGATCCAGGCACTCAAGGCGGTAGCGATCGGCGACGGTTTCGAGGTCGCCGGGCTGCCAGGCTCGCTCGCCCACGACGAGATCTTCTACGACGAGCAGCGCGGCTACCACCGCGAGACCAATCGTGCCGGGGGAATCGAGGGTGGCATGACCACCGGCGATCCGCTGGTCGTGCGCGGCTCGATGAAGCCGCTGCCGACGCTGACCAAGCCGCTGCGCTCCGTCGACATCGACACCCACGAGCCGGCTCAGGCACTGCGCGAACGCACCGACTCGTGTACCGTGCCGGCGGCGGCCGTCGTCGGCGAGGCGATGGTCGCATTCGTGCTCGCGGACGCCTACCGCACGAAGTTCGGCGGCGATCACATCGATGACGTCAGGGCCGCCGTCGCCGCTTACCAGGAGCGGATCGGCTGGCGGCGATGAGCGACCCCGAACCGGCGGTTGATGGGGGTCCACCCACCGCCGCCACAGCACCCAAGGTTGCCCTGATCGGCTTCATGGGCGCCGGCAAGTCGACGGCCGCGCGTGCGCTTGGGCCAGGCAGCGTTGACGTCGACGCCGTGATCGAGGCGCGTGAGGGCCGCAGCGTCCAGCAGATCTTCGCGAGTGAGGGCGAGGGCCCCTTTCGCGAACTGGAGGAGCGGGTGACGCTCGAGCTGCTCGACGACCCCGAGGTGCAGACGCTCGCGCTTGGCGGCGGCGCCGTGGCTTCGTCGCGAATTCGCACGGCGTTGGAACCCACCCGGGTCGTATGGCTCGACGTCGAGCTCGACCAGGCCTGGGAGCGGGTCGGCTCGAGTGGTGGCGCGCGCCCGCTGGCGCGCGACCCGGAGCGCTTCGGACAGCTGTTCGAGCAGCGGCGGCCCGTGTATGAGCAACTCGCCGACGTGATCATCCCGGGCAACCGCTTCAACGCCGTGTCGAAGGCGCTGGCCGCCGCCGAGGGCATGCCGCACCGGACAGCGCGTCTGATCTGGGCGAGCACCGCCTCCGGCGACTATCCCGTCTACGTCGGCGCCGGCCTCGTGACCGAGCATCGCTTCTGGCCGCAGACGGTGGGAGGCCGCCGCGTCGTCGTGAGCGACTACAACGCCGGCCGCCACTACGGGGACCTGCTCGAACCGGCGCTCGCGAGCATCCGCATCATGCCCGGCGAGCAGTCCAAGACCGTCGCTCACGCCGAGATCGTCTGGACAGAGATGGCACGCGCGGGCGTGACGCGCACCGATGTCGTGGTGGCGCTCGGCGGCGGCGTGGTCGGCGACATCGCCGGGTTCTGCGCCGCCACCTACCAGCGTGGCGTGCGTGTCGTGCAGGTGCCGACGACGCTCGTCGCCCAGGTCGACTCCGCGTATGGCGGCAAGACCGGTGTCGACCTTGCCGAGGCGAAGAACTACGTCGGCGCCTTTCACCAGCCCGCCGCGGTGATCGCCGACACCGCGACGCTCGCGACGCTGCCGCCCGAGGAGCTGGCGGCCGGTTACGCGGAGGTGGTCAAGACCGGGCTGATCACGGGTGGCGCTCTGTGGGAGAAGATCTGCGCGGGCGCAGCCTCAGCCGATCCCGACGTGATTGCAAGCTGCGCGCTCGCGAAGCTGCGCATCGTCGCCGCGGACGAGCTCGACACCGGCGTGCGCCAGCTCCTGAACCTCGGGCACACCGTCGGCCACGCGATCGAGACCGCGAGCGGATACGCCCGCTACCGACACGGCGAGGCGGTCGGACTTGGGCTGCTCGCGGAGCTGCGCCTGTCGGGCGCGGACGCGCTGCGCGACCAGGTGATGGAACTGCTCGCGGGGGCGGGCTTGCCCGTCACGCTCGATCCGGCCGTGGATCTCGAGCAGGTCATCTTCGCGACAGCCCGCGACAAGAAGCGGGTTGGCGAGGGTCCGGTGCCGTTCGTGCTCTGCCCGGCGCCCGGCCGGCCGCAGCTCGGCCAGGTGGTGCCGCCGGCCGAGCTGCGCGCCGCGATCAGGGAGCTGTACGCGTGAGCACCGTCCTGCGCAACCGCGTCGAGGTCATGCACGGCGTCAACCTCGATCAGCTCGGCCGCCGCGACCCTGCTCACTACGGCAAGCTCGACCTGCGCGCGCTCGAGCGCCAGATCGACACCTGGGCGACCGAGATCGGACTCAGCGTGCGGTTCTTCCAGACCAACCACGAGGGCCGCTTCATCGAGCACCTGCACTCGCTGCGCGATCGGGCGGACGCCGTCGTGCTCAACCCGGGCGCGTGGACGCATTACGCCTACTCGATCCACGACGCGCTCGAGGTGACGGGCCTGCCGGCCGTCGAGGTCCACCTGTCCGACGTTGGCGCGCGCGAGCCCTGGCGACGCAAATCGGTGATCCGGCCGCTCTGCCTGGCCAGCTTCTCTGGTCAGGGAGCCGACGGCTACCGTGAAGCACTCCAACGACTCAGAGAGGAACTGGTTGCATGAGCACACGCGCTGGACGGCTGCTCGGCGAGCTTGACGGGGCCGGCGTCGACCTGGTGATGGTCACGAATCTCGTCAACGTCCGCTACCTGACGGGTTACACCGGCAGCAACGGCCTCGCCCTGATCGGGCCGAGCACGCGCGTCTTCCTGACCGACTTCCGCTACACCGAGCAGGCCGAGGCGGAGGTGCCCCCGGAGTTCGAGCGGGTCACCGTCGCACAGAATCTGGTCACAGAGGCCATCGAGTTCCTGCCGGAAGGCACCCTCAAGGTCGGGTACGAGTCGGAGAGCACGACCGTCGACGCGCTCGAGCGCATGCGCGAGGCCTTCCCGGAGCGCGTCGAACTGGTGGCTGTCAAGGGGCTCGTCGAGAACATGCGCCTGGTCAAGGACGAGCACGAGATCGACCTCATTGCTGCGGCGGCACGGATCGCCGACGACGCTCTGGAGGCGCTGCTCGAGGGTGGCATCGAGGGCCGCACCGAGCGCGAGCTGGCGCTGACGCTCGAGCACGACATGCGGCTGCGCGGCGCCTCGTCCCCGAGCTTCGACTCGATCGTCGCCGCGGGTCCGCACGGCGCCCTCCCGCACGCGATGCCGCGCGACGTCAAGATCGAGCGGGGCCAGCTGGTCGTGTTCGATTGGGGCGCGCTGTCGGGCGGCTACTGCTCGGACTGCACGCGCACCGTCGCCGTCGGCGAGCCCGGCTCGGAGGCGCGCGAGGCCTACGAGCTCGTGCTCGGCGCTCAACAGGTCGGGCTCGACGAGGTCCGCGCCGGCGGCAACGGCAAGGCGATCGACAAGGCGGTGCGCGACATCATCTACGGTGCCGGCCACGAGGGCCACTACGGCCACGGCCTCGGTCACGGTGTCGGCCTCGAGATCCACGAGGCGCCGACGCTCTCGGCCCGATCCGACGACACGCTCCAGGCGGGCAACGTCGTCACCGTCGAACCGGGCGTCTACATCCCCGGCAAGCTCGGTGTCCGCATCGAGGACCTGGTCGTCGTCACCGATGACGGCGTCCGCATCCTCACCTCGATCCCGAAGGCACTGCGGATCGTCGGCTGAGGTCTGGCCAGGGCCGGGTGGCCCGCTGGCCACCGGCCCCGCTGCAGCGGGCGTCGCGTCTGGTTCGGGCCGCCTCTGATGCCACCGGCCCGCTGGCCGGTGGCACCGTCCTCGTGTCTACACTCGGGCAGGTCCATGATCAGTACGAACGAATTCCGCAACGGCTCGCATATCGACGTCGAAGGCACGATCTACAAGATCGTGGAGTTTCAGCACGTCAAGCCTGGCAAGGGTGGCGCGTTCGTGCGCACGAAGCTGCGCCGGTCGAGCGACGGCAACGTCATCGACCGCACGTTCCGGGCCGGGGAGAAGTTCCGGCCGGTGCGGACCGAGGTGCGCAACATGCAGTTCCTCTACAGGGACGGAAGCGACGCGCACTTCATGGACTCGGAAACCTACGAGCAGCTCACGATTCCTGAGACGACGCTCTCCGATCCGCTGCGCTGGATGAAGGACTCGGACGAGGTCGAGGTGCTCTACATAGACGACAACCCTGCCGACGTGCAGCTGCCGAGCGCCGTCGACCTGGCTGTGGCCGAGACGGAGCCGGGGCTGCGAGGCAACACGGCCTCAGGCGGCGGCACCAAGCCCGCCACCCTCGAGACCGGCACACAGATCAATGTGCCGTTGTTCGTGAACATCGGCGACATGGTGCGCGTCGACACCCGCTCCGGCGATTACGTCTCCCGTGCCTGAGCGCGGGGACGCCGCCGGTCGGCACTGATGGCGCGACGTAGCGAGCAGCGCCGGGCCGCGATCTGGGCGCTTTACCAGAGCGACCTGCTCGAGCGCCCGCTCCAGGAGACGTTCCCGCGTGACGTGCACGCGTTCACGCGTGTGCTCGCGAATGAGGTCAAGGAGCATCAGCCGGAGCTCGACGGGTTGATCACTCAGTACTCGAATGGCTGGTCGCTTGGGAGGATCGCGCCGCTCGAGCGCTCGATCCTGCGTGTAGCGTTGCTCGAGCTGACGCGACCGGAGCTGCTGCCGGGCGAGCACGCGATCCCGCCCGAGGGCGCGATCAACGAGGCGGTCGAGACCGCCAAGGAGTTCTGCGGAACCGACGCGCCCGGGTTTGTCAACGGCATCCTCGGCGCGGCGCTGCGCGACCTGCAGTCCGCCGGTGCCGAGGGTTCGGCGACCTCATAGGTCACACTTCCGGCCATGGGGTACACCACCGAGGAGGGCCGGACGCAGATCCTGGACGACGCGGCTGCGGCGGTCTGGCAGCTGAGCGTCGCGATGGCGGCTCTGGGCGAGGCCTACGAGCACCTTGACGAGCAGTCCGGGGATCGCATGGAGACGCGGCTTTTCCGCCCGCTGCAGAGCGCGTACGGGCAGCTGAAGCGCACGCACACCGCCTTCGCCCAGCGCTCCGGACTTCCGGGCCGTGATTTTCCGGTGGCGCCGCCTCCCGCCCCCGAGGATCCGCGCGCCTCGCTCGAGCACGCTGCGGACGCGATCCAGGCCGCCGATGACGAACTGGCGGAGCTGCAGGACTCGCTGCTGCCGGTGGAGGTCGGCGATCAGGAGCTGCGCGCCGGGCTCGCCGGCACGCGTACGCAGATCGCAGGGCTCCCCGAGGCCTGCGACGACTTCATTCGCACGCTCGGGCGCTGAGTTTCACCCTGGCGGCTGAGGGTTCGCCGGCCGCCGAACGCGCCGGCCCCCGGCCTCACAGCGCCGCTTCGATGGTGACGGGCTCTTGGCCCACCGCCCGCATGCCCTGCTCGAGCGCGCCGATAACGGTCTCGATCACCGCCACCCGCGTATAGGACTTGCTCTCGGCCGCGACCAGCGTCCACGGGGCGACCTTGTCATCGGTGTGGTTGAGCATGTCCTTGATCGCGGCCTCATACGCGCCGCGCTTCTCGCGGTTGCGCCAGTCGTCGTCCGTGAGCTTCCAGGCTTTCAGCGGGTCGTTGGCCCGTGCGTTGAAGCGCGCCAGCTGCTCCGCGTCTGAGATTTGCAGCCAGAACTTGACGAGGATCGTGCCCTCGGCGCGAAGGCTGCGCTCGAAGCTGACGATCTCGTGGTAGGCCCGAGTCCACTGGCTCTTGTCGGCAAGGCCCTCCACACGCTCCACCAGGACACGCCCGTACCACGTCCGGTCGAACACGCACATTCCACCCCAGCCGGGAACGTGTGGCCAGAACCGCCAGAGGAAGTGGTGGCGCTTCTCGCGATCGGTGGGCGCCGCGAACTCCGACACCTGGAAGTGCCGGGGGTCGAGTTGCGCGGTCAGGCGCCGGATCGCGCCACCCTTGCCGGCTGCGTCCCAGCCCTCGAACAGCACCAGCAGCGGCGGCCCGATCTGACCGTCGCCGATCAGTCCCGCGCACTGCAACCGCAGGGCCAGGAGGCGCTTCTGGGCGCGGTCGAGGCGCTCGATGCCCTCTTCCTTGGAAAGCTTGAGCGACAGGTCGACGTGATCGAGTGAGGCCACGCGAGTACTTTGACAGCAATGAGCACGTCGATCTGCGTGTCATCATCCGGATGATGGAGCAACGCATGGTCGGCAGACTCAGACGCAGTGTGAGCGTCGTCGGGCTCGGTACCTGGCAACTCGGCGCCGACTGGGGCTCGGTCGATTCCGCGGATGCCGAGGCGACGCTTGACGCGGCGATCGATGCCGGCATCACATTCTTCGATACTGCTGACGTCTATGGCGACGGTCTCAGCGAGCAGTTCAACGGTCAGCTCCTCAAGCGCGCCCCGGAGATCTTCGTCGCGACCAAGATGGGACGTCGCGTCGAGCAGCGCACCGAGAACTATTCGGACCAGAACCTCCTGGCCTGGAACGACCGCTCGCGCGCCAACCTCGGCGTCGACACCCTCGACCTGGCGCAGCTGCACTGCCCGCCCGACGGTGTGTACGACAGCGATGCGGTGTTCGAGACACTCGACCGCATGGTCGTGGAGGGACGCATGCGCGCCTACGGCGTCTCGGTGGAGACCTGCGCGCAGGCGCTGAAGGCGATCGCGCGCCCGCACGTGGCGACCGTCCAGATAATCCTCAACTGCTTCCGCCTCAAGCCGCTCGAACGGGTCCTGCCTGCGGCCGCCGAGGCCGGGGTCGGCATCATCGCCCGGGTACCGCTGGCGTCGGGCATGCTGGCCGGCCGCTACGACAGGAGCACGACCTTCGCCGCTGACGATCACCGCAGCTACAACCGCCACGGCGAGGCGTTCGACGTCGGCGAGACGTTCTCAGGAGTCCCGTACGACGTCGGCCTGGAGGCCGTCGAGGAGCTCAAGCGGTTCGTCGACCCGGGCGTGACGCTCGCCCAGTTCGCCCTGCGCTGGATCATCGACCAACCCGGTGTCAGCACCGTCATTCCCGGTGCGCGCAACGCCGAGCAGGCGCGAGGCAACGCTGCCGCCGCGGCGCTGCCGCCGCTGCGAGAGGACCAGCTCGAGGGCGTCGCAGGCGTTTACGACCGGCTGATCCGGCCGCACGTTCACGACCGCTGGTAGCCCTCGCCCAGCACCGAGCGGCACGCCCGGTCAAGCTGCCGCTGCCCCTCCAGGAAGTCGATCGTCGTGTAGCGGTCGCGCAACCGAGTGGCATAGTGGAAAGTGGCGTTCAACATCTCAGCCGTGATCCCGAGAAAGCCCGGCTCGGTCGGTATCTGTGCCTGCTCGAGCGCGACCTCGACAGACGGAAACGGCGCCATCGCCGCGACCAGCGCCTCTCGAACGTCGTTCCACGCCACCTGGCCCGCTGGCCAGGTGGCTGGCAGCGTCCCGGTCAGCTCCTGCTTGGCGCGCACGGCGGTGATGATGTCCTCCGTCGGCTCGCCGAGCCACTCGCGTGCCGCACGGCCGAGCGGGTCTCCGACCGGCCGCGGGCGCCTCAGTACCGGCACTCCACCGTCGTAGGCGAACCGCTGGATCCGCATCCCGAAGGCGGTGGCAAGGCCCACCTGGAGGCCATGGGAAGCGTGCGCGCGCTTACCGCGCGCCGCGAGCAGGTCCCAGAAGTGCGAGGCGTGGTGCTCCAGGCCGCTGGCCGGCCGCGAGTTGCCGAACCTGGCGATGTTGAGTCCGGACTGGATCAGGCCGTCGAGCAGATCCCGTTGGGCCGCGGGATCCCCGGCCATCAGCGCGGGCACGTTTTGGCCGGCAAGCATCATCGCCCGCGTTGTGTCCGCTGCGATCTGGGTGTCATAGCGCTCGCCGTAGAGCAGGTGTGCGGCCAGCCAATCGACCGCCGCCGTGGCTTTACCGAGGAGGTCGCCGATGCCGGCGCTGGTGAGCACCCTGGGAGCAGCGCTCAGCACGCGAGGGTCCGCGTAGATCGCTCTGGGTACACGCGCCGGATAGGTGACCTTGACGCCGCCGACCTGCATCGCGGCGACACTCGAGCTGTCGCCGTCCATCGTGGCCGCCGTCGGGACACTGATGAAGTCGCGGTCTGCCTGGTGCGAGGCGTAG
>DATKSM010000096.1:0-2011 GCA_035531655.1 Solirubrobacteraceae bacterium
GCGAGATGGCGCGCAGATCGTCGACGCGCTCGAGCATGTCGGCGAAGCCGTGCGCCCCCAGGATCACGGTGACGATGCTCGGCGGGGGAGACTCATATGCGGCTATGACCTGCGCGACCAGGATCTTTCGGTCCTGGGCCAGTTCCCTGACGAGCGCGGCGAGGTGCGTCCGTGCCCTCGACAGCTGCGTTTTGACGCGGTCGAGCAGTTCGCGCTCGATCCCGAGGCTCCGTTCGAGCGCGTCGAGGCGCGCTTTGAGGTCGTCGATGCTCCCCTGGAAGCTGTCGATCTTGCTCGTGTCGGCGCCGATCGCGGAGCTGAGCGCGCCCTCTCTTTCCGCCGAGGACGAGATCCCACTTTCGAGTGCGCCCTGGCTCTGCCCGGCAAGGGCCGGGCCGGCCGAGCCGGCGGCCAGCACGGCGACGAGGAGCGTCGCCACGTGGCGCGGACGTAGGGGCGAAAGTCGCAGTTTGCTCATCGGACGGCGGGATGTGGATATGGCGAACGTCGTTCGTCCGCCACAGAACAGCGCAAGCTAGCCGCACGGTTCGCGGATCACAAGCATTCATGCGGTTGTGCAAACCGACTTGCATCGGCGCACACGCGCGGCAGGACGCTGATCGCTTGCAGATCCGCCCAGGGCTTGGGTTACGCTCAACGCGGTGTCCCGCTACTTCGGCTTCCTGCTGACCCCCGAGCCGCCCTCGAAGCGCGTCGGTGTGATCGTCGCGGCTGTGCTCGTCGCCCTGTGCACGCTGCTCATATATCCCCTCAAGCGGGCGGCGCCAGTTGTTTCGCTCGGTGTCGTGTACATGCTCGCGGTACTGATCGTCTCGGTCACATGGGGCGTCTGGCTTGGCGTCGCCGCCGCTGTGATGAGCGCTCTTGCGTTCAACTACTTCCATCTGCCGCCGGTCGGCAGGCTCACGATCAGCGATCCGGACAACGTCGTCGCGTTGATCGCTTTCCTCGTTGCGGCTGTCCTTGCCAGCTCCGTAGCGGAGGTCACCCGAGCCCGCGCACGCGAGGCCGCCGAACGGCGGCGCGAGGCCGATCTCGCGGCTGAGATGGCGCGTCTGCTGGTTAGCGGCAGGCGGCTCTCCGAGGATCTGCCGACGGCGGCGGCGCGCCTCTCCCAGAGCCTCGAGCTGTCATCGGCCGCGATCGAGCTGGAGGCGGTCGAGGGCGACGAGCGCCGGATTGCGTTCCCCCTGCGCGAGGGGCCGAGGCGGCTGGGGACGCTGCTCGTCCCTTCCAACGCCTCCGAGGTGACGCTTCGCCGCCTCCAGGAGCGCATCGTTCCCTCGCTCGAGTCGCTGCTGAGCGCGGGCCTGGAGCGCGAGTCGCTGCTCACCGACGTTGTGGAGACGGCGGCGCTGCGTCGCGCCGATGTCGTCAAGACGGCCCTTCTGCGCGCCGTCTCGCATGACCTGCGTTCCCCGCTGACCGCGATCTCGACCGCCGGCGAGGCGATCGGCTCTCCTTCGCTCTCCGAGGAGGAGCGCGGCGAGATGGCCGCGATCATCCAGGAGGAGACCAGCCGCCTTGCTCGGCTGGTCGACAACCTCCTCGACCTGTCCCGCCTGGAGGCCGGTGCGGCGGAGCCGCGCACGGCGCTCACCTCGATAGACGACGTGATTCGCGCGGCGCTTGTCGAGCTGTCGCCGGGCGAGCACGATTTCACCCTGTCGATCGATCGCGACCTGCCGCTCGTGAGAGTCGATCCGGTGCAGATGGAGCGGGCGTTCGTGAACGTGCTGGAGAACGCTCGCCGGCACTCGGGAGGCCACCCGGTCTCAGTGAGGGCGAGGGCGGTTCGTGGCCTCACCGACAGGTCGGCTCGCGACCGGCTCGTCGTGCGGATCGTCGACCGTGGGCCCGGTATCCCGCCGGCGCAGCTGGAGCGCGTGTTCGAACCGTTCTACCGCGCCGGGACCACTCAGGGCGGTCACCGCGGATCGGGTCTCGGATTGGCGATAGCGCGCGGCTTCACAGAGTGCAACGGCGGCCG
>DATKSM010000097.1:0-2214 GCA_035531655.1 Solirubrobacteraceae bacterium
CGAAGCTCGCCTTGAGCAGGCCGGCCTCCAGCAGCTGGCACAGCCACGCCGCATCGCTCACATCCGTTTTCCGGCCGGGGACCTGTTTCCCGGGTTCCGCAGTTAGCGGGCACACGCGCGTGATCTGAGTCGTGGAAACCCAGTGTTTATGGGCTTTTCGGGTGCGGCGCGCCGGATTTCGATCCGAAAACGTGGGCACACGCCTACGTTGATCGTGGTCGCAGTGATCGGTGTTGTGTGGTAATGATGTGGGCATGTACTTGCGCACCACGCAGCGGCGGCGCAAGGACGGCTCGGTCGCGCGATATGTGCAGCTGGCGCATAACCGTCGCGTCGGCGGGGTCACGCAGGCTGAGGTGCTGGTCAACCTCGGCCGCGAGGAGGAGCTCGACCTGGATGGGCTGCGCAGGTTGGCGGCGTCGATCGCGCGCTACTGCGACGGCGACGGCGGCGGCGGCGATCGGCTCGGTGCGCCCGGCGAGTTTGAGGTGCTCGAGTCCCGGCCGCTGGGCGGCGCGTGGCTGCTTGACGGGCTGTGGCGGACGCTCGGCGTCGATCGCGCGCTGGGGCGGGTGCTCGGAGCGCGGCGCTTCGGCACGGATGTCGAGCGGGTGCTGTTCGCGCTGGTCGCCAACCGCGCCCTGGCTCCGGCGTCCAAGTTGGCCGCCGCGGAGTGGGCGTCGACGGACGTGGCGATCCCCGGGCTTTCAGGGATGGACGAGGACCACGCCTACCGCGCGATGGACCTGCTGATCGAGGCCGACACCGAGGGCAAGGTCCAGGAGGCCGTGTTCTTCGCCTGCGCGGACCTGCTGAACCTCGAGGTCGACCTGTTGTTCTTCGATACCACCTCGACCTACTTCGAGCGTGACGAACCCGAGCAGGGCGATGGCGCGTTTCGGGTCTACGGCCACAGCAAGGACCACCGCCCCGACCTGCCGCAAATCGTCATCGGCCTCGCCGTCACCAGGGAGGGGATCCCAGTCCGCGTCTGGTGCTGGCCCGGCAACACCAACGACATGAGCGTCCTGCGAGAAGTCAAGGACGACATGCGCGGCTGGCGCCTTGGGCGCGTCGTCACCGTCGTCGACCGCGGCTTCAGCAGTGATGAGAACCTGCGCTACCTCACCCGGGCGGGTGGCCATTGGATCGCCGGCGAGCGGATGCGCGACGGCGCCGCCGACGCCCAGGCCGCGCTCTCCCGCCAGGGCCGCTACCAGACCGTCCGCGACAACCTCCGCGTCAAGGAGGTCCGCGTCGGCGACGGTGACAGCGCCAAGCGCTTCATCGTCTGCCACAACCCCGCAGAGGCCGATCGTCACCGCGCCGAACGCGAGCAGACGATCGAGCGCCTGACCGCCGAACTCGCGCGAATCAAGACCGCCCGCACCAAGGCGAAGACCAAGAAGGCCGACACGGCTCATCACCGCGCCGAATGCGCGCTGCGCGATCACCCCACGCTGGGGCGCTATCTGCGCCAGACCACGACCGGCCGGCTGCTGATCGACCGCAAGAAGATCGCGGCCGAGGAGCGCCTCGACGGGAAGTACCTCTTGTCGACCAGCGACCCCGACCTGTCCGCCGAGGACGTCGCGCTCGGCTACAAGAACCTGCTCGAAGCCGAACGCGGCTTCCGCGACCTCAAGACCACGATCGAGTTGCGGCCCGTCTTTCATCGCCTCGAGCACCGCATCCGCGCCCACGTCCTGCTCTCATGGCTGGCGCTCTTGTTGATCCGCGTCGCCGAACGTCAAACCAGCCAGACATGGCGACAGGTCGCGCTGGACATGCAACGCCTGCACCTCGTCACGCTCACCGGCCCGACCGGCACGCTGCAGCAGACCACGCGTCTGACCGACGCCCAACGCGAGATCCTCACCGCGACCAACATCACCGCGCCGCCGAAGATCACCGCGCTGAGCCCGGCCTGACCCTCCTCGCAGCCCGCCGTCGCAGCGTCCGCCACCCGCCCCACGGCGTGGGCACACACGCACAAGCAGCACAAAGTCCCGTTCAGCCAGCGTTCATCGGCTGTTTCAGCCGATCCGTGTCACCACCAACTGCGGAACTCGGGGGGCGGTTGCGTCCAGATATGGAGGAGGAGGATGCGAGTTCTCGGCAAACCCGGTATGGGATGCCTGCTAGCGGTCGCTGCACTGGGAATCAGCGCCTGCGGAAGCAGTAACAACAACACGAAGAGCAGCTCCGGCGGCT
>DATKSM010000098.1:0-27761 GCA_035531655.1 Solirubrobacteraceae bacterium
CAGGCAGATCAACGCGCCAAGCCGGTATTGCGAAAGCTCACCGCCCCCGGCCAGCCGCGCGACCGCGACGACGGGCGCGCGCAGCAACAGCGTGAACGGCCCCATGAACGGTTGCGTGTCGAAGAAGCGCGCGACGTGCCCGCTCGCCAGTGCATCGATCGGCGGGCCCGCGAAGTCGCAGCCCTTGCACGCGGGACCGGGGTAGTCCGCTCCGACCGGCGCGCTGAAGGCCGCGTACGAGCATGCCGTCACGGCCAGGACCGCCAACGTCCCGCCTCGCAAGGTCCAACGCATGGTCTAAGCGTCGGCGGCTGGTGCGCGACGCTTTAGCCGTTCGCGGGCGGCGTCGCGGGGGCGCATCCTGCTCCCGAGCGCTCGCTCGCCGTCGTCGAAGACCTCGGCGGGCTGCGTCGCGATCAGGCCCGTGGGCGCCGGGTGATCTCGGCCTGAGAGCTCAGTCCGCCGCTGCCGCGAGGTGGGTCAGCACCCGCTGGCGCACCTCGGCGGCCTGCTCTTTGGTCCAGGTGCGGTAGCCCGCGCCCGTCGCCATTCCGAGATCGCCGCGCCGCACTCGCTCGCGCAATCCTGGACTGGGCTCCGACGGTTGCTCGAGCCGCGGAAGAATGTAGTCGTGGATGTCGAGGGTCAAATCGAGCCCGATCAGGTCCGCGTTCTCGATCGGTCCGAGCACGGCAAGCCTATAGCCGAAGCCCAACTTGACCACGGTGTCCACGGTCTCCGGGTCGCACACGCCGGCGTCGATCAGCGCGAACGCCTCGCGCCACAGCGCGTGCTGCAGACGGTTGCCGACGAACCCGGCGACGTCGCGGCGCACGTGCACCGGGGTCTTGCCAAGCGCGCGAAGCAGCGCCATCGTGCGCTCGACGGTCTCGGCGGTCGTGTCGGCAGCCTGCACGACCTCAACGAGGGGAACGAGGTAAGGCGGGTTCCACCAGTGGGTGCCGACGATGCGCCCCCGGTTGACGGCCCGCTGGGCGATCTCGCCCACGCGGATCACCGATGTGTTCGTGGCCAGTACCGCGCTGGCCGGCGCCGCGCTGTCGATGCGCCGGAACAACTCCTGCTTGAGCTCCAGGTTCTCGGGCGCTGCCTCGAAGACCCAGTCGGCCTCCGAGACGGCTCGCTCCAAGTCCGGTTCGAGCGCCACGGTGCCTGCCACGGTCGCGTCTCCGCCCAGCGAGCTGATGTTCGAGGCGATCCGCTGGCGGACCGTCCCGAGCACCGTCGCGACAGGATCGTGGACCACGACATCCATCCCCCGACCGGCGAGCACCTGGGCGATTCCGTGGCCCATCAGCCCGCCACCGACTATCGCGACGCGACCGGCTAGGGGCGACACCGCGATCGCGTCACCCCGCGGTGTAGCCGCCGTCGACGTAGACGACCTGGCCGGTGACGAACGCGGCGCCGGGCGACAGCAGGTAGAGAACGGTGCCGACCATGTCCTCCGGCTCGGCAAGCCGGCCAAGCGGCGTGCGGCCGAGCATTCCTTCGCGAGCGGCCACGCCGCGTGGCTCGTCGCCGTACATCCAGGCCACCAGAGGGGATCGGAAGAGGGCCGGTGCCACTGCATTGACGGCGATCCCGTGAGGCCCCCACTCGCAGGCGAGGGCTCGCGTGAGGCCGTCAATCGCGGCCTTGGAGGGGCAGTAGGCCGAATAGCCAGCGGCGAGGCCGAGCCTGCCGCGGGTGGACGAGACGAGGACCACGCGACCGCCGTTGCCCTGGTCGATCATGTGGCGACCCGCCGAGCGGCAGGCGAGCCACGTGCCGCGGACGTTGGCGTCGATGACCGCCTGCCAGTCATCGGGGTCCTGCTGCTCAATCTTCCCCGGCCGGTTCTCGCCGGCCGCCGTGAACAGGAAGTCCAGCCGCCCGTGCGCACTGACCGCCGCGTCCACCATCGCATCGGTGTCATCCGCGGTAGATGGTCGGCGGGCAACCAGCTCGACATCCCCGCCCGCGGTTCGCAACTCCGAGCCGAGCTGCTCGAGCGCGTCGGCGTTGCTGCCGGTGAGGGTGACCTTCGTTCCGCTGGCCACGAGCGCCCGGCCCACGGCGCTCCCGAGTGCGCCGGTGGCACCTGTGACGAGCGCCGAGCGCCCTGAGATGTCGAAGAGTCGCTGAGCGGAGAGGGGATTTGAGGCGACGCTCATCGCGCGCCGGCGGGGTACGGCATCACGACGAGCATCGAGGCCGGCCGGTTCGTGCGGTTCTCAATCGCGCGAGCTTCGCCCGGCGCGAGCCAACAAGAGTCGAGCGGCCGCAGGCTGGTCTCGCCGTCGGCCGTCACCACCGTCACCTCGCCGTCCACGACCACGTAGACCTTCTCGATCGGAGTGGCGTCCATCTCAGCTCCCCCGCCCGGGAGGAAATGGGACAGCCCAACCCAGAAATTCGCGGCGCTCGACGCATCGAATCCCTGCAGCCGTAGCGTCGACACGTCGAAATGTTTCGGTCCCTGGTACGGCTGGGCGTCGTCGAGTCGCGTGACCTCCATCAGTCGGCCTCGCCGGTCTCGATCCGGTAATCGCCGGTGGGGTCAACCATCGCCACCAGGCGTACGATGCAGCCGTCGCCCTTCACCCAGCGCCAGGGAAACGCCGCGAAGGTGACCCGCTTGCCGGTGACCTCGTCGATCTGCCCGCCGACGTTTTCGAAGCCGACGATGCCGTTTCCGAGCAGGTGCCGATGGCAGGGCTCCCAGAGCGGGAAGTCAGCGGCGGCCTCCCTGCCGGTCAGCTCCCGGTATTCGTCGAGGACCGCGGGTATCAGCGGACCGTTCGGCTGGGGACCGATCGCCGTGCCCAGCGGATGGTCCAGCGCCTGACAGTCAATCCCGAAACCCTTGACCCCCTTCTCGGCGAGCCATGCGCCCGCCTCGTCGTAGGTGCCTGGCGAGTCGATGAAGTACTTGCGCGAGTCGCCGTAATATCGGTGCCAGCCTGTGTTGACGATCACGATGTCACCCGGCTGGATCTCTGGACGGGCGTTCTCGAGGTCCTCGGCGGTGATCAGCTCCCACTTGTCCTTGGGGATCGAGACCACCACGCCGGTGCCGAAGTAGGACTCGAGCGGCACTTCGTCCATGAACGCGGCGCCCTCGATCACGTGTGCCGGCGCATCGGTGTGCGTCGTGCAGTGCATGAACGTCGTGATCTGCTGCGACAGCACACCCGACTTGGCGTGGTAGTGAAACCGCTCGATCTTGACGTCCGGGAAATACGGCCAGAGCGGCGCGTCATGACCCCAGGGCTGCGACAGGTCGAAGAACTGCAGGCCCGTCCTGCCGTTGCGGCGCACCGCCTCGGCCTCCACACCGGAGCCCGGTGAAGCAGACATCGATACCTTCTCTCTCGTCTCGTATGACGGTACCACCGTCTGGGATGTAGGACGGTACAAGGGCCAGCTAGAGTTTGTCAAGCAGAAGCTCAGGCCGCAGGAGGCATCGGGAAGGTCGGCGTCCCGTAGTGCGAAACCGCCGGACGGGAGCTAAAGTGCCGCGATAATGCTCGCAGATTCCGACGAGACGAACGGCCGGCGTGACGACATGAAGCGTGGCGGAATCCAGGTGATAATGCGCGCCGCCGGAATTCTCAGGACGCTCAACGGCGAGCACCTGGGCCTTACGCCATCTGAGGTCGCCAGGCGCGTTGATCTGTCGCGCTCGACGGTCCACCGTATCCTGGTGGCACTCGAGGGTGAGGGCCTCGTCGCGGTCGCGAGTGCGCCCGGGCGGTATCGCCTGGGGCCGGAGTTGACCAGACTCGCGGCGTCAGAGCGCGGTGAGCTCCGTTTCGCGGTGCGGCCGTTCCTCGAACAGCTATCCGTCGAGGTCAACGAAACCGTCGACCTGGCCGTTCTCATCCAGGACCGTGTGTCATTCGTCGACCAGGTGCCGGCACCGCACCGGCTGCGGGCTGTGTCGACGGTTGGCGCCACCTTTCCCGCCTACTGCACGGCGAACGGCAAGGCCCTGTTGGCAGCGCTTTCCGATGACCACCTTCTCCGCCTGCTGCCAGAACGCCTGACAGCGCTCACCGTGCATACCGAGCGCACCCGCGACGAGCTGATGCAGGAGTTGCAGGAAGTGCGCAGGACCGGCGTTGCCTACGACAACCAGGAACACTCGATCGGGATCAGTGCTGTTGGCGCGGTGGTGCGCGACGCGCATGTCGCCGTCGCGGCCGTGACCATTCCGCTCCCAAGCCAGCGCTACGAGGGCAACGAGCAAACCCTCGTGAAAGCCCTTCTCAAAACCTGTGCTCGCATCACCGAGATGCTCCGCGGCGGTCCCGCGTCGCCCTCGGCCGCCGACTCCCAGGACGGAGCCGGGCCGTCGCCAGTGCATGCTTGACGACGGCGGTGAAGACGCCCGAGACGATCGCGCCCGGCCTTCGGGGCTCCGGCTGACGGCGATGATCGAGCGGCCGCCTGTGGCCGAGGCCTGAGGGCCAGCCGGCGGTCAAGCGCCTGTCGCGTTCGCAGCGGTGGGCGAGCGCCGGCCTGGCTCATCCGAGTGGGTCTGTCGGTCGCTTCGGGCTTTTGGGGTGATCTCGGACCGGGGAGGTGCGGAGGCGGCGTAGGCCGAGAGCACGGCAGGCCCCGACGTGGGCCGCCGGCGGGACGGAGCCGGGTTCCGGGTTGACATCCAATCGTGGGTGGAGTAAGACTGTCCACCAGCCAAGACCAGCGGTCCCGTATGTTGGGACAACCGACCTGAGGTGAGGAGAACACCATGGAAAGAAGCACGGCTGGGCGGCACCCCCTGGCCGCCATTCGGGTTCCTTCGAGGTTAAGCGGAGGGAATGCCCGGCGAATTGCTGCGGCAGCTCTGGCGAGCGGCCTGGCGCTGACCGCGTTGGCGGTGTCATCGGCCGGGGCTACGGCTGCTGGCGGAACCCTGAACATCGCGGTGGTGGCGCCGTTCACCGGCCCGGGCGCCAACTTTGGCGTCTTGCTCAGTGCACCGTGCAAGGCTGCGGTCAGCGTGATCAACGCGAGCGGCGGCGTACGCGGTAATTCGCTCAGCTGTCTTTCGGTCAACGACTTCGGAGACCCGGCCGATGCCGTGCCGTCCGTCGAGAAGGCGTTCGCGACGACCAGCGGCATCGTCAGTGCCGTGGGGCTCGAGAGCAACACCGCGGCCACGGTCGTGCCGCTGGTGGAGAAGCAGAACATCCCGTTCTTCACCGCCAACGGGCTCGACAGCTTCGACAGGCAGACGAACGCGTTCTTCTACCGGATGAGTCCGGCGGATGACCAGAACGGCGCGGCATACGCGGTGGCGGCCAAGCAGCTTGGCTTCAGCAAGGTGGCCGTGATCTACGCGAACAACATCGGGGCCGAGGGCAACATCCCCGGGACACTCGCCGCCGTGCAGAAGCTGAAGATGAAGCTGACGATCAACCTGACCATCCCGGGTGACGAGACGTCCTATGCCAGTACGGTTCAACGCGTCATCTCGTCGAAGCCGCAGGCGATCATCTTCTACGCCGATCCGCAGACCTCCGGCACGTTCATGCAGAACTACTCCCAGCTGACCGGCGGGAAGCTGCCTCCGATGATCACCGCGGGCTCGAACGAGGTGCCGGACTTCCTGACCGCGCTCAAGCCGGTCGTGAGCACGACCTACCTGACCAAGCAGATCTACTACGTCGGGCAGAGCCTCGACAGCAAGCTGCCCGCCTACAAGACCTATGCCGCGGCGATGACGGCGACCGGTGCGCCTGCGGCGCTCCTCGGCGCCGGCGTGATCTCCGCGCTCTATGACGGAATCAACATAATGAGCCTCGCGATGATCGAGTCCCACAGCACGTCGGGCCCGGTCTACAACAAGGCCATCGTGGCGCTGACCCAGCCGCACAAGGGCGCGGTCGTGGTTCACAACTTCGCGGCCGGCAAGGCGGCGTTGAACGCCCTTCACAAGATCCAGTATGTGGGTACGGGTGGGACGATCAAGTTCAATTCGCACCACAATTTCGTGGGCAACTTTGGGATCGTGCAGGAGAACGCCGCCGGCATCCCCTCTCAGCTGTCGGTCATTCCGGGAGCAAAGGTGCTCGCCAACGCATAGACAAGCCGACTGAAGTCCGAGCACCCTGGTTCCCGCATTCGGGGATCAAGGGTGCTCGGCGGCGTTAAGCGATCGTCGCCCCGCGGGGCGTTCGGAGCACGTGGGACCAACGCGGCGATCGGCGTGTTCTTGGAAAGCATTTGCGTCTACTAATCGAAACCATCGGATTCGGGATCTTCTCGGGATCTCTGATCAGCCTCGGAGCGGTGGGGTTCACCGTTCAGTTCGGCATCAGCAACGTGCTGAACGTTGCCTACGGAGCGTTCATCACGCTCGCCGCCTACCTGGGTTACATCTTTGTCAATGACGCGCATTTCAGCCTCTGGCCGACGATCGCGGTCGTCGCAGCGATCGTGGGCGTCCTCTCAGCGACCTTCAACCGTGTCTTGACAAGACCTCTTGCACGGCGTGGCGGCAGCTTCGTCGCTGTCCTCGTGGCGACGGTTTGGTCCGGGATCACGCTGCAGTACATCATCGTTTCCATCGCCAGCCCGTCGACGTTCACCTATGCGGTCCCCAACGGCACGACGGTGAACATCGGTTACTTCGTGCTGACATCCACCCAGCTCATCGTCATCGGTGGCGCGGCGGCGCTAATGCTGCTCTTCCACGGGCTGTTGACGCGAACCCAGCTCGGGCAGGCGATGCGAGCGACGGCGGTCAACCCGGTCGTCGCGCGCAGCTGCGGTATCCGCATCGACCGGGTGACCGATGTGGCGTGGCTGATCTCGGGCATGCTCTGCGGGGCGACGGGCGTCGTGCTTGCCGCCACCACCTCGACGTTCGACGCCTCACTGGGCACCACGTTCCTGATCTACATGATCGCTGCGGCCGTCCTCGGTGGCGTCGGGCAGCCCTACGGCGCGATGATCGGAGGCTTGGTCGTCGGCGTGTCGACCCAGCTGACCGGGGCCTATCTCTCGCCCGCATACGAGGATGTCGCGGCCTTCGTCATCCTGGTCTTGATGCTTCTCGCATGGCCGCGTGGGCTCTTCGGCTCGGCGGCCTCGGCGGCAAAGCGGCTGGCCGGGTAGGGTCGGCGTGGAGTCGGTTCTCGTGTCGTGTCGCGCCCAACATGGCCGGACCGCCGTCTGCGCGGACTCGCCAGAGGGAACCTCGGCCACACCCGTCGCCGTACGTTCGAACGGAGCGCCCCATTAGCCCCTTCGCCTACTACGCGACCATCATCCTGGTCTACATCGGGACTGATCTCATCGCCGCGTGGGGGCTCAATCTCGAGTTCGGTGTCACCGGGATTCCGAACCTCGCCTTCATCGTGTTCGTGGCGTCCGGTGCCTACACCTACGCCGTCCTGACGGTGGGCCCGACGTCGCAGTTCGGCGGAGCCGAGACCTACATCATCGGAGGCAGGGTGCCGGCATTCGTCGCGATCGTCGCCGCGGTCGTGGTGTCCGGAGCGTTCGGCGCGCTCATCGGACTGACCGGCCTGCGCCGGCTTCGGCTCGACTATCAGGCCCTGACGCTGCTGATCATCTCGTTCGTCGCGACCGGTGTGGTCGGCGCCAACAACAGCATCTTCAACGGCCTTGACGGGCTCAGCCTGATCCCGAACCCGTTGGAGTTCGTCGCGGAATCGCAGCGGGCCTGGGTGTACGTGGGCGTCGTGGCGGTGTTGTGCATTGTGACGCTGTTCCTGGTTCGACGGTTGACCGACGGGCCACTCGGCCGGGCATTGAGGGCGGTGCGCGACGACGAGGACGCGGCGACGGCCATTGGCAAGAGCGTGCTTGGCCTGCGGCTGCTGGTACAGGGCATCGGGGGCGCACTGGCCGGGCTGAGCGGAGCGCTGCTGGCCGGATTCATCGGGGGTTGGTCGCCGAGCGCCTGGGGCTACCTGGAAACGCTGGCGCTGCTGACGGCGATCATCATCGGCGGGCGCGGAAGCAACCGTGGGGTGGTTGTCGGGACGGTGCTGCTGCTCGGCGCGTTTCTGCAGGGCGTGCAGTATCTGCCCGCGATCGGGGGCCGGCCCGATTTGATCTTCGACTTCGGCTGGATCATCGTCGGAGGACTCACCATCGCGTTCCTGTTCATGCGGCCGCAGGGCATCTTCCCCGAGAGGCGTCCCCGCTACGCCGTGGGGGAGAGCGATGCGGGAGGCGGCGCCAGTCGACGGTTTGGCCTGCTGCGCGGCAGCGGGACGCCGAACCGCACGTCCGCACTCAGCGCTGACGCGCGAACCAACGAAGCGGCTTCCAGTGGCGTCGCCGTGGACGGAGGCCGCGACGATGAGGTGGCCGAGCGTGATCGCGTCGCGCTGGCGGGAGTCGTGGCAACACGAGCGCGTACGGAACAGGCCGCCAGCTACGCTGACATTCTCGTCGTTGAGGGCATCTCACGCAGCTACGGCGGTGTCCGGGCGGTCGACAGCGCCTCGTTCACCGTTCCGAAGGGGTCGATCGTTGGCCTCATCGGGCCCAATGGGGCCGGCAAATCGACAGCTCTCGGAATCATCAGCGGCTTCATTCGGCCGGACGCCGGGAGCGTCACGTTCGCCGGCGTCGACGTCACACGTCTGGCTGCTCACCGGCGCGCCCGGCGCGGGCTCGTTCGCACCTTTCAGCTCACGCGAGAGTTCGGCAAGCTGACCTTGCTCGAGAACCTGCTGGTCGCGGCCCGCGAGCACCGCGGTGAGTCGTTGTTCGGTGCGCTCGCGGGCAGGCGTTACTGGGGTGCGGAGGAAGAGCTTCACCTCGAACGGGCGCGGAGCCTGTTGGAGCTCTTCGGGGTGACGCACCAGGCCAACAAGCTCGCGGCCAACCTGAGCGGCGGGCAGAAGCGCATGCTTGAGATGATGCGAGCGCTCATGCTGGATCCGCAACTGCTGCTGTTGGATGAGCCGATGGCGGGGCTGAGCACGGCGGTCGCGGACCGCGTCGAGGATGCCTGCATCGGCCTTCGCGAGTCGGGAGTGGCGGTGCTGCTGGTCGAGCACGAGCTCGCGGCGGTCGAGCGCCTGTGCAGCAACGTCGTCGTGATGGCGCAGGGGAACGTGCTCGTCGAGGGAGAGATGGCGAATCTACGACGCAGCAAACTGGTCCAGGAGGCCTACTTTGTCGGCTGACGGCGCGCGGGCAGCTGCACGAGCGCGCCATGCTACGGGTACACGCACGGTGAAGATGGAGCAGACGAGCATCACACGCGACGCTGAAGGGACCACCACCCGCCTGACGACGGAGAAGCTCGTCGCGGGTTACGGCGACGTGTCCATCGTCAATGGCATCGACATCGAGGTAGCCAGCGGAAAGCTCGTGGTCGTCGTCGGCCCGAACGGCGCGGGCAAGTCCACGCTGCTGAAGGCGATCCTCGGACTCGTGAAGATAACCGGCGGGGAGGTCCTGCTCGATGGCGAGCAGATCACCCGCCGTCCGCTCGAAGATCTGGCGCGCGCCGGGGTTGGCTACGTGCCTCAGGGTGACGCCGTGTTCGACTCGATGCGCGTCCGTGAGAATCTCGAGATGGGCGGGTACCTGCTTGAAAAGCGGTTGCGAGCGGAGCGCATGGAAGCGGCGCTCGAGCTCTTCCCGGACCTGCGCTCGAAGTTGAAGCGCTACGTCGGGACGATGAGCGGTGGCGAGCGCCGGATGACAGCGGTCGCGCGCGCGATGATGCTCGCGCCGCGGGTCCTGCTCCTCGACGAGCCAACGGCCGGCCTCAGCGCGACGCTCACCAAGGCGGTGCTCCAGGGACAGGCGCGAATGCTGGCCGACCGCGGAACTGCAGTGCTGCTCGTCGAGCAGAAGGCTCGCGCCGCGCTCGAACTCGCCGACTGGGCCTACGTCATGGTCCACGGTCGCGTGGCGATGTCAGCGCCCGGCCGCACCGTGCTCGACGATCCCGAGATGGGAGAGATCTTCCTTGGCGGTGGCGCATCGCTTCTCGACAGCGCCGAGGCATCGAAATGAGCCGATGCGTTCCCCGCGTGGCGCAACGCGCCTGTCTGAGACTCGCGCGCCATCAGCTGCTTGGAGCGCGGCGGTGAACGGCAAGATCGCGGTCGAAGAGCACTTCGCCACAGCTGCGCTGGAGGACCTGATTTCCGGGGTTGGCTGGAGTCCGCAAGACTGGCGGCGCGTGATCGATCGGCTCCGCGACACGGAGCTCCGCTTGGCGGAGATGGACCGCGTCGGGATCCAGACCGCCGTGCTTTCCCTCGGCTCCTTCGGAATTCAGGACGTCGTCGACCCCGCGGTGGCCGTGACGCGCGCCGTCGAGGCGAACAACGCGCTCGCCGCGATCGTCAGCGACAACCCGCGACGCTTCGCCGGGTTCGCGGCGCTGCCGATGCAGGATCCGGCGGCCGCGGCCGAGGAGCTCGAGCGGACGGTCAGCGAGTTTGGCTTCAGAGGAGCGCTCGTCAACGGCTACTCGAGCCTCGGCAACGTTGAGACCGCCGTCTACTACGACGACGAGCGCTATCTGCCGTTCTGGGCGCGCGTCGAGCAGCTCGGCGTTCCCTTCTACCTGCATCCGCGCAACCCGCTTCCCACTCAGCGGCGCATCTACGAGGGCCGCAGCGAGCTGCTCGGCCCAACCTGGGCCTTCGCGGTCGAGACCGGGACGCACGCGCTGCGGCTGATCACCAGCGGTCTGTTCGACCGCTACCCGGAGCTCACCGTCGTGCTCGGGCACCTCGGCGAGTTCCTGCCGTTCGCCCTTCCCCGCCTCCAGCAGCGGATGTCGCACCTCCCGCAGGTGAGACTCGAGAAGCCGGCCACGCAATACCTGCGCGACAACTTCTACATAACCACCAGCGGCAACTGCCACACCGCGTCGCTGATCGGCGTGCTGCTCGAACTCGGCGCCGATCGCCTCCTCTTCGCCGCCGACTACCCGTTCGAGGAGATGGGCGACGGCGCGGCCTGGTTCGACAATGTCCCGATCAGCGAATCGGACCGGCTGAAGATCGGCCGGACGAACGCCCAGAAGCTCTTCGCTCTCTGACCGAGCTCCGGCTGAATCGCCCTCGCCGGCCGGTGTTTGGCACATCGCGCGCGAGGGGGCGGGCGCGAGGTCGGCGGGGGCGCCGGCGGTCAGCGCTCCGGGATCGTCTGGGCACGGGTGGGCAGCACCTTCGCCTGCTCGAGCAGGAGCCCCGCCGTGCCACCCTTGATCGCGGCCGCCGTGGCCGCGTCGAGGTTGCGCGCGCGGTCGATGAAGGCGCACGGATCTGGCTCACCCATCGGGTAGTCGCTGCCCATGACGATGTGATCAGCACCGACGAGCTGAACAAGCTCTTCGAGCACGTGGGGCACGTAGACGCAGGTGTCGTAATAGAAGAGCTTCAGGTACTCACTCGGGAGCTTGGAGATGTTGCGGGCGGTCTCCGGCCTGTTCTGCACGTTGCGATCGTGGCGCCCGGAATAGTGCGGCAGGTACCCGCCACCATGCGCCATGACGATCCGTAGCTCGGGCCAGCGCTCGAGCACGCCTTCGTAGATGATCGAAGACATCGCCTTCGTCTCCTCGATCGGTTGCCCGACCGAGTTCCACAGTGAGTACTCCTGGAACCACGGGTCGGTGACGCCATCGGGATGGATGAAGACGATCAACCGCCGGTCGGCGGCAGCCTCCCAGAACGGGAAGAATCGCGGATTGCCCAGATAGGCACCCCGCGCGGCGCCGGGAACGTTCGCGACCCGGAGCCCCAGCGAGTCGACGCATCGCTCGAGCTCCCCCAGCGAGCGCTCGAGGTCCTGGAGCGGGAGAGAGAAGCTGCCGACGAACCGATCGCCGTGCGCCTGCACGAGCTGCGCAACCCGATCGTTCCCGCGCCGGTTGAGCTCGAGGTCGGAGTCGGGGTCGGCCCACTGGCCACCCGCGATCACGTTGCTGAGGGAAATGACCGAGACGTCGATACCGGCGCTGTCCATGTCGGCGAGGGCAGCTGCGGGGTCGAACATCTTCTGGTGCAGGCGGTCGGCCCGGCTGCCCGGTTGCGGCGGCCCGTTCGCGCCAAAGCCGGAGGCGACGTTGTGCATCCAGGCGCGGTCATAGACCTCAGGATCGAGGATGTGCGAGTGGAAGTCGATCACGAGTGGCCGGCCGGCCATTGGAGGTCCTTCCCGATCCGTCGTACACGACGGATGCATCCTAGGGCCCGCCGGATGCGCCCGTCGTTCTTGACAGGCGACACGCCTGCGCATACTGTCCCATCTCTCAGTGCCCGCGTTCCACCATGCGGGATAAAGCGGCAGCGACCGAGGAAGCGATGCCCGTGAGCGACGTTCCCGACTTCGTGTTCGAGAAGAACATCGCTGTTCCGACCCGCGACGGGTCATTTGTGGCCGCCGACGTCATCCGCGCCCCCGGCGAGAAGCGGTGTCCCGCGATCGTGACGATGACGCCGTACGGAAAGGACGTCTACTGGTTGGAGCGCTACCCGGACCACGGCTTCGACGTCAGCCGCTATGCCGTGTGGGAGACACCCGACCCCGGCTGGTGGGTTCCGCGCGGATACGCCTGTGTACGCGCTGACTCGCGGGGAATCGCGAACTCGCCCGGCACGCTCGATCCGCTGAGCCGCACCGACACGGAGGATTACTACGACCTGATCGAGTGGGTCGCGGAGCAGCCGTGGTGCAACGGCAAGATCGGCCTGCTTGGTATCTCGTTCTACGCGATCGTCCAATGGAAGGTCGCGGCGTTGAAGCCGCCGCACCTGGCGGCGATTGTCCCGTGGGAAGGGGCGAACGACCTCTACCGCGACTGGATCTATCACGGCGGCATCTACGGCAACGGCTTCATCGACTTCTGGTGGCAACTGCACTTCATCGACCAGCCGCTGGTCAACGGCCCGGTGGTCGATTGGCGCGAGGAGTTCGCACGGCGGCCGTTCTACGACGGCTGGTACCGCGAGCGCTCCGCCGAGCTCGAGCAGATCGAGGTGCCGCTCCTCTCCGCCGGAAATTGGGGGGCTTTCCATCTCCATCTGCGCGGGAACGTGGAGGGCTTCGTCCAGGCATCCTCGCGACACAAGCGGCTGCTGATGATGACCGGCTCGCACATCGACCCCTTTTACACCGAGTGGGGCAAGGCAGAGCAGCTGCGCTTTCTTGATCACTGGCTGAAGGGTGAGGACAACGGTGCGCAGGACGATCCGCCGCTCCGCCTGGCGATCCGCTACGGGTCGGAAATCGAGTGGCGCGACGAGTACGAGTGGCCGCTCGCCCGCACCCGCTGGACCAAGCTGTTCCTCGATGCATCGGCTCGATCGCTGCAATGGGACGCGCCTGAGCAACCCGGCGTCACGATCTACACCGCGCCCGAGAGCTACGTCGTCTTCGAGACCGATCCGGTCGCAGAGCAGACGGAGATCACCGGCCCCGTACTGCTGCGGTTGTGGGTCTCTGCGTCCGCCGAGGACATGGATGTCTTCGTCGCGCTTCGCGATTTCGGGCCCGACGGTCAAGAGCGACCGGGCATCGGGCCCCGAGGCGGGGCGGTCCCGATGGCCGTCGGCTGGCTGAGGGCATCACACCGCGAGCTCGACCCGGAGCGCTCGCTGCCGTACCGGCCCTACCACAAGCACGACGCCGAGCTTCCGTTACCAGCCGAGCCGGTGGCGCTCGATGTCGAGGTGTGGCCGACCTGCTTCGTGCTCGAGCGCGGCCACACGCTTCGGCTTGAGATTCGCGCGAACGACGAGCACATGATCGCACTGCGGCACAACCATGAGCAGGATCGTGCGCGCGAGCGGTTCGCTGGCGAGAATCGGATCCACACGGGACCGGAGCACGAGTCCTACCTGCTCCTCCCCGTCATCCCCTACGACCCGGCGCGACCGGGCACCGGCGCGCGGATCAAGAGCGCGCCGACACGCCGCGAAGCGGCGGCGGGTCAGGGCGGACGGGTGCACACGATCCTCTCCGGCGGCGTGTGGGCGGTCGAGCTCGAAGGCTACGGTGAGATCTCGCGGCACCCGACACGCGATGAGGCGATCGTCGCGGGCCGCGAACGCGCGCGCCGCAGCCGAGCTGACCACGTGATTCACGCGGAGGACGGCAGCGTCGAGGAGGTCGATTCCCCTCCCGGCGAGAGCGCTTGAGCCGGGAGGCCGCGATCGATGGCAGCCGTCGGGCGGTGATTACAGCTGGACGATCTCCTGCGGGAAGGCGTGGATCGACGGACCCGGGCCGTGCGGGCCGATCAGGTAGTTGTCGCAGATCCACGAGGTGAGCCCAGCCATGATGTAGCTCGGGTGGACCACGACGCTCATCCCCTCCTGCACCGCCATCGGTTCGTCGAAGCGGATCAGCGGGCGCTCGACGAGGTCGTGGCCCTGGCCGTGGGCATGCAGTCGCCGCTCCTGGGGACGGCCGTGCTCGGCGAGGAACGCGTTGTAGCGCTCCCAGATCTCGGCGCTCGGCGTGCCGGGTTTGAGCAGGTCAAGGCAGAAGCGCTGCGCCTCGCGGACGAAGTCGAGCTCTTCGACGAGTGCCGCCGGCACCTGGCCGAGGACGCAGGTGCGGCCGAGTTCCGTGTAGAAGCCCCCGGGGCCATTGCTCTCGATCAGCAAGCAGAGCGCGTCGCCCTCGCGGAGCACGCGGTTCTGGAAGTGCCGCGGCGCGATGCCCACAGGCTCGCCGGGCGGCCACGACGCGCTCAGGTAGATGCCCTGCTCGGCGCCGTGATCCAGGCAGACGTGCTGTGCGATGGCGGTGATGTCGCTCTCTTTCTTCCCCGGCTCGACCGCCGCGAGCGCGACCCGCATCGCCTCGTCCTGCAGCGCGGCGGTGCGACGGATCAACTCCTGCTCGAGCTCTGACTTGATCACGCGGATGCCGTCGAGCAGATCGGTCGCGTCGACGAAACGCGCGTCCGGGACGGCGCTCCTGACCGCCTCCAGCATTGCGGCGGACATCTGGTTACGGCCGACGACGCCGATCGTCCCGCGAGCCCAGGGACGGAGCGCCTCGATCGTCAGCTCGGCGTCATACCGGCTCGTGTAGGCAGCGGCTGCGAACGTTGCCGCCGTGCGGATGCGGGCGACGCCCGCGAGGGAGCCGCCCGGATCGGGCTCACCGCCGATCGGACCGAGCGTCACGATCGTCATCTGCTCGTCGCGCGGGAACACCACAGTCGTCCAGATGCCCGAGACGGCCGGCAGGTCGGTCAGGTACTTGACGGTGCCGCCGTGGAAGTCGTTGTTGTTCTGGGCCAGCAGCACGTCGATGCCGGCCGCCTCCATGGCCGCCCGGATCGCGCTCCACCGCCGTTCGAGCTCCTCGGCGGCGAGCGGCGAGTTGAGCCGGTCGCTCATCGCGCCACCACGTTGCGCATCTGATCGTGCTCGCCGGCCAGCCAGTGGCTGAGGTTCGGCTCGAAGATGGTCAGCACCTCCTGGACGTAGCGGTCGCTGCGACCGCCCATGTGCGCGGTGACGAAAACGTTCTCGAGGCTCCAGAACGGGCTGCTCTCCGGGAGCGGCTCCTCCTCGAATGCGTCGAGGCCGGCGCCGGCGATGGAGCCCGCGCGGAGAGCCGCGATCAGCGCCTCAGAGTCGACGACGCCGCCGCGCGCGAGGTTGACCAGGTACGCCGTGGGTTTCATCGCGGCGAGGACGCGAGCGTCGATCATCCGCTCGGTCTCCGCTGACAGCGGCACCGTCAGCACGAGGAAGTCGACCTCGGCCGCCGCGGCCGCCAGATCCTCGCGCGCGAAGATCCGGTCGATTCCGTCGATCGCGCGCGCCGTTCGCGAGACTCCCAAGACGGTCATCCCGAGCGCCTTGCAGACGCCGGCGAGGTGCTCGCCGACCACCCCGATCCCGACGATTCCCACGGTCTTGGCGTCCAGGACGTATGGATCCCAGGTGTCCCACCGCCGCTCGCGCTGCGCCTGCTGGCTCCTGCGGACGTCGCGCGCGAGGCAGAGCATGTGAAACAGCGCGGCCTCAGCCATCTGCGGGCCGTGTATCCCGCGGGCCGAGGTCAGCAGCACCTCCGGGCGTCCGGTGAGCGCGGCGAGGGCTCCGTTGACTCCTGTGATCAGGCATTGCATCCACTGGAGCGCCGGCATCCGGTCGACGACCTCCGGTGTCAGGCCGCGGCCGACGGTCACGAGCACGTTGGCCGTCGCCAGGTACGGCTCGGCCTCCGCGATCGACTCGGTCAGGTGGAACGTCAGCTGAGGAAAGCGCTCCACGGTCCCGGCGAACTCCCGAGGCCGCCAGTCGACGACGAGCACCTCCATCACAACAGGCCGCGTCGTTGTTGGGGGTCGACGTCCGCGGTGAAGCCGACGACGAGCGAGCGCGCTCGGTCGCTGTCCACCAGTCGCTCGCGCCGCACGTCCAGCTGGTCTAGTCGCTCGATCCACATCACGTGAGAACCGCCGTTCGAGCTGGCGCGCCGGCCACTCGAGCGTTGGTCAACTCGGAGCCGTACGCTTCGCCTCCGCAGCGCCAACTCGTTGCGTCCGCGCCGGTGGGGCATGGTATACCATCCCGCACCCTAGGACGGCTCTATCGGGATGCGGGACAGAACGTCTGAGGCGTCCACAAACCATGGCGCGCGATTTCAGCATTGCCGTCGACATTGGCGGCACGTTCACGGATCTGATCGCCTACGACGCGGCGGCTGGCAGGTTCCTGCACGCGAAGAGCTTGACGACGCCGCGCGACCTCGTCGACGGCGTCCTTGCGTGCGTCGACAAGAGCGGTGGCGAGCTCGGCGAGGCGACGGAGGTCGTGCACGGGTCGACGATCGCGATCAACACCGTGCTGGAGGCCAAGGGGTCGAATACCGCCCTCCTGGTGACGCACGGGACGCGGGACGTCTACGCGATCGGCCGCGGGAATCGCCCCGACGCGTACAACCTGTTCTTTCGCCGCCCGCGTCCGTTTGTCGCGCGGGCTCTCACCTTCGAGGTGCCCGAGCGGATCCTCGCGTCCGGGCAGGTGCTGGTGGAGCTCGACGAGGAGGCGGTCGTCGCGGTCTGCGCTTCGCTGCGCGAAGCGGACATCGACGCGATTGCCGTGTGCTTCCTGCATGCCTACGCCAACCCCGAGCACGAGCGGCGCGCCGGCGAGATCATCAGGCGCGAGCTGCCCGACAAGTATGTCTCGCTGTCACACGAGATCCTGCGTGAGTACCGCGAATACGAGCGGACGTCCACGACGGTGGTCAACTCCTACATCGGCCCGATCGTCAGCCGCTACGTCGACGCGCTCGACAGGCGCCTGCGGGAGCGCAGCTTCGACGGCCAGCTGTGGATCATGCAGTCGAGCGGCGGCGTGATGGCGCCGCAAACGGCGGCACGCCGGCCCGTCGCGATGATGGAGTCCGGGCCCGTCGGCGGGATCATCGCCGCGGCGGAGGTCGGCCGGCAGCTGGGGTTCCCCGATGTGATCGCTTTTGACATGGGCGGCACGACCGCCAAAGCGAGCCTGATCCGCGACTGCACCCCGACGGTTGCCGACGGCTACTACGTTGGCGGTTACAACGAGGGGCATCCCGTGCTGAGCCCAGTCGTGGACGTGGTGGAGGTCGGCACCGGCGGCGGCAGCATCGCGTGGATCGACGAGGTCGGGGCGCTGAAGGTCGGCCCGCGCAGCGCCGGCGCCGACCCTGGACCGATCTGCTACCGCCGCGGCGGCCACGACCCGACGATCACCGACGCGAACGTCGCGCTGGGGCGGATCCGCCCAGGCGCATTCATGGGCGGCGAGATGGACCTCGACGTCGACGCCGCGCGCGCCGGGATCGCGGAGTTGGTCGCGACGCCGCTCGGCATCGAGCCGCTCGCTGCCGCGCACGGCATCGTCGAAATTGCCACCGCCAAGATGTCGCTGGCGGTGCGTGAGGTCTCGGTCGCGAAGGGCTACGACCCGCGCGACTTCGTGCTGCTCGCCTCGGGTGGAGCCGGGCCGCTGCACGCGGCTGCGATCGCGCGCGAGCTGCACATCCCGCGGGTCATCGTGCCGCGCTTTCCCGGCCACTTCTCGGCGGTCGGCATGCTGCTCACGGACCTGCGCCATGACCTCGTGCAGACGATCTACGCGCGCTTTGACCGGGTGGAGCCCAAGCGGGTGCTCGCGACATACCTCGAGATGGCGGCACAGCTGGCGGAGCTCATCGATCCGGAGCGGTTGCGCGTCGAGGCGTTCTTCGACATGCGCTACGCCGGACAGGACTTCACGCTGCCGGTGCCGGTCGACGCGGCGGAACTGGAACACGCAGATCTCGCGCCGATCCGGCGGCGGTTCGACGAGGTGCATCAGCGACGCTACGGGCATCACGCGCCCGACGAGCAGGCGGAGGTCGTCAACCTCCGAGTGACCGGCCTTGGACGCCGTGAGAAGCCGCGGATGGTGCAGGCGGCTGACGTCGCCTACGGCAACGCGTCGGTCGCTCGCGCCTCGGTGCATTTCGTCGCGGGCTCGGCGCCCGTCGACGCTCCCGTCTACGTACGCGAGGAGCTCGCACCCGCCACCGAGATCGCAGGCCCTGCGCTGATCGAGGAATACGCCTCGACGACGGTCGTCTTCGAAGGCGACCGCGTCACCGTCGCGCCGAGCCTCGAACTGCTGATCGACGTCCAACGCGACGACCCCAAGCGCGCTGTGGGGCCGCCATGACCGCCACGACGAAGCTGGACCCGATCACGCTCGAGGTGATCCGCAACGCGCTGCCGGCGATCTCCGACGAGATGTCCGCCGACCTGCGGCGCGCCTCGTACAACATGATGATCTACGAGGTGGGCGACTTCTGCTGCGCGCTGGTCGCTCCGACCGGCGATTTGATCTCGCAGAACGTCGGCGGCGTGTCGCATTTCGTCGCCGACCTCGGCGTCGTCGTCGTCGACGCGCTCGAGCAGTGGGGGGCCGACGGGTTCGTGCCCGGCGATGTCCTGCTCACGAATCACCAGCGGGTGGCCGGCCAGCACCTCAACAACATCGTCGTGGCGATGCCCGTCTTCGTGGGCGGTGAGATCGTCTGTTTCTCGATCGTCCGCGCGCACTGGATCGACATCGGCGGACTCTCGACCGGCTTCGGCGCCACCGGCTCGGTGTCGGATCCGTGGATGGAGGGGCTGCAGATCGACCAGCTGAAGATCCACGAGGCCGGGAAGCCGAACGAGACGCTGCTGAAGATCCTGCGCGCCAACATCCGCTTTCCCGAAGCGTCGCTCGGCGACCTTCGGTCGCAGATCGCCTCGTGTCAGCTGGGTGCGCGGCGGGTCGCAGAACTCTACGAGCGCTACGGCGGTGGGGTCGTCGTCGGCGCGATCGAGCAGATCTTCCTCGAGTCGGAGCAGCGCTGCCGGAACGTCGTGCAGCAGATTCCGGACGGCGTCTACGAGGCGTCGGCGTTCCTCGACGACGACGGGCGCGTCAAGGGAGATCCGATCCCTATCCACGCGAAGGTGACGGTGGCGGGCAGCGACATGACGATCGATCTCTCCCGCTGCTCGCAGCAGCGGCTGGGCGCGGTCAACTCGCGCACCAAAGCAGGCGCGATGGTCGCGTACAAGTGCATAACCACGCCGCATGAGCCGGTCAACGCGGGCGCGTTCCGCGCCCTCGAGGTCATCATCCCCGAGGGCAACATCATGATGGCGAAGTTCCCGGCGCCGATGTCCGGCTGGAGCCTTCCCATTCCGACGGTGGTTGACACGATCGTCGCCGCGCTTGCACCCGCAATCCCGGACAAGGCCCCGGCTGCGCACCTCGGCGTGCTGGGCGGGACGATCATCTTCACGGGTATGCACCCAGAGACAGGGCAGAAATTCATCGTCCAGAGCATCGAGGGCGGCGGCTGGGGCGGACGTCCGCACGAGGACGGTCCGTCCGCGTCGGTCTCGGTCTGCCAAGGCGATGTCCGCAACGCGCCGATCGAGACGATCGAGCTGCGTTGCCCGGTCGTCGTCGAGGAGCGCCGGCTGCGGCCGGACTCGGCCGGAGCCGGCGAGTTTCGCGGCGGCTTCGGCGTAGACGTCGTCGTCCGCAACCTCGTCCCGGGGAAGTGGAATCTCTGGCAGACGCGCCGTCGCGGCTGCCCGCCGTGGGGTCTGTGGGGCGGGAAGAGCGGAGAGCCGGCCGACTATCTGCTTCAGACGCCCGAGGCGGCGGGCTTCCAGAGCGTCGACGTGACGCTGCACGACGTGCCCGCCGATTCGCGAGCGATCATCCGCACCGCAGGTGGCGGCGGCTGGGGAAACCCGTTTGAGCGTGACGTCGAGTTCGTGCTGTCCGACGTGCTCGAGGGACTCGTGTCGCCCGAGGCGGCGGAGCGCGAGTACGGCGTCGCGATCGATCCTGAGCGAGGAGTCGTGGACGCCGACGCCACCGCGAGGCTTCGCTCGGTCGCGTGAGCGCCGACGCCGAATGGGTCGTCTATCTCCACGACGGCGTCCACTCCTACCTTGAGCCGAACCCCGTCTTTGCGCTCACCGGAGCCAAGACGATCGGGGAGGCGGCGGCCCTCGTCGGCCGCGACGGGAGCACGACGCTCGTAGCGGCACCGGCGTGGGACGCCGAGCGGCTGCGCGAGCAGGCTCGATGCGATGTCGTCGCGTGCGACGACGTCCCCATGGAGGTCGCGGCGCGCGTCGCCGGGCGCGTCGCCGTCGCCGGCATCAATGACGTCAACTCCCGCTTCCGTGCGGCGCTGTGGCGCTGCGCGCTGGTCGAGATACCAAGCGACTGCGACCGACCGAAGACCAGCGCGGAACTGGTGGCGGCACGCAGCGCGTCCGCAATCGCGGAGGCGGCGTACGCCGACCTGCTGAGTGTCCTGCGGCCGGGCATCGCCGAGCATGAGCTGATCGCGCGGCTCGACGTCGAGGTCCGCCGCCGCGGCGCGGACGACCACTTCGTCCTGTGCTCCTCGAGCCCGGCCGGAGACAACGTGCGCGCGCCGACCGCGCGGATCCTCGCGCCGGGAGACATCGTGAACATCGAGATCTCGCCCTCCGTCGATGGCCAATTCGTGCAGATCTGCCGCACCGCCGTGCTCGGCGAGGCGGGCGCGCAGCGGCGGCAGGACTACGCGCTGATCGTGACGGCGCTGCGCGAGGCCATCGGCGCCGCACGCCCGGGTGCCACGGTCGCTGAGGTCGTCGTGGCGCTCGACGCGCCGCTGGTCGCTGCCGGACTCGGCGAGTACTGCCGCCCGCCCCACATCCGCGTCCGTGGTCACGGACAGGGGCTCGCCTCACTGTCTCCCGGCGACATCACGTTCGACAACGAGACAGCGCTGGAGGCGGGCATGATGTTCACCGTGCATCCCAACCAGCGCTTCCCCAAGAGCGGCTACATGCTCTGCGGCGAGCCGATCGTTGTCACGCGGCAGGGCGGAGCGCCGCTGACCTCGCGTGAGCCGGGACTCGACGAATGCTGACGATGCATCCAGTCGTCCTTCGCGGACGGGCCGGTCTCGCGTTGCCGCCCGAGGAATTCGCTGCGCGCGTCGCCACGGTGCAGGCGGAGCTTGCCGAACGCAGCCTGGACGCCCTCGTCGCCTTCGGTGACGCGCGCAGCTACGCGCCGCTGACCTGGGTGAGCGGACTCGTGCCGATGCTCAGGTGGGCGGTGGCGGTCGTCCCGGCCGCCGGGGAGACCGAGCTGTACGTGGCGATGCCGGGGGCGCGCGAGGGGCCCGCGATGCGCAAGCTCGCTGCCGTCGGGCCGGTCGCCCTCATCGGCGCGCTGCCCGCGGCGCTCGCGCGGTTCGACCGTGTCACCGTCGCAGGACTCCCGGCGATGCGTGCCGCGACGGAGGCGACGATCCGCCGAGCGACGGAGGTGATCGACGGCGGCGACCGGCTTCTCGGCGAGCTGATGGCCGTGCCCTCGCAATCGGAGCGCGAGCTGTTGCGCGCGGCGGCCGCAACGGCGGAGTACGCGGCCGCCACGATCGAGGGCGCCTACGCGGAGGGCGCGACGGCGTCCGACGCGCTGCTCGCCGGAGACTTTGCCGCTCGCAAGGCGGGCATGCACGACGTGCGTGTCCTCTGGAGCCTCGACGGCGGCCTGACGCTGCGCCCGTTCAATGTGGCTGTCGACATCCGCCCGAAGCCGTTGGTCTTCTACCTCGCCGTCGAGACGGGTGGCTACTGGGGAGAGGCGCTCCGCTCGCTGGACGGGCGCGCGCACCTCGCCCTCGCGCCGATCGCGCGGCTCGGGCTCTGGGTCGAGGAAGGGGTCGAGGAGCCGCTGGCGCCGGGGTTCTACTCCTACCGCGCCTGCGAGGAGTCCGGCGCGCTTCGGTCGCGCACCGTGGAGGTCGCGTGACCACGCCGCTTGACGAGCTTGCCCGCCGCTTCGCGGGCTGGGGCGCACCTGGCGACGCGGTCGTCGTGCGGACACTCGACACCCTCGGCGCGCTCGTGACCGGCGCCGGTACGGCCGAGGGCGGCGCGATCGGCAGGTTCGCTGGCTGGGACGACGGCGTCCTGGGCGACGTCGTGCGCCGGGTCGCGATGACGCGGATGACGGAGCTCGACGACATCCACATGCGCACCTGCACGACGCCCGGTGCCGTCGTTGTCCCGACGGCCGTCACCGTGGGGGCGGCGCTGAATGCAGGACCGGCCGCGTACGCCCGCGCAGTGGAGATCGGCTACGAGGCCATGATCCGCCTCGGCGGGGCGATCGGCGGCGCACTCGCTGTCTACCGCGGCGTCTGGCCAACCTACTTCTGCGCGCCCTTCGCCGCTGCTGCTGTCGTCGCGTCGCTGCTGGAACTGGGGCCCGAAGCCACGCGCAACGCCCTCGGCATCGCCCTGACGCGGGCGACCGGCCTCACGTCGGGCATCACCGGGACACCACTGGCCCGGTGGCTTACGCTGGGGGATGCGGCGCGCGCGGGCTGCTCCGCCGCCTTCGCGGCCCGCGACGGCTTCATCGCCGACGCCGATCTCGAACGCGTCGCGGCGAGCGCGGGCGTCGGGTTCGACCGCGCGGCCGCGCTCGACGAATGCGACCCCGCGATCGGCGCGGTTAGCGTCAAACCGTTCCCGACCGCGAAGCAGAGCCTCGCCGCGACGGAGGCGGCCCTTCGCCTGCGGGCGCTGGTCGCGGTCGACGAGATCTCGCTCGTGCGCGTTCACGTCCCCGATGCCTACGCGCACATGGTCGCGAACCCGCCGAGCGCGGCCAGCCGCCTGAGCCGCATGTCGAGCGCGCGCTGGAACGTGGCGCTCGCGCTCACCCGTCCGAACGAGCTCCACGACGTCGAGCGTGCCGTGCCGCTCGATGACCCGGAGCCTGCGCGGGTGGCTGCGCTCGTCGAGGTCGTGGCGGACCCGGAGATGGCGCGGCTCTATCCGAATCGCTGGCCGGCGCGCGTCGTGATCGGCGACGTCGAGGAGGTCGTCGTCAACGCCTCGGGTGACCCGCCGGCAAACGGCCGCGAGGCGGTCGAGGCGAAGTGGAGGGAGCGCAGGCAACCACTCGATGCGTTCAGCGCTTCCTCGCCCTACGAGCTGGACGACGCGCTGCGGGCTAGATGAGGTAGCCCTGCTCCTGTGCGTACCGGCGGGCGCCGTCGTGGAGCGGGATGGCCGTCTCGGCGAACAGGTAGGTCGGGTCCAGGGGGAGGGCGAGACAGCGGGTGACGTTGTCCGGCCCGTTGTTGACGGCGTCGCGCGTATGGTCGCACGCCTTCGCGACCGCGTAGGCCCACGCCTCGGGGAGGTCGTCGCGGCAGAACACGAGCCAGCCGCTGAAGTCGACGGTCGGCACGGCCTCGCTGACGCCCGGCCAGCGCCCGGCCGGAATGTCGCGCTTTCCGAAACCGTAGGTTGTCCGCATGTGGTCGCGCACGGCCTCCGAGACAGGCAGGTAGTTGACCCGTCTCGGGGGGGCGTCGATCTCCGCCCAGATCGGCAGCATTTCCGCCTCCTGGAACATCGCGTCCGCGCGTCCGTCGAGGACGAGCCGGCCACCGATGTGCGACGGCCCGGGAAAGAAGACCTGCCCGCCCCATTGCTCGATCGTGGCGTATGAGATGCCGTACTGCTTGAGGACCTCCTCGACGGTGAAGGTCAGCACGTCGATTCCGCCCTCGCTCCGGCGTCCGCTGACGAGTCGAAGCGGGTAGCGCTCTCGCGCGAGCTGTTCGAACGACGTGATTCCAGTTGCAGCGTCGACGGCGAAGATCAGGTAGTCGATGTGGGGGTAGGCAGCGATCGCTTTCAGGCCGGGGTGCGCCTCGCTGAAGGCACCGGTGCCCTCGACCGCCATCCGCGCGGAGACGGCCGGCGTTGTAATTCCGAGCGCGAGCGTCCCGGCGGCGACGTCGATCGGGTTGTTCAGGGCACCCTGCAGGTCACGCGGCGTTACGACCGCGAACTGAACGCCCGGCAGAATCTGGTCCTCGTACCCGACCAGCGCCTGCACGATCCGATCGGCGACATACCACCAGGGATGAGTCGGGTTCTGCGCACCGAAGTGCACGATCCCGGAACTCCTCCTCGCCATCGATCAAGCATAGTCGAGCCCGTATCAAGGCACCGGGTTGACTGCGCTCCGCCAAACGATTGTCAGTGCCCGGGGGTTCGTAGGGTTCGCCGCGGTTCGGCCGGGCCATGTCGATCCGCGGGTCCGCGCTCAGCGCTTCCACGGGCGGGCCACAGATGCCGGAGGAGGGACTCGAACCCCCGACACGCGGATTATGATTCCCACGAGCAGAGTCGGCGAAGGCCCTGCATATCCGGATTTGCGGGGGTTTTGCTGCGCCTCGATGCCGACAAATGTGCAAACAATCGCGCAACTTCTGTCGAGGGGAGAGGGCGGTGCGGTGCGGTCTGTGGCCGTCGGTTGCGGTCGGTTTTCGCCCGCGGATGGGCGTGTCAGTAGCCGGCGGCGCGGAGCTCGCTGAGGGTGACCATCAGGGTGCGTGGGGTAGAGGTGAGCGCGCGGAAGCCGAAACGGCGGTAGAAGGCGGCTGCGTGGTCGTCGATCGCGTGGACCACGACGGCGCTCACCGCGACTTGGGCGGAGGCGACCTGGACGCGTGAGAGTGCGTCGCGGAGCAATGTCGCTCCGACTCCCTGACTCTGGCTCGGGATGTCGACGGCGAGCCTGGCGAGTAGCGCGATAGGAATCGGGAAGTGGGGGGATTGGCCTTTGCGCACTTCTGCCGTCGCGCTTTCGTGCTGGAGGTGGCCGGCAACCAGCGCGTAGTAGCCGCGAACGGCGCCGCGCGCGTCGGCGATTACGAATGTGCGAGCGGCGTCGCGGCGAACGTTTTGGCCGGCGTGGCGGGTGACCCAGCTGTTGAGGAGCTCGTTGCCGCAGTTGAACGCGGCGGTGTTGTGGCGAGCGGGGTCGAAACGCTGTGTGCCGGCGTACTGCGCGCTCACGCGCTTTCGCGCAGTTCGCGTAGGCGCGCGACGGTGTCGGGGTCGGGCGCCTCGAGTGCGTCGAGGAAGCGGATTGCATCTTCTTCGCTGAGCACGACGTCTCGTTGGTCCGCGAGTACCTCCTCGGCACGCGCCCGCGCTGCGCGGCGGAAGAAGTCGCTCAGGGTTTCGCCGACCGCCGATGCCGCCGCGGCGTCGAGCGAACGTTCGTCGTCGGTGAGGCGGAGCTCCAAGCGTTGGGCGCGCATAGGCCCAGTGTACGGACGTCGTACGGATCCGTCAAACGGACCGGGCCACCTTGGCGTCTCCGCGGGCAACCTCGAGGTTGATTGCCGAGTGTTGGTTCACGCGGAAGCGACAGCCGCAGTCTGCGAGGGCTGTCAGCGGGTGGAAGGTGGGTCCAGCGGGGCCCGGGCTCGTGTTCCGAACGGGGCAGTCGGGAGTGGGGCAAGTTCGGCGGCGGTGTGTGCGTAGGCGAGGCAGCGCGGGCAGAAGCGGGGTTGCAGCCAGGGGGTGCGGGCGTTGATGAGCAGGCCGCAGCGGGCGCAGTGCAATTGGCTTGCGGGGCGGATGGTGTTGGTCATTGCCGGTCGCGTGGCGCGACGAGCGTCGTTGGCGCGGGTTTTGCACTCGGCTGACGTTCGGTCGCCCGCCCCAGTGGGAGGCTCGTTTGGCGGATGGCGGCCGTCCACGCCGCGCGCTTGGCGTCATAGCTCGCCGGTAGCCTCTCCCCGATGGCTAGGAGCGTTCCGAGCCACGCGAGCGCCTCGCTGTAGTCGCCTGCGGCAGCGGATTCCTCGGCGAGGCGAAGCGTCGTGGCTACGGCCTGCTCGTGTTTGGCCGCGCGCCTTCCCGGTGCGGATCGACTGTCGCTGGCGCCACCGTCGATGGGTGTGAAGCAAACGATCCGGGGCAATGGTCCTCCGTCCTAGGTCGAGTCGTAGTGCTAGATCGTCGCACCGCGGGCGCTATCCGTAGGGTTGGTGATTGCTATCCTCTCGGTCGGTTCGAGGCCGCGCGGGCGCCACGCCGGCGCCGGAGCAAGGGGGAGACATGTCGCAGGAGTCCAGCGAGCTCGGGCTTGAGGCATACCGCGCGCTGTACGAGCACAGCCCGGATGGCGTGTTGTTCACCGCCCCGGACGGCAGAGTGCTGGCTGCGAACTCGGCGGCCTGCGAGGTTCTCGGGAGGACTGAGGTGGAGATTTGTTCGCTCGGGCGTCAGGGCTTGGCCGACCCCGCTGATGAGCGCTGGGGCGGGCTTGTCGCCGAGCGGGCGCGGGCCGGTCTCGTCGAGGGGATCGCGCGAATGTTGCGTAGCGACGGCACCGCGATCGAGGCCGAGCTGATGTCCAGGATCTTCACCGACTCCACCGGCGAGGCGCGCGCCTGCACCGTGATCCGGGATGTCACGGCGCGGATCGCGCTGGAGCAAGAGCTCGCGAACAGTCGGGCGCGCCTCGCTGAGGCCGAACGCGTTGCCAGCATCGGCAGCTGGGAGTGGGATCTCGCGCTCGACCAGACGATCTGGTCGGACGGCCTGCTGCGGCTGTACCAGCTTGGCCGCGACGAGTTCGACCCGACCTCCGCGGGTGCAGCAAACCGGGTCTACCCCGGAGACCGCGAGCGCGTGAGAAGCGCTCTCGACCGCGCGATCGAGCAGCGCACGTCCTTCACAGCCGAATATCGGGCGATGCGCGCGGACGGGCGCCTGCGCACGTTCCGCAGCCAGGGCGACGTCGTGGTCGACGACACCGGCCAGCCCACGCGCGTCGTCGGCGTCGTGCAGGACATCACCGAGGTCGAACTCGCCCGCGACATGCTCACGGGCGCATCGACGGACCTCCAGCGCCGCGCGGCCGAACTCACGCGCCTCGCCCGTCCGGGATCCAAGGAACCGACTCGGCTACAGGCGTCGCTGACGGCCAAGCAGTTCGAGATCCTCCAGCTCATCGGCCAAGGCCAGACCACCGCGCAGATCGCCCAGCGCCTGTACCTCAGCGAAGCTACGATCAAATGGCACGTCAGGCAGATCCTGGCCAAGACCGGGGCATCGAACCGCGCAGAAGCCATCAGGCGCGTCCTCGCGACAGGCCCAGACATGTAAACCTAAGCCAGCCACCAGCGCTCCAGCGAAGCCAACGGAGACTGTTGCTTTGCGCGGTGGCTGTTGCGTAATTGGGGTGTTGTCCGGCGGGTTTAATAGTGCTTTGTTAGTTTGGTTCATCTGGTCGTTGGAGCGGGAGCGGTAGACGTACGAGCTTGACTGTCTGCTGGCAGGTTTGGCAGCGGCCGGTCCAGCACTTGAAGATCGGCTGCATCAGCAGCACGGC
>DATKSM010000099.1:0-39368 GCA_035531655.1 Solirubrobacteraceae bacterium
GTTCCTGCCCAAGGGCGACATGGCGAAGTACCTGGTCTGCAACGCGGACGAGTCCGAGCCGGGCACATTCAAGGACCGCGAGCTGATGCAGAAGTCCCCGCACACGCTGATCGAGGGGATCATCATCACCACCTTCGGGACTGGGATCCACCACGCCTTCATCTACATCCGCGGCGAGTACGTGCTGCAGGCCGACATCCTCGAGGCGGCGATGGCAGAGGCGCAGGCGGCCGGCTATGTGGGCGAGGACATCCTCGGCTCGGGTCACTCGCTGAAGCTGGTCCTGCAACGCGGCGCCGGCGCGTACATCTGCGGTGAGGAGACGGGCCTGCTCGACTCGCTCGAGGGCAAGCGCGGCAACCCGCGCCTGAAGCCGCCGTTCCCGGCGATCGAGGGTCTCTACCACGGCCCGACGCTGGTCAACAACGTCGAGACGCTCGGCACCGTGCCGGCGATCATCAACATGGGCGGCGCCGAGTACGCCAAGCTCGGCACCGAGGGCTCAACCGGCACCAAGCTGGTCTCGGTCTCGGGCGACGTGCAGCGCCCCGGTAACTATGAGATCGACCTCGGCATCCCCAGCCGCGAGATCATCTACGGGCTTTGCGGCGGACCGAAGCCGGGGCGCACGGTCAAGATGTGGTTCCCCGGCGGCTCGAGCTCACCGGTGTTGCTCGAGGAGGACCTCGACACTCCCTACGACTTCGATTCGATGGCGAAGGCCGGTTCGATGCTCGGTTCCGGTGCGATCATCGTCGTCGACGACAGCCACTCGGCCTTCGAGGTCATGCAGAAGGTGGTCAAGTTCTACGCGCACGAGTCGTGCGGCAAGTGCGTGCCGTGCCGCGAGGGCACCAACTGGACCAAGAAGATGCTCGAGCGGATCGAGTCGGGCGAGGCGACGCCGATGGACCTTGACATCCTCGCCTCGGCGCAGACTCAGATCATCGGCAACTGCCTGTGCGTGCTCGGCGACGCGATGGCGATGCCGGTTGGCTCGATCGTCGCCAAGTTCCGTGGCGAGCTCGAGGCCGAGATCGAAGCGGCACGCGTACGCGCCAACGCGTTGCCGGTGGGACCGACCGAAGACCTGGTTGCGATCGGCGCCCACTGATAATCCCGCCTGCCACACCCAGCCGACCCGCCGCCCAGACCCCGAGTACCCATGCCAAGACCTGAGCAGAAGATCATCAAGCTGACCATCGACGGCCGCGAGGTCGAGGCCGTCGAGGGCACGATGCTGGTCGACGCCGCTCAGCAGGGCGACGTCGAGATCCCGTTCTTCTGTTACGAGCCGAAGCTTGGCGAGCCGGTCGGCGCCTGCCGCATGTGCCTGGTCGAGATCGAGGGCATCCCGAAGCTGCAGACCTCCTGCTCGACCGCCGTGCGCGACGGCATGGTAGTCAACACCAAGGTCGACAGGGTCGTCGAAGCGCAGAACGCGGTGATCGAGTTCCTGCTCGTGAACCACCCGCTCGACTGCCCGGTCTGCGACAAGGGCGGCGAGTGTCCGCTCCAGGACTACACCTTCGGCTGGGGCAAGGGCCGCAGCCGCGTGATCGAGCCCAAGCGCCACTTCGTCAAGCCGCTGGCACTCTCGCCGCTGATCGCGATCGACCGCGAGCGCTGCATCCTCTGTTACCGCTGCGTGCGCTTCAGCCAGGAGATCGCGGAGGACTGGCAGCTGATCTTCACCGAGCGCGGCGCCCACACGTTCGTCGGCACGCATGACGGCCATCCCTACGTCGCGCCGTTCAGCGGCAACATCATCGAGCTCTGCCCGGTGGGCGCGCTGACGTCGCAGCCCTACCGCTTCCGCGCCCGGCCCTGGGACATCGAGGGCGCCGGCGGCATCTGCACGCTCTGCCCGTCGCAGTGCAACGTCGAGTTCACGGTCCGCGACGACAAGGTCATGCGCGTGCTCTCGCGTGAGAACCGGGGCGTGGATGATGGCTGGCTCTGTGACAAGGGCCGCTTCGCCTACCAAGCGATCCACGTCGACGAGCGCATCACGACGCCGCTGGTGCGCAACGCCGGGGGGCAATTCGAGCCCGCCTCGTGGGACGAGGCGCTGAACGCGGCGGGCGCGATCGCCGGCCACCGCGGCCGCGTTGGCGCGCTCGTCGGCGGCCAGGCGAGCAACGAGGAGGCGTTCCTGCTCGGCCGCATGTTGCGCGAGGGCCTCGACTCACGGGACATCGACTCGCGATTTATTCCCGCCACCCACCCCCACCAGGCCACTGTCGATCTTCCCGTCGCCCGCGCGCTCGCCGCGCCGGCGCTGCAGGCCACGGTCCCCGACATCGAGTTCGCGCACACCGTGCTGGTGCTCGGCACCGAGCCGCTCGACGGCTCGCCGATCCTCGACCTGCGCATCCGAAAGGGCGTGCGCCGCAACGGCGTCAAGCTTGCGATCGCCACCGCCCGGCCGAGCACGCTCGACCCCAACGCTGAACTGTCGGTCCGCTACGCCCCGGGGGCCGAGGCCGAGTTCCTGTCGGCGCTCGAGTGGGCGTTCACGGCACCCGGCTCCGGTGACATCCACGAGCTCGCCAAGCTGCTGCGTGAAGGCGGCGAGGACGTTGTGATCCTGTGGGGTGAGTCGTTGCCTGCCGACGCGCTAGCGACATTGCTTCGCATCGCCGACACGCTCGGCCTCGCCGGTCGCGACGGCGCCGGGCTGCTCGAGGTTCCCGCCGGCGCCAACGCCCGCGGTATCCGCGAGGCGGGCGCGCTACCCAACGCCGGCCCCGGCTACGCGGAGGTCGAGACCGGCCGCAACGCGGCGGAGATCGCCGCGGCTGCAGTGGCCGGCGATGTCACAGCGCTCTACCTCTTCCAGGTCGACCCGGTGCGCGATCTTCCCGACCGCGCGGCGTGGGAGCGGGCACTTGCCAGCGCGAGCGTCGTCGTCGCCCACGCTCTGGTCCTGACCGAGGGCCTCGCCGCACACGCCGACGTCGTCTTCCCGGCCGAGTCGAGCGCCGAGAAGGAGGGCACGATCGTACATCCGGACGGCCGGCTTCAACGCCTGCGGACCGCGATCAAGCATCCGGGCGACGTACGCGCCGGCTGGCAGGTGCTGGCGGACGTCGCCAGGAGCGCGGGCACCGACCTCGGCGTGCTGACCGCCGGCATGGCGTTCAAGCAGCTGGTCGAGGCCGTCCCGTTCTACACGGGACTGACGCTCGAGGAGATCGGCGGGCGCGGGCTGCGCTGGCCCGAGACCGAGGCGGCTGCGGCGATGCCTGCCGGGGAGGTGCCTGTAGCGACGCCGGTGGGATTTGGTCCCGCCCACCCACCGGCGGAGACCAATGGCCATCTCCGGGTCGGCACCTACCGCTCGATCTGGGCCTCGCCCGAAGTCGAGATCTCGCCTGCGCTGCAGTTCACGCTCGCCGAGCAGGTCGTCGAGCTGTCGCCGCAGGACGCAGGGCGACTTGGGATCGAGCAGGGCGCCGCCGTGCAGGTGGGGCAGAACGGAACGCGTCTGGCGGGTCGTGCGGCGATCCGCACAGGCGTCCCGCCGGGCACCGCGTTCGTCGCGGCCGGCATCGCCAGGGACTCGGGCAATGTGCTGACTGAAGCCTATGTCGAGGTCGTCAAAGCGTGATCGGACTCGCCGACGTCAACTTCTTCGAGGCGTGGTGGGTCCAGATCGTCAAGGCGATCGTGATCTTCGGCGTCGTCTTCGGGGTGCTGCCGATGCTCACGGTGTATGAGCGCAAGCTGCTCGGCCGCTTTCAGCACCGCTACGGGCCGAACCGCGTTGGCCCGTACGGTCTGCTGCAGCCGATGGCGGAGATCGTCAAGTTCGCGCGCAAGGAGGCGTTCCGGCCGACGACATCGGTTGGCTTCCTGTTCCATGTCGCGCCGGCGATCTCGATCCTGACCGCTGTCGGCGGGCTCGCGCTGATCCCGTGGGGCAATGTCCAGCACATCTTCGGCCAGCCCGTCGGTCTCTACGGAATCGACGTCTCCGTCGGGCCGCTGTACGTATTCGCGCTCGGCGGCATCTCGTTCTACGGGATCCTGCTCGGCGGCTGGGCCTCAGGCTCCAAGTACTCGTTCCTCGGAGCGATGCGCGCCGCCGCGCAGCTGATCTCCTACGAGGTTTCGCAGGGGTTGGCGCTGGTCGGAGTACTGATCACGGCGCAGACGCTGTCGCTGACCGGGATCGTGAACGCGCAGCGGGGGATGTGGTACTTCATCCCGCAGCTCTGCGGATTCCTGATCTTCGTGGTTGCATCGTTCGCGGAGACCAACCGTGCGCCGTTCGACCTGGTTGAAGCCGACGCCGAGCTCGTCGGCGGCTACTTCACCGAGTACGGCGGAACCGGTTTCGTCGCTTTCCTGTTCGCTGAGTACGTGAACATGCTGGTCGTCTCGGCGATGGCCGCCACGCTGTTCCTGGGCGGCTGGCTGCTGCCGTTCGGGATCCATCCGCCCGGCTGGGTCGACCCGTTCGTGGTGCTCGCGAAGATGATGATCTTCATGACGCTGTTCATCTGGATCCGCGCGACGCTGCCTCGCCTGCGCTACGACCAGCTGATGTCGTTCGGCTGGAAGGTCCTGCTGCCGCTGGCCACCCTCAACCTGCTCGTCACGGCGATCATCGTCGCCTAGAACCGCGAGAGAGACCCCATGCCATACGACCCCGGCTCAGACGTAATCGAAGTGATGCGCCACCCGCAGCGCAGTGCGGCCGCGAGCACGTACCGAAGCTTCGGTGAGACCCTCCGCGGCATGAAGACGACGCTCGCGCGGGTCGTCGAGGGCCCGCTGACGATCCAGTATCCGGAGGAGAAGACTCCGGTCTACCCGCGCTTCCGCGGCCGCCACAAACTGCATCGATTCGAGGATTCAGGCCTCGAGAAGTGCGTCGGCTGCTCGCTGTGCGCCGCCGCCTGCCCCGCCGACTGCATCCGCGTGGTCGCCGCCGAGAACACGCCCGAGACCCGTGTCTCCGCGGGCGAGCGTTACGCCGCGGTCTACGAGATCAACCTGAGCCGCTGCATCTTCTGTGGCTACTGCGAGATCGCCTGTCCGTTCGACGCGATCACGATGGGCCACGACTACGAGATGTCCGACTACACCCGCTCCGACCTGATCTTCACCAAGGAGATGCTGTTGGCGGAGCCGCTCGAGCGCACGCCGCTGCGGCGCGAGGGGGAGTAGCGGGAATGCGGAGCTTGAAGTGCGGGATGCGGAGCTCGACGCGGGGACTTCGTGTCTGAGGTTCTTTTCTTCATCGCCTCGATCAGCGCGATCATCGGCGCGATCGGCGTCGTCACGCTGCGTAACCCGCTCTATGCGGTGCTTGCGCTCGTCTGCCACCTGGTCGCGCTGGCGGCGTTGTTCCTACTGCTGCGCGCGGAGTTCGTGGCGGCCGCCCAAGTCGTCGTCTACGCCGGCGCGGTGATGGTGCTGTATGTGTTCGTCGTCGCCTACGTCGGCGGTGGCGACGAGGTGGCCGCCGGCAGCACGCTGCGGATCCTGGGTCCACTGTTCGCGATCGCCGTCGCGATCGAGTTGTTCATCGCGATGCTCGGCACCGCGCTGAAGGGGATCAACGGTCAGGGCGCGCACTACAAGCTCGGCTTCGGCACCCCAGAGCACATCGGCAAGCTGTTCCTGACCGACTACCTGCTGCCGTTCGAGGTCGCGTCGCTGCTGCTGCTGGTCGCCGCCATCGGCGCGGTGGTGCTGGCCCGCCGCCGCCGCGGGCTGGGGGACGACGACTTCGAGCTCGCCCGGCTTCTGTCGACGCCGCGCCCGGCCTACACAGGCACGATCGCGGAGGGCGTGGGCGTGCGCAAGGTGCTCGAGCAGCTCGAGCAGGCCCATGGCGGCGCGATGGAGCTGACCGCCGAGCGGGAGGGTGAGGAGAAGTGACCCTCGGCTGGTACCTGGCCGTCTCGGTTCTGATCTTCTGCATCGGTGCAGGTGGTGTGCTCGTGCGGCGCAACCCGCTGGTGGTACTGCTGTGCCTCGAGCTGATGCTGAACGGCGCCAACCTCGCGCTGGTCACGTTCGCGCGGATGCACGGCGGTGAGGCAGGCCAGATCTTCGCGCTGATCGTGTTGGTCGTGGCCGCCTGCGAGGTGACGGTCGGGCTCGGTCTTGTGGTCGCGATCAGCCGCCGCAACCTCCCCATCGATGTCGACGGAATGCACGAGTTGAACGGATGAGCCCGACTACGTGGGGCTGGCTCGTCCTGCTGTTCCCGCTGCTGGGCACGATCGTGATCGGTCTCGGCTTCCGGCGCTACAGCAGGATCGCCGGCGTGATCGGAACCGGCGCGATTGCGCTCTCATTTGTCTGCGCTGTCGGGTCGCTGCTGTCGCTGCTCGGGCGCAGCGGCGGGCACCGCGAAGTCGTCTCGAGCCTCTGGAACTACGCGTCCAGCGCTGGCGTGGACGCCAAGCTGCAGATCCTCGTCGACCCGGTGTCCGTGTTCATGATCCTTGTCGTCACCGGCGTGTCGACGTTGATCCACCTGTACTCGACCGCCTACATGCGCTCCGACGCGGGCTACTCGAGGTACTTCGCGTACCTCAACTTCTTCGTGCTCTCGATGCTGATCCTTGTGCTCGGCGGCAACTTCGTGATGCTGATCGTCGGGTGGGCGTTCGTCGGCGCGGCCTCGTACATGCTGATCTCCTTCTGGTACCGGCGCACCACGGCGACCAGCGCCGGCATCAAGGCGTTCGTGATCAACGTGGTCGGCGATGTCGGGCTGGTGCTCGGCACCTTCTTCATCTTCCGCCACACGCACACGGTCTCGTTCCTGGGCACCTTCAAGGACGCACCCCACGTCTTCCACACCGACTCGACCGACCTCGTCGCCGGTTGCCTCCTGTTCCTCGTCGGCGCATTCGCCAAGTCGGCCCAGGTGCCGCTGCACACCTGGCTTCCCGACGCGATGGAGGGCCCGACGCCGGTCTCGTCGCTGATCCACGCCGCAACGATGGTGACCGCCGGCGTCTACCTGATCGTGCGCCTGCACCCGCTTTTCCAGCTCGCACCGAGCGCCGCTGAGGTCGGCGCGATCGTCGGCTGCCTGACGTTGCTGATCGCAGGATCGATCGCGCTCGTGGTCACCGACCTCAAACGCGTGATCGCGTACTCGACGATGTCCCAGATCGGCTACATGATCATGGGCGCGTCGGCGGGCGCCTACACCGGCGCGCTCTTCCACCTGATGACCCACGCCTTCTTCAAGGCGCTGCTGTTCATGGCGGCCGGCTCGATCATCGGCGCGATGGCCGGCAATCAGTCGCTGGACCGCATGCACGGGTTCCGCAAGGCGATGCCGTTCACGTTCGCCTGCTTCCTGATCGGCGGCCTCGCACTATCCGGCGTCCCACCCTTCTCCGGCTGGTTCTCGAAGGACGACATCCTCGCCTATGTCAACAACCGCGGTGGCATCTACGAGGTCATCGGCGTCCTCGGTTACGTCGGCGCGCTGCTGACCGGCCTCTACACGTTCCGGATGATCTTCCGGGCGTTCTACGGGGAGCCCTCGAAGGAGGCCGTTGAATATGCGCACGGCCACCCTGCCCACGCCGAGGTGCCGCGCAATCCGCTCACCGGCGAGGTGGAGGACACCGCAGTCGGCTTCCCGGGCTCGGAGCACGCCACCGCCGAGGACGAGCCGGCGATGACCATCGCGATGGGCCTGCTCGCGGCGCTTGCGGTCGTCGGCGGCGCCCTCCAGATCCCCGGCGTGGACCACGTGATCACCAACTTCCTGGCGCCGAGCCTGGCCGGCGCGCCGCTGGCGGCCGCGAGCCACGAGCCGTCGACGGGGACCGCCTGGGTCGGGCTGATCATCGGCGCCGTGATCGGCGCCGTCGGCATCACGGTCGCGTACCTGATCTATGTCGCGCGGCCCGGCACAGCCGCAAGGTTCCAGGCCGCGGCCCCGTGGCTGCACAAGTTCCTCGTGAACAAGTGGTACTTCGACGAGGCGATCGACCTGGTCGTCGTGCGGCCCGTGCTCGCGTTCGGGCGCTTCGTCGAGTCGGTGCTCGAACGGATCGTCATCTCCGGCGGCGTGACCGGCGGCGTCACCGGCGCGGTGCGCTCCGGCTCGGCCGCCGTCCGCCGCGCCCAGACCGGCTTCCTGCGCTACTACGCCGCCGCCCTGATGCTCGGTCTCTCGATCGTCGTCCTCTACTTCCTGATCTCGTCCACCTGATCCGACCGTGACCCTCTCGATCCTCATCTGGTCGCCGCTGGCCCTGGCGCTGATCGCCACGCAGCTCCCCGGGCGCCTGGTCGGGCGCGGTTCGGCGCTCGTCAGCCTGGTCCCGGTGGCGATCGCGATCAGTTACGTCGCACGCTTCAACTCGAGTGCGGCGGGTCTGCAGTTCGTGACCGACAGGGTCTGGATCAGCGCGCTCGGGATCCACTACAAGATCGGGATCAACGGGCTCAACGTGACGCTGATGCTGCTCACGACCGTGTTGTTCACGGTCTCGCTCGCATGGTCGGCGCTGCGCGACGTGGATCGCCCGAGGCTCTACTACTTCTGGTTCGGCTTGGCCGAGAGCGCGGTGCTGGGTGCGTTCCTCGCCCAGGATCTGATCCTCTTCGTCGCCTTCTTCGACCTGATGCTGATCCCGTTCTACTTCCTGGTCGGGTTCTGGGGCACGGGCGACCGAGTGCGCGCGACGATCAAGATGGTCATCTACACGATGGTCGGGTCGTTCCTGATGCTGGCCGCGGCGATCGCCACCGGCGTGATCGCCTCAGGCGACCACGGGACCGCGATCAACTTCACGTTCAGCGCACTTGCGCATCTGCCGCTCCCGCGCAAGGACGAAGACTGGATCTTTCTCGCGTTCGCGCTCGCGTTCCTCGTGAAGATGCCGATCGCGCCATTCCACGGCTGGCTGGCCGACGCGTACAAGTCGATGCCGATCCCGGCCGTCGCCGTGTTCTCCGGTGTGGTCGCCAAGGTCGCGAGCTACGGCTTCCTGCAGATCGTGCTGCCGCTGTTCCCGAACGCCTCACACCACTTCCAGCTGCTGATGCTGATCATCGCCCTGGTCTCGATCATGTGGGCCACGGCCATGGCGTTCACAACCGGCGATGCGCGCCTCGTGATCGCCTACTCGAGCGTCGCGCAGATGGGCTTCATCCTGCTTGGGATCTTCTCGCTGAAGCCCGACGGCGGGCAGGGTGCGCTGTTGCAGATGCTCAACCACGGCGTCGTCACCGCCGCGTCGTTCTTCGTGGTGGCCGCCGTAGCGGCCCGCTGCGGCGGCAGCGAGAAGCTCGACGACATGAGCGGCGTCGCGTTCAAGGCGCCGCTGCTTGCGACCTTCTTCCTGATCATCACGTTCGCGAACCTCGCGATGCCGGGCTCATCGAACTTCATCGGCGAGTTCATGATCCTGCTCGGCGCCTTCGAGTCGCACATCGTGATCGCGGTGATCGCCTCGATCGCCGTGATCGGGGCGGCCTTCTACGCGCTGCGCCTGTTCATCGGGGCCATGCACAACCGCGTCGGCCGCGGCGTGCGCTCAAGAGAGATCGGGCTTGCGGAGGCGGTCGCGATCGTGCCGCTGGTGGCGATCATCCTGGTGCTCGCCTTCTACCCGCAGTTCGGTCTCAACAAGTCCGAGGCGTCGCTGAAGGTCGCGATCTATCCTGCCGCCGCCCTGGGGAGCACCGCGCCGTACGCGCTTCCAGGCGCGACCACCGCGTCGACCCGCTGGAAGTCCCCGCCGCTGAGCGAGACCGCCTATGCCAACGCCTCGACCGCGACCGCGACCGCGACCGCGACCGCGACCGCGACCGCGACCACGACCGCGACCGCGACCGCCACCCCGACCCGAACGGTGGCCCACCGATGAGCACGCTCGCGATCGCGGCCGCCCACATCAAGGGCCCCCATATCGACTGGGCGGAGATGTCACCGTTGGTGGTGCTCGCCGTTGGCGCGCTCGTCGTGCTGCTGGTGGGGTTGGCGCGCAGTGCCGTCATACGCGAGCGTGTGGTCCCTGCGCTCTCGCTGGTGACATTGGCCGGCGCGATCGGCACCGAGATCTGGCGATTCCCGCACAGCGAGACGATCGTCGCTGGAGCGCTGCGGATGGACGACCTCGGCTTCGTGATCGACCTCGTCTGCGCCGTCTCTGCCGCGGCCGCCGTGATCCTCGCCTGGCGCGCCGAGGCCCCGCGCGAGGCCGGTCAGGGGGAGTTCCACAGCCTGCTCCTGTTCAGCGTCATGGGCATGGCGGTGCTCGCCTCCGCTCAGGACATCATCACGCTGTTCCTCGGCATCGAACTGCTGTCGATCCCGCTCTACATCCTGTGTGCTGCCGAGTACCGGCGTGAGGGCTCGCTCGAGTCGGGCCTCAAGTACCTGATCATCGGCTCGGTCGGATCGGCAACGCTCGTCTACGGCCTGGCGATGATCTACGGGGCCACCGGGCAGACAGGCTTCAACGGCATCGCGCGTGTGCTGTCCGGCGCTCAGAGCTCGAACCTGATCGGCGATCCACTGCTGCTGAGCGGCATCGCGCTGGTCGTTGTCGGGTTTGCCTTCAAGGCGTCGGTTGCCCCGTTCCACCAGTGGACACCTGACGTATACGAGGGAGCGCCGACACCGATCACATCGTTCATGGCGACCGCCACCAAGGCCGCCGCGCTCGCCGTGTTCCTGCGCTTCTTCGACGTGGCCGTGGTGTCTGAGCAGACCACGTGGGCGCCGCTGCTGGCGGCGCTTGCGACGGCGACGATCCTGATCGGCAACGTCGGCGCGCTCGGTCAGACGTCGCTTAAGCGGCTGCTCGGTTACTCGGGTGTCGCGCAGGCGGGATACATGCTCGCCGGTGTCGTCGTCGCCACCCAGCTGGGCATTTCGGCGACGGTTCTATACCTGATCGCATACCTGCTCATGAACGTCGCCGCGTTCGCCGTCGTGCAGAGCCAGGAGGCCGCTACCGGTGACGATCAGATCAGCGGCCTTGCGGGGCTGGGCCAGCGTTCGCCGCTGCTCGGATGGGGCATCACGCTCGCGATGCTCGGCCTGGCCGGCATCCCCGGCACGATCGGCTTCATCGGCAAGTTCCAGCTGATCCACGCGCTGGTCGACGGTGGCTACTCGTGGCTAGCGATCGTCCTGGTCGTGGGCGCGATGATCTCGCTCGCGTACTACCTGCGGGTCGTGGCGGCGGTCTGGATGTCGCCCGCCAGCGCTGCGACCGGGCCTGTTGCGACGGCACCGGGTACGCCCGGGCCTGGTACGCCCGGGCCTGGTGCGCCCGGGCCTGGTGCGCCCGCCGGCCCCGGAGGCCTCGCGCCGGTCGCCGGCGGCTCACCTGAGGCGGACAAGCTGCCCTACCCGGAGGTCGTCGCGCTCGCAGCGTTGTTCGGCGCACTGACGGTGATCTTCGGCGTGATCCCGGGGCCGCTGTTCGATCTGGCCTCACACGCCGGCGCCGCGATCACCGGCATCTTCTAACCGCCCCCGCTTAACCCCCAATCTCCACCAGACCCGGAGGATTGGGGAGTTCTGGGCGTCTGTACAACGCGAAATCCCCAATCCGGCTGGAGGCGCTTTGGTTTGGGGGCTAGAGGGGGCTGGCGCCGGTTTGGAGGCTAGAAGGCGCTGGCGCTGTATTCCAGCGCGCGGGCGCGCGTCCTAGACCTTGCGCCACTCCGGCACCCAGGAGCCGTCCTCGCTGCGGCTGAAGTCCTGGAACAGGTTGGGCGCCTCCACCTTCATCGTCTCCGCGACCGCGTTGAAGACCAGGCGCAGCTCCTCCTCGGCGCCGTGGGCGGTCCGCATCTCGATCACGTGCCGGAGCGTGCGCGCGTTAGCGGTCCAGAGAATGTCGGTGCTCAGACCGATCGGCGCCAGTCGGCGCAGCGCGGAGGTGATCTCCTTCTTGACGGCGAACGGCATCTCACCCTTGTCCAGGTCGAGCTGTTCGGCGGCGCTCAACTGGAACTCCTCCAGCTGCTCCACGATGCTGATGACCTGGTCGCGCAGCGGCTCGAGCGCTGGGGGCACCCGGAAGCCGATGTCTGTGAGCCTTACGTAGCGCAGGCTCTCCTGGCTGAACGCCGATCCGGCACGATGCCTAACAAGTTCGTGGGTGAAAACTCTTGAGGTGTTGCGAAACGCGAAGCTGTAGTTAGCGTGCTCCAGCACGCTCCCGTGCGCGCTCCTCAGCACGTTCCCGAAGTACTCCTCCTGGTCGGTCCGGATCCGTGTGACGTTCGGATTCAGCCCAGGCTCCCAGCTGCGGTAACACATCCGGCCGCCGAACTCCGCGAGCAGCTCGCCATCGTTGAGCGAGTCCCGCGCCTCCTCGCGCATGTCCAGCCACGAGCTGCCGCCGACCGCGTTCAGGTACGCGCGCATGCCGTCGAGGTTGACCGACGGCCGGGCTACGAGGAAGACCTGTGGCGACGTTTCGTGCACGTGCCCCATGCAAGCGAACCGCTCGGACGAAAAGCGCGGTCCCCAGTCGTGGCGGACCATGGCTCAGCGGCGAGAGGGAGTCGAGCCCTCGAACTTTCCTGCCGCTGCGGGGCGCGAGGGTTCGCCCAGCAGCCCGCTTATCCTGCAGGCTCTGGAAGGGCCCGAAAGCGGAAGCCACGCGCAGCTCCCGCTTGCTCGGCTTCAGCTGCCCGAGTTGAGCAGGCTCGCAACGGTATCCTCGGCGGGGGTGTTCGACCACATCGGGATCTATTTCACGGATTTCGTCGCGGCCGATCGCTTCTACTGCACCGTCCTCTCCGTGCTGGGCGCCGAACCGAGTTACGCGGACCCCGAGATGATTGGGTGGAGCGATTGGTGGATCGGATCGACGGACCGCGAGCACCCCGTGACCCGTGGGCTGCACGTCGGTTTTCGCGCGCCTTCCCGAGGGGCGGTTGACGCCTTCTGGCAGGCGGGGATCGACGCGGGCTACCGCGGCGACGGCGCGCCCGGCCAGCGCACGCTCTACCGCCCGGACTACTACGGCGGCTTCTTGCTCGACCCCGCCGGCAACAGCGTGGAGGCGGTTCACACCGAGCGCGAGCACCCGGTGCCGGATGGCTGCGTCGATCATCTCTGGATCCGCGTCCGCGATCCTGCGGCATCCCGGCGCTTCTACATGACAATCGCCCCGTACGCCGGGCTGCGGATCGGCGTGGACAAGCCGGACCATGTCGAGATGGTCGGAGAGAACTTCAGCTTCTCGCTGATCGACGACGGGCGGCCCCTCACAGAGCACGTCCACCTCGCGTTCCCTGCGCACGACGATGGGACCGTGCGGGCGTTCCACGCCGTCGCGCTCGCCGCGGGCTACGAAGACCATGGCGGCCCCGGCGAGCGCCGCATCTACCACCCGGGCTACTACGGTGCGTTCGTCCTGGACCCCGACGGGCACAACGTCGAGGTCGTCAACCACAACCGCTGAGCCACGCGCCGACGTCGCCCCGCCCCGCAGACCGCGCAAAGCACAACTGCCAGACTGCCGTGGACGAGTCTTTTCTGATCGAGGCGGCAACCGACGGCATCCGGTGGTCACGACCGATCGGCAGGGAGCGAGTCCGTGGAAGAGCAGGCACTGGAGTCACCCGCTCGCGGGGCGGTCCGGCGGCAAATGGAACCGCTACCAGACTAGGAAGCCGCCGGGTTGCTCATGGCTCGTAGGTGTAGAGCGTGCTGTTGACCTGCGTATTGTCGAACTCGGCGCTCTGGGCTCCGTCCCAGCCGCCATCGAGATCGATCGCTATGTACTCGACGTTATAGCTGCCGTACTTGGCTTGGGCACGAGCGTATGTGTCGGATGGCGAGCCACCAGGAAGCTGGCTGTCGTCGACGGGACTGGCGGGCGAGGCCAGATTGCCCGTATTCGCCCAGAGACCCAGAGCGCAACCGGTCCAGCTGGGGGCCGTCCCGATATAGAAGTATGTCTCTTTTGTTGTTCCATTCGAGACTCCGACTGTGAAGCGCGGTGAGCCTCCCCAACAGCTTCCGACGAGGAACTCGTAGTCAGTGGAGAGGGTGTTCACGTCACGAAGCTTCAATCCCTTCGCCACCGTGAAGCCGATGGCACCCCAATCGGATCCGGTGGACGTAAGCTGGACCGCCGTCGTTGAGCCGTAACCCGGACTGACGAGCGTGGCATCCCCAGGGGCGTTCTCCACGAGCGTATACCCGGGGGTTCTGCCGTGTGTCTTCGCGGCCGATTCGCCAGCGACGGCCAATAGACACAGCGTGGTCACGACCAAGTACAAGGAAAAGCGGCGCACTGGCAATCATCCTCGCGGTGGATCTGCGGTTCCCGTGAATTGCCCCAGGTCCCCGGTGCCCGGTCGGCAATTACTGCTATCCCTCGGGTCGGTGACCGGTGGCATCTTGTGCGTCCTACACGAACGCATCAGACAATATAACCGCGCTGGCGGATCCACGAGAGACGGGCAACTCGCAAAAGGGAGCCCGTCACTGCGAGCGGAGAGAGGGGGATTCGAACCCCCGAACGAGTTTCCCCGTTACACGATTTCCAGTCGTGCCCGTTCAACCACTCCGGCACCTCTCCGGGAGCGCCGGTTAGCGTAGCGGGCACGGGCATTCGTGTGCCCCGTGTACGGCCGTCGCCGGCGAGCGCGTCAGTTCTCGGGGGGGTCCAGCGGGACCGCCCCCGGAGATGAACGCTGCGAGTGCTCAGATCTGCCAGGCGCCGTCCCGCAGCAGCGGGATCTCGGTGCCGTCGCGCCGTACCCCGGTGACCGCCACCTCGTTGGAGCCGACCATGAAGTCGACGTGGATCCCGCTCGAATTCAGGCGCTCGCGGTCGGCTTCCTCGACGGTGGACGTGTAGGCGCTCCCCAGCGCCAGGTGCGAGGCGGCGTTCTCGTCGAGCAGGATCGAGTAGAAGACCGAGCCGCTCTGGCCGATGCGGCTCTCGCGGTCGACCAGCGCGACCTCACCGAGGCGCGCCGCGCCCGCGTCCGTCTGGCACATCGAGCGCAGGATCTCGGCCCCGCTCTCGGCGTCGATCTGCACCGCTCGGCCGCCCTCGAACCGCACCCGGAGCCCCTCGATCGGGGAGGCGCCGGGCACCTGCAGTGGCTTGGTCGCGGTCACGATGCCGTCGACCCGGGTCGGGTCCGGTGCCGTGAAGGTCTCCTCGGTAGGGAGGTTGGCCGTGAATCGGATCCCGTGGATGTTGGTCACGGCGGCGCTCTTCCACTTCGAGCCCGGGAGCAGCCCGACGGTCAGATCGGTGCCCGGGCCGCTGTAGCGCAGGTGATCGAGCCGCAGGTCGTTCAGGCGGCCGGAGATCGCCCCGAGCTGCGCGAGGCGTGCCTCCCAGGCGGCGACCGGGTCGGGCTCGTCGAGCCGCAGGATCCGCTCGATCTCCTGCCACAGCAACTGGTAGGCGGCGTCGGGAGCCATCTCCGGGTGCACCAGTTCGGCCCAGTCCCGCGTCGGAAACGGCACGACGCACCAGTTGGTCTGCTGCTTGCGCGACACCACCATCGACTCCTTGGTGCGCGGCAGCAGGTCGATGCCGAGCAGCTCCGGGTCGACGTCGTCGAGCAGGTGCGGCTCGATCGGCGCCTGAAACGCGATTCGCGCGGCGCCGGCCTCGCCGATCGCCAGCACACGATCACCGATCCACTCAGGCACGAAGGAGAGCGTCTCGCGCGGGGCGTGCTTGAGCCGCGAGCGCTTGACGTGCGGATCGAAGTAGGCGACGTCGACGAACTTCGCCCCGCGTACGTAGGCCGCCTCTGCGACCGCGCGGCTGATCGGCTCCTGTCCCGGCTCGACGTTGATCGTCACGATTTGGCCCGGCTGGACGTTGGCGCCGATCCCCACCGCGAGCTCGGCGATCGCCGCAACCTGCCCGTTCAGCCCGTCCACCCCGTTCTCCCCGTTCTGTTCGTTCACGCCGAGCCGGCCGGCGGGAAGATCCTCGACAGGGTCTCGCCCGCGAGCGCGAGCGTCTCGAGGTCGTAGCTGTCCGACATCGAGAAGCAGTAGCCCTCGAGCCCGGCGTCCTTCAAGGCCTGCACGCGCTCGCCGACCGTGTCGGGATCGCCGGTGATCATCGTGTCGATGCTCTCCTGCGGAACCCCAAGCTCGAGGAGCGTGTGCTTCTTCGCCTCGGCCTGCTCATGCGTCGGCGCGATCAGCACTCGCCCGAGCGCGCTCTTGGTGATCTCAGAGAAGTCGCGCCCGACATCCTCGCAGTGTCCCTCCAGAACGCCGAGCAGGTGCTTGACGCGCTCGGCATCGCCGAACAGGTTGCAGCCATCGCCGTACTTGGCCACCAGCCGCAGCGTCTTGCGCTCGCCGCTGCCGCCGATCAGGATCGGGATGTCGCCGCGGATCGGCTTGGGGTTGTTATAGGCGCCGTCGACGCGGAAGTGGGTGCCCGCGAACCGCGCCTCGTCGGAGGTGAACATCGCCCGCACGATCTGCAGCTCTTGCTCGAGCATCTCGAAGCGCGTCTTCAGCGTCGGGTACTCATATCCGTAGGCGACGTGCTCCGCCTCGAACCAGCCCGCGCCGATCCCGTGCCAGACACGGCCCCGGGAGATGATGTCAAGCGTCGTCGTGGTCTTGGCTGCGATCGCGGGGTTGCGATAGGTGACGCTGCCAACAAGCAGTCCCATCGTCAGCTTGGTCGTGCGCGCCGCGATCGCGGCGAGCATCGTCGAGCCCTCGAACATCCAGTTGGTCGGCGGTCCCACCGGGGCGATCTGGTGCAGGTGATCCATCACCGACACCGAGCTGAATCCGGATGCCTCCGCCGTGGTGGCGATGGCGGCAATCTTCTCGAAGACCTCGTCGGGTCCCACCCCCGGATAGTTGAAGTTCGGGATGTGGAGCGACAGGGTGATTGGTACACGCATGAGACGAGAAACTACAGGTGGGATGGATCGGGCAGAGGCACGACGCAGGTTTGCCACCTCGACGGTCGCCCGCTTGGCGACCATCGGGTACAAAGGTGATCCCCATCTGGTCCCGATTACATTCGCCCTCATCGGCAAAACGACTCTGGTCACCGCGGTCGACCACAAGCCCAAGCGCACGACGGCGCTGAGGCGGTTGGCGAACATCGCCGCGAATCCGCAGGTGAGCGTGCTGGTCGACCACTACGAGGACGATTGGGACAGGCTTTGGTGGGCGCGCGCAGATGGACGTGCGCGGGTCGTGCCGGCAGGCGAGGAGCCCGAGCTCCGGGCGAGCGCGCTCAGTGCGCTCACGGGCCGCTATCGCCAGTATGTGAGCCAGCCGCCCGAAGGTGACCTGATCGTTGTGGAGGTCGAGCGCTTCAGCGGCTGGGCCGCGACATACTCGGCGGGTCCGTAGAGGAAAAGGAGAGGGCCGTCGATGGAGCGCACGCTCTACAGCAGTGAGCACAAGGACCTTGGTGAGTCGTTTCGCGCGTTCTTGACCAAGAACGCAGCGTCGAGCTATGAGCAGTGGGAAAGCGACGGGATCGTCCCGCGCGAGTTCTTCACCGAGGCCGGGCGCGGCGGCTTCCTCGCCTTCGAGGTCGACGAGCAGTACGGCGGTGCCGGCGTCACGGACTTCCGTTTCAACGCGATGCTGCACGAGGTCGGCTTCGGCATGGACCTGACCGGCGCGGTCGGCGGCATCACGCTGCACAACGACATCTGTCTGCCGTACTTCACGAGCTACTGCAACGAGGAGCAGCGCGAGCGCTGGCTGCCGGGGATCGTCGACGGCGACTACCTCACGGCGGTGGGGATGACCGAGCCGGGCGCGGGCTCCGACCTGGCCGGGATCTCCACACGCGCCGTCAGGACCGAGGGCGGTTGGCTCGTCAACGGCGCAAAGACCTTCATCACCAACGGGATCAACTCAGACCTCGTGATCGCGGTCGTCCGCACCGATCCGGATGACCGGCACGGCGGTCTCAGCCTGCTCGTCGTCGAGCGGGGCATGGAGGGCTTCGAGCGCGGACGCAACCTCGAGAAGGTCGGCCTTCACAGCGCCGACACGGCGGAGATGTTCTTCCAGGACGTGTTCGTGCCCGAGGAGAACCTGCTGGGTGAGGAGGGGATGGGCTTCCGCTACCTGACGTCGAACCTGCCGCAGGAGCGCCTCTCGGTGGCGATCACCGGCATCGTGATGGCGCGCAGCGCGCTCGAGCACACGCTCGAGTACGTCAAGACCCGCAACGCCTTTGGCAGGCCGATCGGAAGCTTCCAGAACAGCCGCTTTGTGCTGGCCGAGCTTGCGACCGAGCTCGAGATCGCGACCGTGTACCTCGACCGCTGCGTCCTCGCCCACAACGAACGCAAGCTGACGGCGGTCGATGCCGCCATGGCCAAGTGGTGGTGCACAGACCTCCAGGGCCGGGTCGTCGACGAGTGTCTGCAGTTGCACGGTGGCTACGGGTACATGCTCGAGTACCCGATCGCCCGCGCGTTCATCGACTCGCGCGTCTCCCGAATCTATGCGGGCACCAATGAGATCATGAAGGAGATCGTCGGCCGCTCCCTGGGGCTCTGAGCGACGCATCACACCGGACTTTGCAGACTTCAGCGTGGCGCGAATTCGGTAGACAACGCCACACCATTGTGTCCATTCGGTATGGTTTGCATGCAGTCGCCCGCGAAATTGAGCCTAACCGAGGGCCAATCGTCGTCGGCTTCAATGGTTGAGGAATGGGTGGGCCGCACAGCGGCGGGGCTGGGCGGTTTGTGCAAAAACATAGGAGAGAGGTACGTCTATGAGTTCGAAGTACCGGCGGCTTGTCGCCCGTGGGCGCCTTGCCGCAATCCCAGTCGTGGCTGCGGCCGCGGTCGCGGGCGGTGTCATCGGCGTCTCCAGTGCGTCCGCTAACAGCTCCGGCCACGCCGCATCTGCGATCAGCAAGTCCACGCTCGCGAAGGTCAAGGCGGAGGTCACGGCGGCCCAGCAGGCGCCGAAGTGGTACCGCCCAGGCCCGAAGGTCAACGCCAAGAAGGCGCTCAAGAACAAGACGATCGTCACGTTCCCGATCAGCTCTGAGATCGACGCGTGCAACACAAAGGGCCAGCAGGGCTACCTCGACGCTGAGGCAAGCAAGCTTGGCGCGAAGGTGATCCCGCTGCAGTCCAACAGCGGTCCCCCCGGCTGGCAGGCCGACCTCTCGCAGGCCATCACGGATAAGGCCAGCGCGGTTGTCATGCTCTGCGGCCCGTCTGCTGCCGCGATCGCGCCGCAGCTGGCGACACTGAAGTCCGATCACATCCCGGTCGTCGATGGCAACTACAACCAGATCGGGGGCAACCCAGCGTTCCCGTTCACCAACCTCTCCGCTGAGAGCGGTGTCAACACGATCAAGGGCGTCCAGACCGATCTGGCTGACGCACTGGTCAACCTCAAGGGCAAGCCGGCCAAGATCCTGTTCCTCGACAGCACCCAGGTCGCGCAGGATTCGGGCGCATACGGTGGTCTGAAGTCGGCGATCAAGACGTGGTGCCCGAGCAGCTGCTCGATCGTGAAGACCGAGTACTTCGGCACGCAGGTGTGGAGCAGCCCGACTGAGACCTCGGAGATCAGCTCCGACCTTCAAGCCAACCCGAGCATCAACACGGTGATCGTCACGTTCGACGGCATGACCGACGGCATCGAGAGCACGGTGCAGGCCGCTGCTGCGACCCACGCGGGTCTGAAGATGTACGCATGGGGCGGCGGTCTCGCCGAGATCAAGGACGTCCAGGTCAGCAGCACCTTCGTCGGTGACTCCGGTCCCGACGAGAAGTGGGACGCCTACAACCAGCTCGACCAGACGATCCGTCTGCTGGCGCACAAGGCAGCAGCCCCTCTGGCGAAGGAGGTCGCACCGAACCTCTTCTTCACGAAGAGCAACGCGAAGATCTTCTCCGTCGGCGGCAATGGCACCGCCTACAGCGATAAGGCGTTCAGCGGTGGCGCGTTCGTCAAGGACTTCCTCAAGCTCTGGGAAGTCACGAAGTAAGCAGTCGATTGGTGCGGGCGTCGTCTCTGTCGGTACAACTACACGAATGAGTGGTACAGACCAGGCGGCGCCCGCTTCGGCGGTGAGTGCGGCGCTCCCGGCGCTCGAGGCGAGCAATCTCGCCAAGAGCTTCGGGGGCGTGCGGGCTCTCAAAGGCGTCGACCTTGCCATCAACGCTGGTGAGGTCGTCGCTCTGTTGGGTGAGAACGGCTCGGGCAAGTCGACGCTCGTCAAGATCCTTTCTGGCTATCACGAGCCAGAGCCCGGCGGGTCTCTGAAGATGAACGGCGTCGACGTGCCGCTCCCAGTGCCCTTGGGGCAGGCGCGCACGGTGGGCTTGAGCTTCGTCTATCAGGATCTGGGCCTCGCGCCCGACCTGCAGGTGGTTGAAAATCTGTTTGCCGGACACCGCGTGACCAGTGGCGCAGGCTCGTTCGCACGTATCAAGTGGGGCGCCGAGCGCGAGCAGGCTCGCCAGATCTTCGAGAGTTACGGGGTCAAGCTCGATCCAAGCGCAGAGGTGGGTCGGCTGCGGCCGACGTTGCAGGCGCTTCTGGCGATCGTGCGTGCGGCCGAGGAGCTGCGCGAGTACCGCCGCGACCATGAGCAGAGCGGCGGGGTGCTCGTACTCGACGAGCCCACGGTCTTCCTGCCCGAGCATGAGAAGGTCTTCCTCTTCGATCTTGTCCGGCGCGTCGCGGCGGATGGATTCGGCGTGCTGTTCGTCTCCCATGACATGACTGCCGTGCGCGAGATCGCGGACCGCGCCGTGGTTCTGCGCGACGGGGCCAAGGCCGGTGACGTCGCGGTGGCTAGCGCAAGCGACGCGGACCTGATCGAACTCGTCTCCGGTCATCGCCTTGATCGCTCCGTGATCGAGCAGGCAACTACCCGCGGCTCTGGGGCCGCCGCCACGACCTCCGGCGAAGTGGTGCTCTCCGTCAAGGACGTGCACGGTGGCCGCGTGCATGGCATCACCTTCGACCTGCACGCCGGTGAGATCCTCGGGATTGCCGGCCTGCTCGGTGCCGGCAGCGAGGACCTGCCATACGTGCTGTTCGGCGCTGTCGACGGTGCCGGCGGCGAGCTCACGCTCCCGGACTGGAGCGGCGACATCTCAGACCTTTCGCCGAGCCAGGCGATCAAGCTGGGGATGGCGCTGGTGCCGGCGGACCGCAAGCGGCAGGGGGCCGTGGCCGACCTCCCGGTGGCGCTCAACATGCTGTCGCTGTCACTTGAGAGGTTCATGCAGAGTGGCTTTCTCCGTGTCGACAAGCTGATCGGCATCGCCAACCAGCGTGGCGAGACCTATGACGTGCGCCCGCGGGATGCGTCGTTGAACATGTCGGCGCTGTCAGGCGGCAACCAGCAGAAGGTTCTGCTCTCACGGTGGCTCGAGCAGAGCCCGAGGGTGCTGCTGCTGCATGAGCCGACGCAGGGAGTCGACGTCGCCACCCGCCATCAGATCTACGAGCTGATGCGCGCGCGCGCTGCATACGGGGTGGCGATCCTCTGGGTCTCGACCGACTTCGATGAGCTCGCCACCATGTCGCATCGCATCCTGCTGTGCGCGCACGGGCAGATCGCCGGTTCGGTGGCTCCGCCCTTCAGCCGCGACAGAATTACCAGTGAGGTCTATTCAGCCGCCGCGCGGGGCACTGCCAGAGAGCTGACAACCGCGTGATGAGGACAAAGGTCGACACGCAGGGCGAGCAGACCGCTCCGTCGAGCCCCGGCGGGGCTTCCGGGCGAAGCTCTGCGCGCTCCCGGATCTTCAACGCTCGCACGGCTGAGGCGTCGTTGCTGCCGTTCGCTTTCGTGTTGGTCATCGCCGGCTTCGGCATCGCGCGTCCCGACACCTTCTTCCAGTGGTCGAACTTCACCAGCATCTTCGGCCTCAACGCGCCCACGCTGGTGCTTGTGATGGCGCTGCTGATCCCGCTCACCAACGGTGACCTCGACCTTTCGGTCGCCGAGCTCTTCGGGATGATCGCGGTTCTCGTCGGCTGGCTGAACGTGAATGAGGGCTGGGCGATCGTGCCGGCGATCCTCGCCGGGCTCGCGGCCGGCACGCTCTGCGGGGCCATCACCGGCGGGCTGATCGTCCGCTTTGACGTCAACCCGTTGATCATCACACTGGCAATGGGCAGCATCTTCGACGGCATCGCTCTCTGGCTGCCCAACCAGCTGTCCGTCGTTGGGATTTCCCCCAAGCTCACGGACTGGACCGTGCTGCATCACATCCTGGGCATCCCGCTCGACTTCTGGTACGGGATCGGGATCATGCTGATTATGTTCTACGTGCTCACGTTCACACCGTTCGGGCAGCGCTCGCTGTTCATCGGCCAATCGCGTGAGGTTGCACGTCTGAGCGGCTTCAAGGTCGGCTCGACCCGCTTTTGGGCATTCGTCGTCGGCGGCTTCATCGCTGCGATCGCGGGCATACTCAGTGATGGCGTGTTGGGCGACGCCACACCGCAGAGCCAGGGGGGGCTGCTGCTGGCCGTCTATGCGGCAGCCTTCCTCGGTATGACCACGATCCAGCCCGGTCGCTTCAACGCCATTGGTGCGGCCGTCTCTGTCTTCTTCCTGCAGATCGCTGTGAACGGCATGAACCTGGTCGGCGCGCAGAGCTACGTCCAGCAGCTCTTCTACGGCGTGATCCTCGTGATCGCTGTGGTCACATCTCGTGTCATCAACAAGCGTCGTGCCGTGTCGCAGGGTAAGGCGACAACCTGATGGCAGCCTCGGCAGTTTCGCAGGGGCTCGCGGCGATCCTCGGGTTGCGGCAGCTGATCATGGACGGTGAGCTGCGCGCCGGCGATCGCCTCTCCGAGGTGCGGCTCGCGGGGCGGCTCGAGGTCTCGCGCACGCCGTTACGGCTGGCGCTCGCTCAGCTCGAGCACGAGGGGTTGCTCGAACCGGTCCCGGGTGGCGGCTTTGTCGTGCGCTCGTTCAGCGGTCGTCAGGTCGTCGACGCGATCGACCTGCGCGGTTTGCTCGAGGGCTCGGCGGCCCGCTTGGCCGCCGAGCGCAACAGCGGCCCGCGCGCACTGGGCGAGCTGATCGCCTGTGTCGCCAAGCTCGACCGCATCGTCGGCGCCGACGGCCATCCCACGGGCGACGACTTCGAGCTCTACGTGGAGCTCAACGACGCCTTCCACAACGAGCTGTTCGTGCTTGCGGGCAGCGACGTGCTGCGCGACGCCTACGAGCGGGTGCTGGCGCTTCCGTTCGCGCAGCCCAGCGCGTTCCTGTTGGTCCAGGCCGAGGGCGATTCGTTCGAGCCGACGCTCGAGGCCGGCCATGCTCAGCACCACGAGATCCTCGACGCGATCGAGCGCGGCGACGCGGATGCGGCCGAGCGGCTGGCGCGCCGCCACGCGCATCTCGCCGAGGAGAACATGGAGCTGGCGCTGAAGACCGGCGGGCTCGAAAAGTTGCCGGGCAGCAGCTTGATCAGCGTCGAGGCGCGGAGCTGAGGAGAGACAGATGAGCGTTCCCGAGACGACGCAGCAGCAGCTGCTGATCGCCGGCGAGTGGACCGACGCAGCGGACGGCAGGACCTTCGACGTGCACAACCCCTACACCGGCCAGGTCGCGTCGACTGCTGCGGCCGCGGGGCGCGAGGACGCGCGGCGTGCGGTCGAGGCGGCCGAGGCCGCTTTCGAGGACTGGTCCGCGACACCGCTCATAAAGCGTCGCGAGATCCTGGAGCGCGCCGCCGGCCTGATGGAGGAGCGCCAGGCCGAGCTTGCCCAGATCGTCGCCGACGAGACGGGCGGCACTTTCGGCTGGGGCATGTTCAACGTCGGGCTCGCAACCGGGATGCTGCGCGAGGCGGGCGTCCACGCCGCGGCCGTGCAGGACCAGGAGATCCGCTCGCACATCCCCGGCAAGCGCATGCGCGCGGTGCGCCAGCCAGCCGGCGTGATCGTCGGCATCGCTCCCTGGAACGCCCCCGTGATTCTCGGCACGCGCGCGATCGCGGCGCCGCTTGCCTACGGCAACACCGTCGTGATGAAGGCCTCTGAGCTGTCGCCGCGCACGCAGGGAGCGATCATCGAGTGCCTCGATCAGGCCGGCATTCCGGCGGGCGTCGTGAACCTGATCACCAACGACCCGGCCGACGCCGCCGACGTGGTGGAGGAGCTGATCGCGCATCCGGCCGTGCGCCGCATCAACTTCACCGGCTCGAGCCGCGTCGGCGCGATCATCGCCGAGAAGGCGGGTCGCCACCTCAAGCGTGTGCTGCTTGAGCTCGGCGGCAAGGCGCCGTTCGTCGTGCTGGAGGACGCCGACCTTGACGCCGCGGCGGCGGCCGCCAACTTCGGCGCCTTCATGCACCAGGGCCAGATCTGCATGTCGACCGAGCGCATCGTCGTCGACCGTCGCGTCGCCGACGAGTTCGCCACAAAGCTCACCGCGCGCGCGGGGTCGCTGAAGGTCGGCGATCCGCGCGACCCAGCGACGCAGATCGGCCCATTGATCAACACCGCCGCGCTTGATCGGGTAACGGAGCTGATCGAGGACGCGGTCGAGAAGGGCGCCGAGCTGTTGACCGGCGGCGACGCGGACGGGCTCGTCTTGCGGCCGACCGTCGTGCGCGGCGTCACCCCCGAGATGCGGATCTACAGCGAGGAGTCATTCGGCCCGTCCGTCTCGATCATCGAGGTCGACGGCGCCGAAGAGGCGATCCGCGTTGCAAACGACACCGAGTACGGGCTCTCGGCCTCGATCTTCTCGCGGGACGTCGAGCGCGCCGAGCAATTGGCACGCCGTATCCAGAGCGGCATCTGTCACATCAACGACGCGACCGTCCACGACGAGCCGCAGGTGCCGTTCGGCGGTGTCAAGAACAGCGGCTGGGGTCGCTTCGGCGGCGACTGGGCGGCCGAGGAGTTCACCGAGCTGCGCTGGATCACGGTCCAGGAGGAGCAGCGCGAGTATCCGATCTGACGACGCACCTGCGTCGCACGTGAGAGGCTCCCGGCTGTGACGGGAGCCTCTGTCAGCCCGCAGTACGACGGACGCACCGCCTGGGCGCGCAACCTCGCGGCGCCGGTACGGGACTTCCTCAGCACGGAGACCGGGGGTGCCAGTGTGATGATCGTCGCGACGGTCGTCGCGCTGATCTGGGCGAACTCGCCGGCGTCCCACAGCTACGCCAGCGTCTGGGCGACGCACTTCTCCCTGCGCGTCGGTTCTCACAGCGTAACCGCGAGCCTGCGCGAGTGGGTCAACGAGGGGCTGATGACGCTCTTCTTCCTGGTCGTCGGCCTGGAGGCGAAGCGTCAGCTGGACCTTGGCGAGCTGCGTGACCGGCGGCGGCTTGCGGTCCCCGTGATGGCGGCGCTCTGCGGGATCGCCTTTCCGGCGGCCATCTATCTGGCTTGGAACGCAGGCGGCCCGGGCGCCCGTGGCTGGGGTGCGGCGATCTCCACCGACACCGCCTTTGCGCTGGCGGCCGTCGGCCTGCTGGCGCCGCGCTCGGCCACGCGTCTGCGGGTGTTCCTGTTGTCGCTGGCGGTCGTGGACGACCTTGCCGGGCTCGTGGTCGTCGCCGTCGCGTACACGCGGCACGTGTCGGTCGTCGCGCTGGCGGTCGCCGTTGGCCTGTACGGCCTGCTGCTCGCGCTGCGCTGGCTGCCCGTCGCGCGACGAACGCTGGCGTTGGCGCTCGGGATCGGCGTCTGGTTCGCGATGTTCGAGTCGGGGATCGATCCGGTGGTCTCCGGGCTCGCGGTCGGCCTGGCGACGAGCGCCTATCCACCCGCCCGCGAGGAGGTCGCGCGAGCCGTGGAGCTCACCCGCACGTTCCGCGAACAGCCGACGCCGGCGCTTGCGCGCGCCGCCCAGCGCGGCGTGGTGTCGTCGATCTCCCCGAACGAGCGTCTGCAGTACCAGCTGCACCCCTGGACCAGCTACCTGATCGTGCCGCTGTTCGCGCTCGCCAACGCAGGCGTGCATCTGAGCGGCGGTCTGCTGAGCGCGGCGTTCAGCTCGCCGATCACGCTCGGGATCATCACCGGCTACGTGGTCGGCAAGCCCGTCGGCGTCGTCTTCGGCTCGTGGCTGGCGTCGCGCCCGCAGCTTCACGGGCCGCGCGCGCCGGTCAGCCCGCCCGTGCTGCTCGTCGGCGGTGCCTGTGCCGGTGTGGGCTTCACCGTGTCTTTGCTGATCTCGGCGCTTGCTTTCCGCGGCGTTCGCCTCGAGGAGGCGAAGATCGGCACGCTGTCGACCCTGGTCCTGGGTCCGGCCGTCGCCTGGGTGGCATTCAGGATTCTGCGCCGCCTACCGGCTGAGCTGCGCGCACGCCAGATCGCCGGCACCGCAGATGACATCCTCGACCTCGCCGCCGATGTCGAGCCCGACCGCGATCACATCCGCGGCCCCGATGATGCTCCGGTGACGATCGTCGAGTACGGCGACTTCGAGTGCTCCTATTGCGGGCAGGCCGAGGGCGTGATCCGGGAGCTGCTGGCCGCGAGCGGTGAAGACGTCCGCTACGCCTGGCGGCACCTGCCGCTCAACGATGTCCACCCCTACGCGCAACTGGCGGCTGAGGCGTCGGAGGCGGCCGCCGCGCAGGGCAAGTTCTGGGAGATGTACGACCTGCTCATCTCCCACCAGGGGAACCTGGAGGTCGAGGATCTCGAGCAGTACGCCAGGCAGATCGGTCTCGATGTGGACCGCTTCCTCGACGATGTCGTCCGTCGCCAGTACATGGCGCGGGTCACCGAGGACGTAAGCAGCGCCGATGAGAGCGGCGTCTCCGGCACGCCGACCTTCTTCATCAACGGCCGCCGGCATTACGGCGTCTACGACATCGACACGCTGTCGACGGCCGTGCGAGCTGCCAAGAACCGCGCTCTCTCGCTGGCAAGGAACGCGGCGCAGGCGACGCCGTGACGCGCGGAAGCGGGACCGAGTCCCCACAGGCCCTTAGCCGCGCGGCTGCGGGAGGCTGAGCACGCAGCCCAGGGCGATCAGGCTGAACGCCGGCAGAATCTCGAGTGTCGTGTGAATCCCAATCGCGTCGGCGGTCGCGCCGAGGCCGGTCGCGATCAGCCCGCCCATTCCGATCGCCAGGCCGAACGTGAGCCCAGACGCGAGCCCGCGCCGTCCGGGCAGGTACTGCTGGCCGAGCACGACCGTGGCTGAGAACGGGGCGTCGAGCGTGAAGCCGATCAACGCCAAAGTCACGAACGTCAGTGCGAGCCCGGTGTGCGACAGGATCACGAGGAACACGGTGAGCGGCACCATCGCCCAGATCAGCACCATGCGCTTCCCGAAGCGGTCGGCGCAGCGCGCGCCGATCAGCGTGCCGGCCGCACCCGCCACGAGCATCACCGTCAACGCGACACTGCCGATGCTATGACTGGCGCCGAGCCGGCGCACCGCGTAAATCGGGACGAGCGCCAGCACCGTGTAGAACGGGACCGTGCGCGCCACGGCGGCGCCGACCAGGCGGGTGAACGGTCCCCACTGGGCTTTCTGCTCTCTGCCTCGTGTCAGCTGTGATCGGTGCTCGGCCTGCAGGTGGCCCTTGAATCGTCCGACGTCCAGGACCAGCAGCGCTGCGACTGCGACTCCCGGGATCACAAGCAACGGCGTCGCCGAGATTCCGCCGATGGCGAGGATCAGCAGCACGGCGAGCGGACCGAGCGCGAAGCCGGCGTTACCGCCGACGGAGAAGTAGCTCATCCCGCGTACGCTGCCGCCGCCGACGAGGTGCGCCATACGCGCGCCCTCGGGGTGGAAGAGAGCTACCCCCAGGCCGCTCGCCCCGAGTGCGAGCGCGAGCTCCAGGTACGTGTGGCAGAAGCCCACCGACGCCAGACCCAGCGCCGCCAGCGCAACGCCCAGGGGCGCCAGCAGCGGCGCCGTGATCCTGTCGGACCAGATGCCGAACAACGGTTGGACGATCGCCGAGCCGATCGACGCGATCGAGACCAGCGCCGTCGCGGAGGCGAGGTTCAGTCCGCGCGTGTCTATCAGGGTGGGCAGTAGTGCGGGCACTGCGCCTTGGCACATGTCGACGAAGCCATGACCCAGCGAGAGCCGGCTCATCGAGCGCAGATCGACGCGCGCGGGGGCCGCCGCGACGGCGGCAGCGTTCACGGTCGCACGCTCACGGCTGCGCGCTCACGTCCGCGCGCCGGCGACCAGCAGCGCGACGATCTGCTCGCGTGCCTTTTCGTCGGGCCAGCGGTGGCCGGTGCGCATGTGCCGGTAGGTCCAGCCGGCTGCGTTGAAGAGCAGCGTGGACGTCTCGTCAAGGTCGCCACGCACGACCAGCGTGCCGTCGCTCACGCCGTCCTGGAGAATCCGTGAGATCGCGCCGACGAACGGCGCGCGCGTCAGCACCTCGCCCTCGCCGGGCTCGTGGTAGATGGCCTCGAGCTGCGTCGACAGCGCCTCCATCAGCCCCAGATAGCGCTCGTCGATCTCACAGATCGCGCTAAGCATCATCGCCAGCCGCTCTGGTGCGGGCGCCAACGAGGCGAGCGCCGGGAGCGCGGCCGCCTGGTACTCGCTCTCGAGCAGCTCGCCGAGGCCGGCGAGGATGTCCGCGCGCGAGATCCCGCGCCGGTGCAGCGTCATCCGCGACAGCCCTGCCGACCGGGCCAGCTCGTCCAGGGCGAGTTCGTGCCACGGGCGACGCCCAAGCTCGTCGCGGATCCGGCGGATACGCTCGATCTCCAGCACGTGCATCGAGCGTATCAGATCGTTACACGCGTGTCACATGGAACGCTGTTTGCACGAGATTGGGCGCCGGCTCAGCACCACTGGTCCGAGCTGGCCGTTGCCGGTACAGTGCACCTTCATGAATCGGGTGGCAGTTCGTGGAGTGCTGCTGATGCTGGCTGCGGGCGCCTTGGCGGTCACGCCGAACATTGCCGGCGCGCGTCAGATCAGGCATGCCGCAAAGCATGGCTTTGGCCACGGTACGAGCACCAACTGGTCGGGGTACGCGGTCGATGGCAGCAACGCGACGTCCGTGACGGGCTCGTGGACCCAGCCCTATGCAACCAACTGCGCTCTGGTTCCGAACAGCTGGTCGTCTCCCTGGGTGGGAATCGACGGCGACAACTCCAACACGGTCGAGCAGACCGGAACCGACTCCGACTGCAACGGCGGTGTCGCGAGCTACTACGCCTGGTGGGAGATGTACCCGAAGAGCACGGTGGTCATCCCCGAGATAACGGTCCACCCGGGCGATAAGTTCACGGCGACGGTGTCGTACCGCTCTGGCGGATTCACGATGACGCTCGACGATACGACCACGGGCGAGAGTTACACCACCACGCGGACCTCCAAGAAGGCGAAGCGCAGCTCGGTTGAATGGATCATGGAGGGACCGTCGAGCGGGAACCTGACCGACTTCGGCTCGCTCAGCTTCGCGAGCGCCTCCGCCACGATCGGTGGCCAGATCGTGACTCCGGCCTCCGTCGGTGCCGACCCGATCACCATGGTGACGAAGCAGGGTACGGATCGGGCCGTCCCATCCCTGAACGGGATGAAGGGTGCATTCGGCGTGGCCTGGGAAGGCTCATAGCTACTTCCTGACTTTCGCTCGTCGTCCGCGTTGTTGATGATGTGTCCTGTGGACGTCGAGCTCCCAACAGCCCAGCATTCGTCGCGACTACCGGCGATGCCGGCTCGACTGCTCTCAGACGAACGGTTGGCGAAGGAGATCGGCTCCGGGCACGAGAGTGCCTTCACTGCGCTCTTCAGCCGCTATCACCAGCAGCTCTACCGGTACTGCCGCTCGCTCACCGGCAGCGACCAGGATGCCCAGGATGCGCTGCAGTCGACCTTCGCGAACGCGCTGATCGCGCTGAGGGCGGGCCATCGGGACGCGCCGCTGCGGCCGTGGCTGTATCGCATCGCCCACAACGAGTCGATCTCGCTCGTGCGCAACCGCCGGCCGACGCTGGAGGTTCCGGAAGAGCTCGAGTCAGCCACCGACGTGCACGAGAGCGCGGAGCAGCGGGAGCGGCTCGCGATGCTGGTCGCCGACCTTCAGGAGTTGCCCGAGCGTCAGCGCGGCGCGCTGGTCATGCGCGAGCTGAGCGGCCTCTCTCACCAGGAGATAGCTCAGGCGTTGCAGGTATCGGTCGGTGCCGCCAAGCAGACGATCCTCGAGGCCCGACGGTCGCTGTTCGAGTTTGCCGAGGGGCGCGCCATGGGCTGTGAGGACGTACTGCGGATCCTGTCGGACGGCGACGGCCGCTCGCTGCGCGGCCGCCGGGTTCGCGGGCACCTGCGTAACTGCTCGTCCTGCTCGGCCTTTGCCAACGCGATCCCGGACAGGCGGGCGGACATGCTGGCGCTGTGGCCGGTCCTTCCTGCGGCCAGCGCCGTCGGCCTGCTCGCCAAGCTCACCGGTGCCGGGTCCGGGCACGGCGGCGGGGGCGCGGCCGGCTTCGCGGCCGGCAGCGCCGCCAAGGGTGTGGCAGCGGGAATCTCGATCAAGGCAGCTGCGGCGGCGGGCGTCGCTGTTGTGGCCACCGCCGCGGTTGGTGCCGTGACGGTGCTGCATCACTCGACACCGAGCCCGGCAACTCCGGTTGTGCACAGCAGCTCCTACGGCGCCCATCCGACGAGCGGCCGCCTGACGACGGGGGCCCATCACGACTTCGGCGCTGTGGGCGTCCATCGCGCGGGCTCGCTACGCCTGACCGCCGGCAGCAGCAAGGCACGCGGGAAGGGCGCCGCGACGCACGCAGTAAATGCGAATGGCCATACCTCGGGCACCGCGTCTGGCGAGCATGGAGTCGCCGCCGGCAAGGCACATGTGCACTCCGCGGCTCACGGGCCGGCGACTCCGAGCCACGGCGCAAGCTCACGGTCCGCGCTGCGGAAGACGACGCCGCCGAGAACAAAGCCGACGAAGACCAACTCCAGCGCCCAGGCCAGCGCCAAGGCCCGAGCTGAGGCCCGAGCTGAGGCCCGAGCTGACGCCAGGGCCAAAGCGAGCGCCGAGGCCAGAGCCAAGGCGCGAGCCGAGGCACGGGCGAGGGCCAGGGCGAGGGCCAGAGCCAGGGCCAGAGCCAAGGCCAAGGCCGCCAAGACCAAGCTGAAAGCAAACGCGGGCAAGACGCCTCCGAAGACCAAGACCACGTCGGGCACCAGCTCAACCGCCGGTCACTCCGGGTCGGGCTCCGGCGGCTTGGGCACTGCGACGCTGCCGGGGCAGACCGGCAGCGCGTCCGCAAGGAAATCTTCAACTACCCCCTGACCTTTCGCGCCGCCCGCCGTTGTTGGCGTAAGGAAGCAGCGCGGTCTCATCAGGGCCCGCGACGCGAACACTGATCTCAGGAGGAGCAATGAAGCTCACTAGGAATATCGCGGTGGTCATGGCGACACTCGCCTTTGGCGCCGCACCGGCCGTCGCAATCGCCAGCAACCACGGCAAGTCCGCGAACGCCCCTGGTCACACCAAGAGCGCCAACACCAAGCCGGCGACTACGCCGGACACGTCGAAGTCGACTACGGCTTACGGGCGCGCTTGCAGTGCCATGAGCAGGACGCACGTGTCAGGTCAGAAGGGCACCCCGTTCTCGCAGTGCGTCATCGCCATGGAGAAGCTGGCCAAGAGCGCGAAGACCACGCCGAAGACGGCCTGCGCGAGCTTCAGCAAGAAGCACGTGAAGGGCACCAAGGGCACGCCCTACAGTCAGTGCATCAGCGCCGCCGCGAAGCTGCGCCACACCACTCACTAGCAATAACCCAGCGGCTCAGCTCCGCTGAATTGCTCTGAAGCGAGCGGCCCTGCCCCCCAGCAGGGCCGCTCGCTTGCTTTCCGCCCGGCATGCGAATGCGGCCGCGTGGGTCCTACGGAGAGGGGGGGATTCGAACCCCCGATGGACGAATCGCCCATACCGGTTTTCGAGACCGGCGCATTCAACCGCTCTGCCACCTCTCCAGGGGACAAGCGCCACCAAAAGTAGCGGCTCCCACTCCGCTGCACTCTCCCTCGCGCGTCAGCGCCGGCTCGCGAAGAATGCGCGCAGCAGCTCTCCCGCCTCCTGCGCCAACAGCCCGGCCGCAACTTGCGGCCTGTGGTTGAGCTGCGGCACGTCGAGCAGATTCAACACGCTGCCCGCGGCGCCGGCCTTGGGGTCGGCGGCGGCGTACACGATGCGCGGAATACGGGCGAGCACGATCGCGCCCGCGCACATCGTGCACGGCTCGAGCGTGACGTACATGACGGCGTCGAGCACGCGCCAGCTGCCCACCGCCTGGCTGGCCTGCCGAAGCGCCAACATCTCCGCGTGGGCGGTCGGATCGTTGCGCAGCTCGCGCTCGTTGTGACCGGCGCCGATGACCTCACCGTCCTTGACGATGACCGCGCCGACCGGTACATCGTCATGATCCAGTGCGTGCTCGGCCTCTCGCAGCGCGAGCCGCATGTAGTACTCGTCGCGAGGGAAGAAGTGTCCGTTCATCGCGCCAGAGTGTCCCGCAGCCGCCGACCATCACGAAACTTTCACACTAATTTGCTGTCTTACTTGGTGCCTCGCCGCTCGCGCGAGGCACATTTACGATGTCCGTCTCCGCCACCCACGACCGGCCGTTAGCGCCCCGCCGCTTTCGCCGGTCGACGCGCCTGGCGCTGACGACGCTCGCCGTGTTGCTTTCGACGCTCGCCGCCGCTGCCGTGCTGGTGTCGGCGCTAGCCAACCACGCCGGCGACCAACGGCTCGCAGCCACCGAGCCCACGACCGCGCCGCTCGCGTACGAGCCGCACGAGCTGGTCGTCGGCTACAGCGGCACACTGAGCGCGGCGCTCGCGGAGATCCGCGGACTGGCGAGGGTTGCCGTGACGGTTTCGCCGCAAACCTCGCTCACGCCGCATGAGCAGATCCTCGAACTGCCGTCCACCGCCAGCGTCACCGCGACGGCCGGGAAGCTGCGCGCGCTCCCAGGCATCAGCTATGCGGTCCCCGACTACGTCGCGCACATCGCCGGGAGTTGGTTCCCCGACGACACGGGCCGCGGTCACAAGGCGAAGGGTTGGGAGAGACTACAGTGGAACTTCCTGGCCAAGGACGGGATCAACGCACCGGGGGCGTGGGCGAACTTGATCGCCGATCATCGGCCCGGCGCCAAGGGAGTGATGATCGCCGTGGTGGACACCGGCATCGCCTACCGCAAGTGGCGCACCTTCAGGCGCTCGCCGGACTTCCGAGGCACGAAGTTCGTCGACCCGTGCGATCTGATCGACGGCAGCATCCATGACGGCCGCTGCACCGACCCCTATGCGCTCGACCGCGAGAGCCATGGCACGTTCGTCGCGGGGATGATCGCCGAGGCCACGAACAACCACTTCGGGCTCACCGGGCTGGCGTACGAAGCGACGATCATGCCGGTGCGAGTGCTCGACGCCCAGGGCAACGGCGCCGCCTCCACGATCGCCGCCGGCATTCGCTACGCCGTGCAGAAGGGCGCTCAGGTGATCAATCTCAGCATCGAGTTCTCACCGGGGACGACCCGCGCCCAGATCCCGGATGTGGCCGCCGCCGTTGACTACGCGCACAGCCATGGCGTCCTGGTCGTCGCCGCTGCCGGCAACGACGAGCACACGTCGATCGATTACCCTGCCGCCCTCCCCGACGTGATCTCGGTCGGCGCTACCACCAGCGACCGCTGCCTGGCGGTCTATTCAGACGTGGGCCGAACCCTCAGCCTCGTCGCGCCGGGCGGTGGCGACGACGCGGCCTCGGTTCCCGGGTCCGTCTGCCACCCGACGCGAAACCTGCCCGACATCTACCAGATGACGTTCAACAACCCCGCAGATCCGGGCGACTTCAGCCTTCCGAACGGGTGGTATGGCACGTCGATGGCGGCGCCCACCGTCTCCGGCGCCGCCGCAATGGTGATCGCCAGCGGCGTCCTCGGTCAGCACCCCAGGCCGACCGCGGTGCTCGACCGGCTCGAGGCCACGGCCCGGCCGCTCGGCGCCAGCAGGCCCAACGACAACTACGGGTACGGGTTGCTCGACGTCGCCGCCGCCACCAGGAAGGGCGGCCCATTGAAGCCCCCGCCCCCGCCGTACTCGCTTCCGGGCGCGGCCAAGGGTGTCGTCGTCAGATAGCAGGAGACAAATGCGCGCTGCGTCGCCGCCCGTTAGGACGTCCTGACGATCAGCACCGAGCACGGCGCGTGGTGCGAGATCTTGTTCGGCACCGAGCCCAGCAGGAACCGCTTTGCGCCGGTCATGCCGCGGTTGCCGACGACGATCAGGTCACAGCCCTGCTCCTCGGAGATGTCGATGATCGCGTCGGCCGCATCACCCTGCCGCGCGAACGTCTCGACCTCAGAGACGCCGCGCTCGGTGGCCGCGGCGCGCCCCTTATCGAGCAGTGCCAGCACGTCCTCGCGCGGGTTCACCATCCACTGCGTGTCCTCGGGGCGCGTCTGTCGCTCCTCGCGCAGTCGCAGGCCGGACACCGGCGCGTAGGCGCTCACGATAAGCAGACGCGCTCCGGCGTTGGCGGCCAGCGCGATCGCCTCCTCGACGGCGGCCGCGGCGGTCGACGATCCATCGGTGCCGACAAGGATCGAGCGGAACATGTGCGAGCCTAGGACAGTCTCACGACCGCGATCACCATCCCGGCCACGACGAACAGCAAGATCAACGCCTGCGTGTAGATCCAGAACTTGGGCATCGTCGCCGGAAAGCTAGCGGGTGGGTGCCGCCGCGTCGGTCGCGAGCAGCTCCGCCTCGCTCAGCTCATCGAGCAGTCCGCAGCTGTGCGGGACGTCATCGTCGCCGAGCGTGACCCCGCCACCAGGCCAGTATCCGCCCGCCGGTCCAATACCGCGCACGACCACCGGCTCATACCGCCACGAGCCGGTGTTGACCAGACGTGGCCGGCCGCCGGGGCCCGACCAGAGCCCCGGATCGTCGCCGTCGCGCGGGCCGCGACGATGGACGTGGCCGAAGATCACCCACTCCGCCTCGACACCGAGCGCGTGCGCGGCGAGGGCGAGCGCCGGCAGCGCGTGACGTTCCATCTGATTGCCCAGCGCGGCCGCCGTCAGCGGCGCCAACCGCGACGGGATGTGGCGGTCGAGCCAGCGCTCGGGCGGCAGCCCGTCGCGCAGGTGTGGCGTCGCCGGCCGCCTGGGGATGTACTCGAACGCCGCGGGCGTCGCCGGCTGCGCGCGCCGACGCGGATGCAGGCCCCATGACGACACCGGCCGCAGGTCGTTGTTGAGGTAGTGGCCATGCGTCGCCCACACACCGTCGGCCAGCCACAGACCAGGGTAGTGGACCTCGACTCGGGTCGCCGTGAGCCAGGAGGTCACACGCGCGAGCAGTGGGCTCGCGTCCGGCGACACCATGTTCTCACGCGCGAGTTCCGGTCCCTGCGCCAGCGCCCAGTCGCGCACGAGCCCGTGGTCGTGGTTGCCGGGCACCAGCAGCAGCTGCTTCTCGGGACCGAGCCGAGCGGCGATCGCGCGCAGGATCGGCTCGGCGACCGGGAACGACAGCGACGAGTGCGTCTCCTGCAGCTCGACCGTGTCGCCCAACAGCACCAGCCGGTCGTAGGAGTCGAGCGCGTCGAGCAGCGCCTCGAGCGGCCTTGGCCGGGTCAAGACGCTGACACCGACCCGCTGGCCGAGGTGGACGTCGGAGATCACGAGGGTGCGCACGCCAGTTGATTAAAGAGATCAGCCGCAGGCCGGGCTGTGTGAGGACAACGAAGAGGGGCGCCCCGCGGGGCGCCCCTCTCAGGAATACCCGATGTTGGGCCGTACTAGGCGATGTACAGCTGGCTGCGGAAGTCGACGGCCGCGCCGCGGCCGACGACCAGCACCGGAGCCGAGGTACCGACGATCGCATTCTCGGCCTGGGCCGAGATCATCGTCTGACCGTCGTGCGCCTCCGGGCGCGATCCGACGATCAGCAGGTCGACGTTGTAGTTCTTGTCGGTGACGGTCGCGCCGAACTGGTTGGCCAGCGCGTGCGCGGTGTCGATTGCGGCGCCGTCATCGAGGCCGGCGAGCAGACCGATCGTCTTTATCGCGGTCGTCTGGTAGCCGGCGGGCGCAATCGCGATCGCGGCCGGGCCGCCCTGGAGGAGCGCCTGGGTCGACTGCTGTGGCGCGATCCGGCCGGCGGGCGTGCGGTAGTCCGAGCCGAACACGATCAGCTGTGCGCCTTCGCGGCGAGCGACATCCTTCAGGCCCTCGCTGGTCGAGGCATTGACCACGACGCGCGTCTCGGCTGTGTTGTCGCCGAGCGCCGCAAGGCCCCGTTCCAGCAGCGCTTGCGCCTGGCCCTCGTCGCGGGCGTCGGCGTCGTGGCGGACATACGCCAGGACGAGCGTCGCGCCCGCCTCGCCCAGTACGCGCGCAAGCGTCAGAGCGTCGTCGTCGTTAGGGGTTCCGTCATAGGAAACGATCGTCGTCAGTGACACTTCAGGTCCCTCCAGAGTGGGTGGTTCAGCGCTGTGGTCAAACCGTGACGTCACTGTCGCACCGGGCCTACATCACTGCTAGTGAATCTGATCATTCTCTCGATAAGCTGTACTTATGCTGAACCTGGTTCGCCTCAGGGTGCTAGCGGAGGTCGTCCAGCGCGGGTCCTTCTCTCAAGCGGCGGACGCGCTGGACTACACCCAATCGGCGGTCTCGCAGGCGGTCGCTCGCCTCGAGGCCGAGACCGGCGCGACGCTGCTGGTCCGCGACCGGCGGGGCGTGCGCCCCACCCCGGTGGGTGCGACGCTACTCGAACACGCCGGCACGATCTTCGCCCACGTGCAGGCCGCCGAGCATGACCTCGCCGCCGTGCTCGGTGTACGCGGTGGGCGCCTGCGCATCGCCTCGTTCCCCTCGGCCGGGGCGACCCTGATCCCGCAGGCGGTCGCCGCCTTCCGACAGCTGCATCCAGAGGTCGAGCTCTCACTGGCAGAGGGCGAACCCGAGGAGATCGCACCGCGGCTACGAGCGGGCGAGTTCGACCTCGCGCTGCTGTTCGAGTTCGCAGAAGGCGAGTCGCACTTCAGCGGGCTGGCGTCCACGGCGTTGATCCACGATCCGCTGTGGGTCGCGCTTCCGGTCGGCCATCCGCTCGCACGCAAGCCCGGGCTCGGGCTGCTGGATCTGCACAGCGAGGACTGGGTCCAGACGTCGGCGGCCAGCCCCTGCGCGCGCCACGTGGTGCGCGTCTGCTTGGAGGCGGGATTCGAGCCGCGGGTGTCCTTCGAGACCGACGATTACGAAACCGTTCAGGGTCTGGTCGCCGCTGGCGTGGGGGTGGCGCTGATCCCGCGGCTCGCGCTCAGCCACCGCCAGCCCGGGCTCGTGGTACGCAAACTCGAGCCCGAGAGCCCGGTCCGGCTGATCTTCGCCGCGACCGTCGACGAGCCGGGCGTGCTGCCCGCGGCTGAGGTGATGCTGAAGATTCTCTCCGACCGCTCGCACCAGTACATCGAGGTCGGCGAGGATTAGCACCCGCCTCGCCGCTCAGCCCAGCGGGCTAGCGCAGCAGCTTGCCCGCTTCCCGGACGGTCCCGGTCGCGCCGAGCGCGATCGTGATCCCGCCCGCGACCAGCGCGACCACGGCCAGCATCACGGGCCAGTGGCGCTGCAGGAAGTCACGCGCCCGGGCCAGCTCCGCCTCGGCGTGCTCGCCACCGAACCAAAGAATCGCGATGATTACGATCAGCGGCAGCACGAAGCAGGCGTTGAACAACAGCACCAGGAGCACCTGTCGCCCGAATCCGACCGTGGAGCCCATGATCGCTGCCAGCGCGCCGAAGTACGGAAACGCCGTCGGGAGCTCGATCGCCGTGATCGTGGCGCCGAGCAGCCAGCCCGCGCGGCTGCCTGTCGGCCTAACCGGCAACTGCTTGCCGCCGAGCCGTCCGCGGTAACTCCAGACGAGCGCCCCGACCGTGATCAGCACGACGCCCGCGACCACCTCGAGCACCTGGCGGGTCGTGTGGTCGGGCTTTGGCACAATCGCCAGGACGATCTCGCCGGGGCCGAGCGCGATCACGGCGCCGCCGACGAGGTAGACCAGGAAGACGCCGGCCGTGAACTGCGCGACCGCGTGGCGCGGGCGCGGCCCGGCCGCCAGGTACAGCGCCGGCCCGAGCGTGGACGGATTCAGGGAGTCCGCCAGCCCGATCGAGATGACGATGCCGATCAGTCGCAGCATTCCAAGCGCCATTCTCGCCGCAAGTGGCCTTCGGTGGTGGCACGCTGACTCAAGCCGCAATACTGCTGGCCGTGCGCGTCGCAGTTCTCGATGACTACCACCGGATCGCCAACACGCTCGCGGACTGGTCCTCACTCGACGTCGAGGTCGCTTTCTTCGACCGGTCGCTGACGCGCGAGCAGCTCCCGGCGGTGCTCGCCGGCTTCGACACGCTCGTGCTGATGCGCGAGCGCACCGCGTTCCCGCGTGAACTGCTCGAACAGCTGCCTGACCTGGAGCTGGTGATCACCACGGGAATGCGGAACGCCTCGTTGGACATCGAGTACCTGCGCGCCCGTGGCGTCCGCGTGTGCGGTACCGGGATCCCCGGCTACGGCTCGCGTGAAAAGCCTGGCTCGGGCAACCAGAGCGCCGCGGCCGGCGCGCCGACGGCGCCGCCACGAGGCCTGCCGAGCACGATCGAGCTCGCCTGGGCACTGATCTTCGCGCTGTTCAAGCGCGTCCCCCACGAGGACCGCGCGGTTCGCGCGGGGGTCTGGCAGGCCGGACTGCCCCGCAACCTCGCCGGAGCGACGCTCGGCCTACTCGGGTTGGGGCGTCTCGGTGCCCAGATGGTCGCGCCCGCGCGGGCGTTCGGGATGGAGGTCATCGCCTGGAGCCAGAACCTCACACCCGAGCGCGCCGCCGAGGTGGGTGCGCTGGCTGTCACCCGCGACGAGCTCCTGACCCGCAGCGACGTGCTCTCGATCCACCTGGTCCTGAGCGAGCGCACGCGTGGCCTGATCGGCGCCGAGGAGCTCGGCCAGATGCAGCCCGGCGCGTTCCTTGTCAACACCTCACGCGGGCCGATCGTCGATCAGCGAGCGCTCGTCGACGCGCTGAGATCGCAGCGGATCGCCGGCGCCGGCCTCGACGTATACGACGTCGAGCCGCTGCCGGTTGACAGCGAGCTGCTCGGCCTCGAGAACACGGTGCTGACCCCGCACCTCGGCTACGTCAGCCGCGAGGGCCTGGCGGAGATGTACGAGCAGGTGGTTGAGGACCTCGCCGCGTACCTGCGCGGGGAGCCGATCCGCGTGATCGCATAGCCGCTACACTCCGCGCAGCGCCGGCTGGCGTGCGCCAGCACGCCCACAGCTTCGGCTGAGCATCCTTTCCAACACCTTACGGGGACTAGACGAATGGCCCGTGGAGACGTTCGGATCGCTGCGACCCTCGCG
>DATKSM010000100.1:0-4026 GCA_035531655.1 Solirubrobacteraceae bacterium
CGATCAGCGCGACGACGAACCGGCGTCGAAGGAGCACAAGGTCGATATCGGCAGCGCGCTCGCACCGGATGAGTGCGGCGGTGAGTGTCGCTTGGCGCGATCAGCGACAGCGCGCGGGATACGTGGGTTTGCGGTGTTCTCGGTCTTGTGGCCATACGGCGTTGACGATGGGGTCGTGGCGATCGGGTGTCGTCGTTGACGGCCGGGTAGGTCGGGGGTACGGTGCTTCGCGTGATCGTGGCGAGTTCCGGCCGGAAGGCCGCGACCTGATGGCGGCCGATCCTTCGGGTACTAGTGATCGGTCGCCGGCGTTGCCGGATCGCGCGATCCTGACGCAGATGTTGTTCGTGCCAGCGCCAGAAGGCACTTCGGTGCCTGAGGATGCGTCTGGTCGTTGGCAGAACCGCAGTCTCGTGTTGTCGGCCGTCGTGGATCCCGAAGGCCGGGTGGCGCTGCCGGTGTTCACGAGCAAGGACGAGCTGTTTCGCTGGCGCGGGGAGACGGACTTCTTTGGCCTGCCGGGAGTGAATCTGCTCAGAACGTTCCTTGAGAGCGACTGGGATCGGATCGTGGTCAACACCGCAAGCACGGCAGCGTTCGCGATCGAGCGCAGCGAAGCTCAGGACCTGCTCGACGGGGCCGTGGAGGCCGCTGATGACGCTCCGCGGGTCAGTATTGGTGCGCCGTCAGCTGAGCTCGCCGGGACGCTGGTTGCCCAGCTCCGCGTCACCTGCGCCAGGCTCCCCGAGATCCGCGAGGCCTACTTGTACCGTCGGCAGGTGATGGAGGCCGGCTTCGAATCAACCGAAACAGATCCCTCGGACGGGCCGGCGCTCTCACTGTTGCTCGTCTACACAGCGGCGACCGCAGAGGACCGGGTCAACGATGACGTGAAAGCGATTCTCGGGGCGGCCCGTGAGGCCGCGAAGGCCCAGTCCGCCGCAGTCCCGCCATTCCACATCGAAGCGACGCACCGCGAAGGGACGCTGCTGTCCGCCGTGCGTCGCGCAAGCTCACCGGTCGTCGTCCCCGCCGACCAGGTCCACGCGCTCGAGCTCGATCACGTGCCGGCGCTGATCGGCCGCCCGGGACCGAGCCGCGATCCTCCCGAAGCGCTCGTCGAAGCGGTCCGAGCCGTATGCACCGCCTGCAACGAGGTCGCGGAAGCATTTCTGTACCAGCTTGCGCTGCTTGACCGCGACGACGGACCGCAGCTCGTCGTCGCTCTGCGGCTGCGGGCGCCCACCGACAATGAGGCCGAGGGCGTACTCGTTCGTGCGGTAGGCGCGGCTGTCGCACCGACCGGCTGGAGCGGCGAGCCGATCAACGTCGCTGTCATCGACGAAGCACGCGCCCGCGAGCTTCGCGGTAGCGCTCCGCCCATCTTCGAACGAGCCTGAGCAACGCACCGGTAGACCCAAAGGGGGGCCGGCGACATAGCCCAGGTACTCCCGCGCGGGCGAAGCCCCACCGTGTCGCTCATCGCGCGCAGCAGCAACGCGACCCACGTAGACGCAGAGTGTTGCTTTCCCGAGAAGCAGTAGCGAGCCTAGCGCGATCGCTGACGACTGCTGGTCGTCCAACTCGGGCGTCTCGCTGGCTACACGGGGCGAGCCTCCTTTCCGCGCAAAGCAGGTCGTCCGGCCAATCACTGGTCGCGTCCCAGAACTGCTGTAAATACCCGTCGGGTGCTGTCGCCAAGGCGTGTGGCCGACCGAAAGCAGGATCTGCCGCCCCGCGGGTGTCGGAGTCCCACGCTTCCGCCGTCCCGCTACGTCTGACCGGCGGCGAGCAGACCGACGCCAGCGGCGATGACGACGAGTCCGGCAAGCTGGAAACGACTCAGACGTTCGCTAAAGAGCAGGAACGCCCCGAGCGCTGCGAGCGCCGCGAACTGCGACGCGAGCACGGCGGCCACCGCCAGGCCGTGACGGGCGCCGAGCTCGTAACTGATGATCCCGACAACCTCTCCGGCGGCAGCACCGGCGACCAGCGGGAATGCGCGTCGGGTTAGTCGCAGCGAGCCGCTCAGGCGCAACGGCACCATCATGAAGACGGTCCCGAACAGGCGTGCTGGAACCAGCACCCACAGGACTGACAGCTCGCTCCCGGCGCGACCCGCGGCGTAGAGGCTGACCCCGAAGAGCAATGCCACCGGGATCGCGAGTACGGCTGCGCTGACGCCGCCGGCAGACTCGGTGCTCGGGTCTGGGTGCCACGCGGCGAGCACGACCCCGCCGGCGACCGCGAGCAGCACCGCTGCGGTCCACACCGCGAGGTGTGCGCCGAACGCCACCGCGATCACGGCGGCGATCACGCCCTCGGTCGAAGCGATCGCGCTGATGACTCCCACCTTGCCCCGGCGAAAGGCCACATACTCGATCCGCAGACCGATGACGTTGGTGCCTCCAGCGAGCGCGATCAGCGCCACGGTGCTCGGCGTGAGCTGGGACAGCGGCGCAAGCAGCGCGGTCGGCAGCGCGATCAGGACAAGGCCGAGGCCCATCACCCACGCGAGCGTCGAGGCGGAGCCGATCGAGCGGCTCGCCGCTGTGGCGCACAGCGCCGAGACAGTCCAGCACAGCGCGGCGCCCAGCCCGCCGAGTAGCGCGATCATCGCGCCGAGTCGCCGAGGTGGCGAACACCCTCACCGCGGCAGCGCCCATCGCGCTCGTCGACCACGCCGGCGACGGTACCCGAGATCGTGCGGACACAGCCAACGAGCGAAAACGGCGACCATCAGCCTTCCGGAATCCAGTTTCTGCCGGCAAGCAGCGCGCGCCACCGCGGCCGCCTCAACCGTTGGCGCGCCGCGATCCTCGGATCGAGGTTGTGGCCGCAGGACACACTGGGTTTCTGACCGCCCGAGTTCGTCCCGGTTGTGCTCAGATTGTTCCATGGGATCGAGCGCACGAAATGGTCCCCGAACCTGTTCCCCGTCCGCCCCCCCTGGGTCAGGACAGGCAACAGCGCGAGCGCTTCGGCATTGCCTAGCGCGAGCACGCGCCGGCCGACGCGTAGGTGCTCGCATCTGTCGGCCAAGCGGAGCGTCTTCGTTTCCGCGCAAACGAGGGCCGGCTCCTTGGACACCGAGATGCACGCTGGGAAACGGAAACAGGCCCGGCGACCTGGTGTTCTCGCTGCTTGAGATGTCGGGCCCGCCGGCTTGGCCGGCGACGGGCAGCGTGGCTGCAAAACACCTGGAGCAGCCATCTCGCCCACTCTTCGGGCGCGGCTCCTGATGGGTGCATGGAGAAGCCTCGGCGGATGCGTCACCAGCACCTCGTGCAGCGGGCCGCCCGTGCGACCAGCCGAGCACGCCGGCCGCGGCAGCCCCTCGTTCCTCGCGCATTCAGGAGACGTTCTTGACCAGTGCCGTGCGTTGGCGAGCTCAAGGGGCGCTCTCCCGGGCTGACCGTCGATTTCCCAGGTGGGCCATACGCGACGATGGTCGGGTCCCGAGGCTGCCGGACTGCTTCCGAACGCTGCCGCCAAGCTCGGCGTTGGCGCGTCCAGCGTCTTCCGCGCCCTCGTCGCCTCCGAGTCCTTATGGACGAACGCGGATGATCGTCTTCCCGTTGCGTCGCTCAGTCGGGTTGAGGGCGGCGACAGCATCGTCGAGGGTCGCGACGTTGCCGATGTTGGTCCGCAGTCGTCCGTCCCGCACCCGCTGGACGATCTCACGCAGTTGGGCACGATCCGACTCCACGACGAAGTCGACTGCCAGGCCGTCGGCGGGCCGTGCCTCGGGCGGCCCTACGACGGTCACCAGGGTTCCTCCGGCCCGGATCAGGCCTGCGGACCGCTTCTGGATGTCTCCGCCGATGACATCGAATACCAGATCGACGCCGCCGACGTCTTCCAGGGCGTCGTTGTCGAGGGCGACGAACTCCTGCGCGCCGAAGTCGAGCGCCTTCTCGCGGTCGCCGGCGCGTCCGGTGCCGATGACGTAGGCGCCGGCCTCACGTGCGAGCTGCGTCACCATCGACCCGACTGCGCCGGCCGCGCCGTGCACGAGGACGCTCT
>DATKSM010000101.1:0-26671 GCA_035531655.1 Solirubrobacteraceae bacterium
CCCCAAGTCCGGTGATCTCGTCCCGGAAGGTGTGGTGGCGGTCCAGGTCGTGGCGGACGAGCAGGTAGCCGAGCGTCAGTAGCGCGACCGAGCTCACGAGAAAGACGCCGCCGTAGATCAGCGTCAGGCGTAGCCGAATCGTGCGGGTGCGCAGCCTCATGAGAAGCTCACGCCATCCGGTAACCCACGCCGATCACGGTCTCGACCACAGGCGGGTCCCCGAGCTTGCGGCGCAGAGTCATGATCGTCATGCGCACGACATTAGTGAACGGATCCGTGTGCTCGTCCCAGACTCGTTCGAGCAGCTCCTCGGAGGAGACGGTGGCGCCGTCCGCAGCCATCAGCGCTTCCAGCACGGCGAACTCCTTGCGAGCCAGATCGATCGGTCGATCTGCGCGCGTAACGCTGCGCCGCGCCGGATCGAGCACTAGGTCCACGTGCGCGAGCACCGGCGGCCGGCTGGGGGTGGTGCGGCGGCTGAGCGCGCGAATGCGCGCGACCAGTTCTGCGAAGCGAAACGGCTTGGCGAGATAGTCGTCGGCGTCCATCGACAGCCCGTCGACCAGGTCCTCCAGCTCTCCGGCGGCGGTCAGCATGATGATTGCCGTCTCAGGACGCTCGGCGCGAACGACCCGGCAGACGTCGTCGCCGTGGACCTCGGGAAGATCGCGGTCCAACACGAGCACGTCATAACGAACGACGCGCGACTTCACGAGCGCGTCGGAGCCGTCTCCGGCCAGGTCGACCGCCATGCCCTCACGCCGGAGGCCGCGAGCGATCGCATCCGCCAACCGGCGCTCATCTTCGACCACCAATACGCGCATTTGCAAGCGAGCATGACGTGCGCCGAGTAAGACCAACATAATCTCGGCGTATGTCCGCCGAGACACACCTTTCGGGTCCGTCCCGTCAGACGACCGCCGTGCCCGGTGCGGCCTTCGACCTCACCCCCACCGACGAACAGCGGATGCTGGTCGACGCGGTGCGCGACTTCGCGCTGAACCGGGTGCGGCCGACGGCCCTCGCCGCCGACGCCGGGTGCCGGACGCCACCCGAGCTGCTCGCGACCGCCGCCGAGCTCGGCCTGACGACGATCGGTGTGCCCGAAGCGCTCGGCGGTGTACTCGAGCACCGAGCGACCGTGACCGCGGCGCTGATCGCCGAGGCGCTCGCCGAAGGGGACATGGGCGTCGCGCTCGCGTGCCTGGCGCCGGCCGGTGTCGCCACCGTCCTTGGATTGTGGGGGGACGCCGACCAGCAGGCCGCCCATATGCCGGCCTTCGTCGGCGACGCCCCGCCCGCCGCCGCGATCGCGATCGCGGAACCGCGAGTCCTGTTCGACCCATTTGCACTGCAGACGCGCGCGACCCGGACACCAGCCGGTGACTTCCAGCTCGACGGTGTCAAGGCGCTCGTTCCCCGCGCCGCCGGGGCTGAGCTGCTCGTCGTCGCAGCCGAGCTCGACGGAACGCCCGCACTGTTCCTGGTCGAGGGCGGCACCGACGGTGTGACGGCCGAGTCCCAGCCGGCGATGGGAATCCGCGCCGCCGCCACAGGCAGGGTCAGCTTCGAAAACGTGGTGTTGCCGGCGAGCGCGTTGCTCGCCGACTCTGACCCTCAGGTTTACCGTGAGCTTGTAGCGCTGGGCCGGATCGGCTGGTGCGCACTCGCGGTCGGCACGGGCCAGGCGGTGCTCGACTATGTGAGCGCATACGTGAACGAGCGCGTCGCGTTCGGCGAACCGATCGCAACGCGCCAGTCGGTCGCGTTCATGGTCGCCAACATCGCAATCGAGCTCGATGGGCTGCGGCTCGTCACCCACCGTGCCGCCGGGCTCGCCGAGACGGGGCGTGACTTCGTTCGCGAGGCCGCACTCGCACGGGTGCTTGCCGCGCGTCACGCAATGCAGATCGGCTCCGACGGCGTACAGCTTCTCGGCGGCCACGGCTACACGAAGGAGCACCCCGTCGAGCGCTGGTTCCGCGACCTGCGTGCAGCGGGGATGCTGGAGGGCGCGCTCGCGCTGTGATCGGACGATGATCAACCTCGAAATCCCAAAGAAGCTCGAGACGCTGGCGGGCCAGGCGCACATGGCGGCCGAGCATGTGCTGCGGCCGATCTCGCGCAAATACGATCGCGCCGAGCACACCTACCCTGTCGAACTCGACACGCTCGCCGAGCTGATCGCGCAGGCGAACGCGGCGCAGGCGGGATACGACACCAGCACGCCTGCGGAGACGTCGGCGGCGAAGCATGCCGCCGACGGCAATGTCAACGGCCGGAGCCTGGCGAGTCTCGTTGGCGTGATCGAGATGTGCTGGGGCGACACCGGCCTGATGCTGACGATGCCGCGGCAGGGGCTCGGTCAGGCGGCGATCATGGCGGTGGCGACGCCGGAGCAGCTGGAGCGGTTCGGCGGCAAGTGGGCGGCGATGGCGATCACCGAGCCCGGCGCGGGGTCGGACTCGGCCGCCATCCGCACGACAGCGGTGCTAGACGGCGACGAGTACGTACTCAACGGCGAGAAGATCTTCGTCACCTCCGGTGATCGCGCCGACCTAATCGTGGTCTGGGCCACGCTCGACCGCTCGGTCGGTCGCGGCGCGATCAAGTCGTTCGTGGTCGAGCGCGACAACCCGGGGCTGAAGCTCGACCGGCTTGAGCACAAGCTCGGGATCCGTGCGTCGGACACCGCCAACTTCGTCCTCGACAACTGCCGTGTGCCGAAGGAGAACCTGCTCGGCTCGCCGGAGATCGCGACCTCGCGTGAGGGCTTCGCCGGCGTCATGCAGACCTTCGACAACACGCGGCCGATGATCGCGGGGATGGCCGTCGGGGTCGCGCGGGCGGCGCTCGACCGCGCGCGTGAGCTGCTCGCCGAGGCTGGCGTCGAGATCTCCTACGACCGCCCGCTCGCGGCGCAGAGCGCCGCCGTGGCTGAGTTCCTCCGGCTCGAGGCGGACTGGGAGGCGGGACGACTGCTCGCGCTCAAGGCGGCCTGGATGGCCGACAACCGGATGCCGAACACCGTCGCCGCGTCGATCGCGAAGGCGAAGGCCGCGCGTGTCGCGACCGACGTCACGCTGAGCTGCGTCGCGCTGTGCGGGACGCTCGGCTACGGCGAGGACGAGCTTCTCGAGAAATGGGCGCGCGACGCGAAGATCCTCGACATCTTCGAGGGCACTCAGCAGATCCAGCAGCTGGTGATCGCGCGACAGCTGCTCGGCAAGACCTCATCCGAGCTGAAGTAATTACTCGGCCGCGGTGGGCTCGACGACCGTGAACTCGATCCCGGCCCGCACGAGACGGTCGATCAGCGGCTGCCCGAGCGTGAGCGCCGGCGTCCACTGCCCCCCACCCCGCTCGGGCAGGCCCTCGTCGAACGCGAGCGCCAGCGCGGACTCCGCGAGCATCTTGGCGGTCTCGCCGTAGCCCGGGTCGCCGCCGCGCACCTCGGTGATGAGACGCTCCCCGGAGCCGTAATCGGCGACGAGCCGTACCTTGAAGAACGACTTCGCCCGTCGCTCTGCGGAAGGCCCGGTCCCCGGCGCCTTCAGCTTCAGCAGCACGCGACGCGTCGGCCCGAGCTGGGCCAGCGTCGCGACCGTCCCGATGCCGGCCACGAGCCCGACCGTCGCGCCCAACCGCTTGGTCACGAGGTAGTGCGAGTACGTGAAGTCGGGCCCGTATGCCGGATCCAGCCGCGCGCTGCGCAGCACGTGCTGTGGGTCGATCGTCGGCGCCGGCACCACCCACCCACCCACGAGCGGCTCGCTGTGCGGCCGTCCCGCGACCCCGCGCACGGTGCGCCCATCGGCGACGCGCCCGTCCTCGGCGTGACGCTCGACCGATCGGCGCTGGCGCGAGACTCGCCCGGCCTCCTTCAGGCGTCCCATGACGAGGACCGCCGAATGGAAGGTGCCGCCCGAGATCGACCCGTGCGCCATGCCGAACCCACGCAGCGCGATCGGCACATCGTCAGGGAGGTGCGAGACCGTGAACAGCGCCCCGAGGTCATACGGAATCGAGTCGAACCCACACGAGTGCACGAGCCGCGCCCCGCTCTCCTTCGCGACCGCGTGGTAGCGCAGGTACATCCGGTCGACGAACTCGGGCTCGCCCGTCAGGTCGACGTAATCGGTGCCGGCCGCCGCGCACGCGGCAACGAGCGGCTCACCGTATTGCAGGTACGGGCCGACCGTCGAGATCACCACGCGTGCGGCCTGCGCCAGCGCCGTGATCGACGCCGCGTCCTCCACGTCGGCGACGAGCACGCCGAGTTCGGGCCGCCCGAGCCGCGCCTTCAACGCCTGGAGCTTGGCGGCATTGCGCCCCGCGATCGCGATCCGCGCCTCCGCCGGCGCGTGCTGCGCCAGGTAGTCGGCGGTCAGCTCGCCGGCGAACCCGGTCGCGCCGAACAGGGCGATGTCGTACTCGCGCGTCATCGTGTGCGCGACTTTACCCACGCGCGTTGACCCGGGGCGGGTGAGCCGCTGGCCCGGGGCGGGTGGGCCCGCTGGCCCGGGGCGGGTGGGCCCGCTGGCCCCCCGCCCCGCCCTGCCGGGTTGGTTAGATTCCCGCTTCGATGCTGATCCGCCACGCCGACCCGATTAAGGATGCCGCCGGCTGCCTGGCGATCTACGGCCCGTTCGCCGACGAGTCGGCCGCCAGCTTCGAGGACCATGCGCCGACGCTGCCCGGGTTCGAGCGCCGCATCGAACGCACCAACCGCACGCACGCGTTCCTGGTCGCCGAAGACGGCGGTGAGATCGCAGGGTTCGCCTACGCGGGCGCGCATCGCGAGCGTCCGGCGTACCGCTGGACCGCGGAGGCGAGCGTCTACCTGGGCGAGCGCCACCGCGGCCGGGGCCTGGGTCGTGCGCTCTACGAGCCACTCTTCGCGCTGCTCGAGAAACAGGGGTATCGGATCGTCCTTGCCGGTATCGCGATCCCTAACCCGGCGAGCGTCGCACTGCATGCATCACTGGGGTTCGATGAGGTCGGCGTCTATAGGCGCGTCGGCTGGAAGGCGGGCGACTGGCGTGATGTGATGTGGATGTCGCGGCACCTCGGGCCCGAGACGCACGAGGCACAGACGCCGCCGTCACCGGGCGCGCCGGTCAGGCTCGCCCACCCGATCGAGTACTGAACGTGACCACAACCGGCGCACCCGCGATCACCGACTCGCCCGAGGTCGCGCCGCCGACCCGGATGCCGCCGGGGCCGCCGCTGCCCCGCCTGGTCCAGACGGCGCTGCTGACGCTGCTCGGGCTGCCGTTTCTTGAATGGCTGCACCGTCGCTACGGCGACGCCGCGACGCTGCGCACGCTGTACCAGCCAAACCCGACCGTCGCCGTCTTCGACCCCGGCCTGACCCGGCAGATCTTCCAAGGTCGGCACGATCAACTGCACGCCGGCGAGGCGAACTCGCTGCTAGGACCGCTGCTCGGCCAGCGCTCGGTGCTCGTGCTCGACGGCAGCGAGCACCTGCGCCACCGGCGGCTGATGCTGCCGCCGTTCCACGGCAAGGTTCTGCAGCTCTACGAGCAGGCGATCGTCGAGGCGACCGACGCCGAGATCGACTCCTGGCCGGTGGGCGAGCCCTTCGCGGTGATGCCTAGCATGCGGAGCCTGACCTTGCGCGTGATCGCGTCCGTCGTGTTCGGGTTCGCGCCGGACGAGTCGGTGGAGCTGATGACCGCGCTGCGCGCCTACATCGACCCGATCGGGCAGCCGCGCTCGCTGCGGGCGCTGCTGGACGCCGGGCTCCAGCGCGCGGGAGTCAGCCGCGGTCGACGCGCGCAGGCGTTCGTGGCGCGCAGGCGCGCCGTCGACGATCTTGTCTACGCCGAGATCGCGCGCCGCCGCGCGCTGTCAGAAGATGAGCTGAGCCGACGCGAGGACGTCTTCTCGACGCTGCTCGTGGCCCGTGATGAAGCGGGCGAGCGACTCAGCGGCGTCGAGGTGCGCGACGAGCTGCTGACGCTGCTGGTGGCCGGCCACGAGACGACCGCAACCGGGATGTCCTGGGCGCTCGATCTGATGCTCCATACGCCCACGGTCCACGACCGCGCCAAGCAGGGCGACGACGCCTACCTCGACGCGCTCTTCAAGGAGGCGCTGCGCATGCGGCCGGTGATCGGGCTCGTCGGCCGCGTCGTCCGCGGCGCCCCGTTCACGCTCGGAGATTGGGTGATCCCCGAGGGCATCGAAATCAATCCCTGGATCCGCGTCATCCACCGCCGCGCCGATCTCTACCCGGATCCCGAGACATTCCGCCCCGAGCGCTTCCTGACCGCGGACGGGCCCGACACGTACACCTGGATCCCGTTCGGCGGCGGCACACGACGCTGCATCGGCGCCGCCTTCGCGGCGACCGAGGCGCGGCTGATCCTGCGCCGGATCCTCGAGCGCACCGAACTGCGCGCGGCCTCACCGGAGCTCGAGGAAGTTCAGATCCGGATCATCACGCACACCCCGCGCAACGGCACGCAAGTGGTCGTCGAACGCAAGACGTGAAGTGCGTGCACGAGCTGTGTCAACAGGCTGTGGCTTTATTGACAAGTTGCGCCGGTCGTGGCGACGCTGACAGGCGCTGGCGGCGGTGAAATTCGCGATCACGATTCACAACAGCGCGGCGTTGCCGCGCGCTGGCGTCGGGTTCGCGCTCGTGTCCTGACCGCTCAGCAGGTCATCGAGCACCGCCGGCGCCTGCCCGAATGACAGCGTCATTCCGATGCCGGAGATGTTCTGTACCACGCGCACGCCCGGCAGCGGCGCCGTGATGTGGAAGTCCCCCGGATCGGGCGAGCGCAGCGCCGGGTAGGTGCCGTGCCAACGCTGACGCACCTCCGGCTCGATGCCCAGTAGTGCCCGCGCCTCGTCGAGCAGCAGGCGGTAGAGCCGCTCGTCGCCGAAGGGGGCCGGCGTGTCGGCATAGGTGTGTGTGTCGCCGACGATCAGGTCGCCGTCCGGCAGTTGCGTGACGAGCAGTTTAACCCCGCGGTCGATCAGCTCACCCTTCTCGAGCTCGAGTCGGGCGCGCAGCTCGGCCGCGCTCGGCTGCGCGGCGAACGCGGGATAACGGATCAGGCTGAGGCCGGTCGCGAGCGCCGGTTGGTAGCGGCGTCCAGTTGGCGCCACCAGCCTCAGCATCTGCATCTGGCAGAGCGTCAGCGGCATCAGCCCGCGTCGCAACACTGGCGGTAGCGACCGGTAGCCGGCGCCCGGACAGACAACGATCGCGGGTGCGCGTACCTGCAAACGACCGGCACGGACCAGGCCCACCTCGACCTCATGGACGTGCGTCCCCCATTCGATCCGCGCACCGTCGTCGCGGGTGAGCAGGTTGGCGAAGCCCGCCACCGCCGCGCGCGGGTCGACGCGTAGGTCCTGCGTGGCGTGGAAGCCGCCGACGATGTCGTCAGTCGGAATCGGGGCGAGGGCGCCGACCTCGCGGGCGCTCAGCATCCGCGCGTGGCGCGCCGGGTCCTGCGCCACCGGCTCGAGCACCGCAAGCTCGTCGCCGTGGCGGGCGACGATCAGCGTGCCGGCGTTCGCCATGAAGATCCTGGCCTTTGCACCGAACTCGAGCCAACGCTCGCGCGCGATCTCCGCACACCGCAGCATGCTCCCGTCGACGCTCGTGAAGAAGAGATGCCCGAAGTTACGGACGCTCGCCCCGGCCGCGCGATCGTCGCGGTCGAGCACCACGACATTCAATCCGCGACGGCGCGCCTCGAGCGCATGTGCAAGCCCCACGATGCCGGCTCCGACGACGCATACATCCGTCTCGATGGTTCGGGTCGCAGCCTGCACTTCTGTATATACAAGTCTATCCACAGGAAAGGTTCGAGCTGGTCTTCACGAGCTTCACATTGCCGTCACAGCTCGGTCTCAAGCGAGCCGCATCCACTTGTACAGTCGGGTTGAGACGACTGTCCGGTTCGAGGCCAGCCAACGGACATATTCGCCCCCGGACAGGAAGATCCTGGCTATCTGCGCAGATGGCTGGGATCCGGAATACGTCGACGACGCGTTCGAGCGGCGGCTGATGCCGCGGCTCGCCGAGACGCTCGAGGGCGGCGGCAGCTACGCGTTGGCCCGCGCACAGGTTCCGACCTTCACGAACCCGAACAACGTCACGATCGTGACCTGAGTGAGCGCCGCGCAGAATGGGATCGCCGGCAACCACTACCGCACCGCCGACGGCGCCGAGGTCCAGGTCACGGACCCGAGCTTCCTGCGGGCAACGACGATCCACGCCGCCGCCCGCGAAGCGGGCATCGGCGTGCTTTGCGTGACGGCCAAGGACAAGCTCCGCGCGCTGCTCGCGACCGGCGGTGTCCCGACCTTCAGCGCCGAGAAGGCGCACGAGCAGACAGCCGTGGACATGATCGAAGACACCATCGAGGAGATCGTCGCGGCGTACGGTTCGGACCTCGAGCGGATTCCAACCCGTTGATCGAGCTCTGCAAGATTTCGCCCAACACATGGGTCTGACGACTTTCCGCCGTGCGATCCGCTTCCATGCGCGGTCAATGAAAACTGAGCTTCGGGGTTTCCTGGAGCGGTCGGTCGTTTGCGCCGCACGCGGGACGGCTCTTCTTCTCACCGTTCTCGCCGCCACCCTTGCCTGTGTAGGCCTCTGCTCTGCAGCCGCTGCGCGCGCGGACGGGCTCGAGCTGTGCACGGGATACGCGGCGTGCTCGACCGGCCGCTTCAGCACCCATGACTATCAGTACGCGGCCGCCGATTCGTGGTGGTCCATGTACCCGGGCGACAACTGCACGAACTACGCCGCCTACGTTGAATCAGCGGTCTTCGGCGTGCCGACACCGGACTACCTACTCGGAGACGGAGGCCAGTGGGGTTACCGAGCGGCGCTCGAGGGTCTGCCCGTCGACGACACGCCGAGCGTCGGCGCCGTCGCCGTGTGGGACGCAAACACTCCGGGCATGGGCGGCTACGGCCACGTCGCGGTCGTCGAGGCGGTCGCCGCCGACGGCCGCTCGATCGAGGTCTCCCAGAGCGGCATGGGCACCGCCGACGACGGCTACAACTGGGAGCGGATCTCCAAGGACTCGGCCTCCTGGGAGCCGTGGCCCAGCAGCTTCATCCACTTCTCGGGGCCGACCCTCCCCAACACGCTGCCGCAGGCCGGCCAGCGCATCGCCGGCGCCGAGATAGTGGTTCCTGGCGCCGGGTAGTCAGACCGCCGCATTAGCGCCTGACGCCCTTCAGCACGGCCTGCAATACACCGCTTACCTAATCACTCGGCCCTGCCGATAAAGGCCGTATGGCGAGCCAACCGGCACCGACCTCCACTTTTTCAGAGCTATGAGGTACCGCGTCTGGGCCTGGATGACCTCGAGAGACGGCGCGGGCATTGAGAACCTGCGCATCCTGGTGCCGCTCGCGATCTTCCTGATCCTCGCAGTCTGGTTCGTCGGGACAGTCGCGGGTGAGCTGCACACAATCGCACGCTCGTTGTAGCCGCCTGCTCACGTTGTCGTTCGTTTCTGCGGCCCTGTCAAGCGCATGATGCGGATCCTCCCGCGCGCTTGCGGCTGGGGCGGCAATCACGCAGGCCACGAACATACGTTCCGTCCGAGCTGAGCGGCAGCATGCGCCGTCCGTGACCAGCGACGGATCGAAATTCGGCAGCTCGAATCGACGCTTGCAGCGTGCACTTGCAGACGGCGATCTCGGACGCGCGATGACGGCGGGGAAAGAACTTCCGCGTGTCGGCTTGCAGGATGCCGCGAAGCTGCTGTTTCTCATGGCTCGCAACCATGACCGCCGCTATCCGAAAGCCGCCGCACGCTGGATGAGTCGCTTCGCCGCCGAGGTCAAGGACGTGACGCCAGATCAGCTCTCTAGCGTGGCCGACGCACTGGCCGATCTGAAGCACGGCGACCACGAGGCGGCTGAGGTGCTGCTGGCGGCGGTCAAGAATCAGCCTTAGCAACCGTCGCTGCTTCTGTAGGCGCACTCATCGCGCATCCCCACCTGGAGAACGCGGTAGAGGCACTCGGACCGTTGAGGCCGGCACCCGAAGGCGGGCGGAGCCGCTGGGCCCTCGGTGTCCTAGGACCCAACCCGAAACTCGGCCCGCTCGAGCACGTACGCATCACGATCGATGATCCACCGGACTGTCTCCCTCGGCTGTTCGCGGTAGAGGCAGACGGCGAAATCTTCGGCGCAGTGCGCACACGACGTGGCGTGGTGGGCTTTTGCAAACTGCATTTGCTCCGCCGTGAGTCCCGTGTCTTCGGCTGGCTTGGTCATAACGGCAATATTGCGGAGCGCCAGCATGCGCCACAGCCGTAGGTATGACCCAAACCGTGTGTGTAGTTTCCCCCGATCAGTGCCCCGCCTCACGCAACGGCATTGGTGACGGCTGGGACGTCTTCGCGCACGCTTCGTGCTCCGTGTTCACGCGCGCTGCTAGCCCGGCGAGTTGGTCCGACGCGACCTCGCGCCCCTCAGAGCGGTCATGTCTCCGCCCCCAGGTGGTGTGCTCTCGCCTCTGTAGGCTCCCGGCCATGATCCTCTACAACAACGCCGTCTCCGGGAACTGCTGGAAGGTTCGTCAGCTGGCAGCGCATCTCGGAATCGAACTCGAGCTGCACGAACTGGACGTCGCCGACCGGACCAATCGCCCCAGCGTGATCGGGCATTTGAGCCCGGTGTTGCGCGTGCCAGTGCTCGTGCTCGACGACGGGCGGCCGATGTTTGAGTCAAACGCGATCATCGACTACCTGGCAGAGGGCACAGCCTACGTGCCCGAAGACTCGTACGAGCGCCACCAGGCGCTGGCTTGGCAATTCTTCGAGCAGTACGAGATTGAGCCCAACTTGGCGGTGGCGCGCTTCTTCAAGCTCTTCGACCTCGAGCCGCCGGAGGGTCTGGCGCGGCAGAAGCGAGAGGGCGGCCGCAAGGGTTTAGAGGCACTGGAGCGAGGCCTCACAGGCAAGGAGTTCCTCGTCGGCGACCGCTACACGGTTGCCGACATCAGCCTCTACGCCTATACGCACGTGGCCCATGAGGGTGGCTTCGACCTCGAGCCCTACCCGTGGATCCGGGCCTGGATCGAGCACGTCGCGGCTCAGCCGGGGCACATCAGGATCACCGACTGAGCCACGCCGGCGGGCTCAGGCTCGCCGGGCGACTCGTGCTCGCCGCCGCCTCCCGTCTACTTCGCCCGCGGCCTCCCGTCTACTTCGGGCGCCGCTTCGCCGGGAGCGGTGAGAACTTCTCGACCGCGTGGGACGCGAATACCTTCGGCTCGACCTTCGCGATCAGCTTCTCGAGCTCGCTGCGCTCACGGTCGGACAGGTGGCTGGGTCGCCCTCTGGCGTGCCTGACCAGGATCACGAGTCGGCGGCGCTCGGGCGGTGTGAGCCGCTCGAAGTGATCCTTGGCCAGCATCGCGACCTCGGCGAGGATCACGAGCCGCGCCAGCGGCAGGCGCCTGAGCATCGGCAGCCGCTCGGCGACGCGTGCCACGGCGATGTTCATGAACGGCGACGGCATCCCTCTCGATTCTACGTCGGGCGCCGGGCCCCTCTCGGAGGCCGGCTCGCTACCGTCTCCGCCGATGGCCACTCCTTCGATCCACCCGGCGCTACCCGAGGTGATCGAGCAGCTCGCGCCGCTCGAACGGCGTCCGGGCTCACCCGGTGAGGCGCAGGCTGCCGCCTGGATCGCCCGGCGCCTGCGCGACGCGGGGTGTGAGGCAGAGGTCGAGGACGCGGAGTTCCATGACGGCTACGCCAAGCCGATCGGGGCACTGGCGGCGGTCACCACACTGGCGGGTGTGGTGAGCCTCCACGAGCGAGGCCGCGTGGCCGGAGGCGTGGCTGCCTTGCTCGCGGGCGCGGCGATCGCCGACGATGTCGCCAACACCCGCCGCGTCTTCCGCCGTCTGACGAAGCCGCTGCCGACGCAGAACGTCGTCGCGATCGCCGGCGATCACGACGCCGACCGCACGCTCGTGGTGATGGCACACCACGACGCCGCGGCCACCGGCGTGATCTTCGATGACCGCTTCCAGGCTTGGCTCGCACACGAATTCCCCGGCCTGGTGGAGCGACTCGACACCTCCTTCCCGCTCTGGTGGCTGGTGCTGGCCGGACCCGCGGCGGTCGCGATCGGCGCCGCGCGGCGTCGGCGATCGCTGATCGCGCTGGGCACAGCGATCGCGGCCGTCACGACCGCGACAATGGCCGACATCGCCACGGGCGCGACAGTGCCCGGCGCCAACGACAACCTGACCGCCGTCGCGGTGCTGGTTGCGCTCGCTGAGCGGCTGCGCGACGAACCGATCCACGGTCTGCGTGTGATGCTCGTCTCCTGCGGTGCCGAGGAGGTGATCCAGGGCGGCATCAACTCTTTTGCGGAGCGCCACTTCCCGACGCTGCCCCGCAACCGGACCTGGTTCCTGAACCTCGACACAGTCGGCTCTCCGATCCTCGCGATGTGCGAGGGCGAGGGGCCGGTGATCATGGAGGATTACTTCGACCGTCGCTTCCGCGACCTGATCGCCCGCATCGCCGACCAGTCGGGCGCGCCGCTGCGCCGTGGCATGCGCGCGCGCAACTCGACGGATGCCGTGATCCCCAGCCACGCCCGCTACCCGACCGCGACGTTGGTGTCGATCGACCGGCACAAGGCGCTGTCGAACTACCACCTCCCCTCCGACACGCCCGACAACATCGACTACAGGACCGTCGCCCAGGCGCTGTACGTGACCGAGGCCGTCGCGCGGGAGTTGGCCACCAATCCGTGGATCTGAGAAGCTCGGTCGCGGAAGTCGAACAAAGGAACACCTGAGACGTGACGCTCGTAACCGAACTTGAGCTACCGATGATCAACACCCTTGACGAGGAGCTCCGCGGTCCTGTCTACCAGGAGACGATGGCAGCGGTCGCGGGCCACGATGGCTGGCTCGCTGCCTGCCCGTTCGGCTTCGTCACCCTTGACCGCGAGTCGGGCGAGTACTTCCTGCGCTCGCGGGAGGTGATGTTCCCGTCGATGACGCTGGCGGCGCTCTTCAACGTCACCACCGGCCCGCTGTATGAGGAGATCTCAAAGAACCTCATCACGCGCCACGGCGACGACCACCGGCGGCTACGCGGCCTCGTCAACCCGGCCCTGGCGCCGCGCCGGGTCGACACCTACCGTCCCGCGATCCGCGACATTCTCAGCACGCTCATGGCCTCGCTGCCGGCGGCGGGTGAGGTCGAGTTCATCGGAGATTTCGCCAAGCCTTACACCTCCCGTGTGATCGCCCACGTGCTCGGCGCCCCGAGCGAGGACGCGCCCAAGCTGCACTACTGGTCGAACCTGATCCAGCGCCAATTCGATCCCGCGAGCCTGATGAACCCGGCGGTGCTTGCGGAGATCGAGCAGGGCGTCGTCGACTGCTACGCCTACATCGACGCGCTGATCGAGACGCGCCGCGCCGACCCCGGGGAAAACCTCATCACCGACCTGATCCAGGCCGAGGAGGCCGGTGACAAGCTCAACCACGACGAGTTGCGAAACCTGATTTTCAGCATCCTGCTGGGCGGCGTCGACACCAGCCAGAGCCAGCTCGCCCATGCGATCCGGATGCTCACGCAAAACCCCGATCAGTGGGCGCTGTTGCGCGAGCGCCCACAGGAACTGGCGCCGAACGTGACGGACGAGGCGCTGCGCTACGAGCCGATCACGCCGTTCACCGCGCGCGTAACCACGAGTCAGATTGAGTACCGCGACGTGACCTTCCCGGAGAACACGGTGATCCTCGTCTCCTCATGGCACGCCAACCGCGACGGCGTCGAGAACCCGGACGCATTCGACATCACCGCGCCGCGTGACGGCGCGCGCGTGCTCACGTTCGGAGCCGGCATCCACTACTGCGTTGGCGCGAACCTCGCCCGCGCCGAGATTCAGGAGGGCCTCATCCACCTGGCCGAAAACGTCACGACAATCAAGCCCGACGGGAAGCCGGAGTTCGGCACCCCGTCGGGGATCTACGGGTTAGACCGCCTGCCGCTCGTCTTCGAGCGCTAGCGACGGCACCCGCTGCCCGCCGGGCACGGTCCACAGCGCGTCGCCACCGAGCGCCTGGCGCTCGGCGCGCTCGTCCGCAACCAGAGCCAGCAGCGCCCGCTCGGTGCCATTGCGATCGGTCAGGTCGTTGCCATGGGTCAAGAGCAGTGCGACCTCCTGGGTGGTGAGCCCCAGCGAGAAGTGCTCGAGCAGCTCCGCGGGATCCTCGGGCGGCGCCTTGCGTTCGAGCGTTGGGTCGAGGTTTGCGACCAACACGTCATAAGCCTCGACGGTCTGCATGCCGCCTGCCTCAAGCCGCAGGCCGTCGGCGGTGCGCGTGAACACGACTGAGGGCGCCGTGTAGCGAACCTGGCCGTCGCTGTTGCCGGCCTTGCCCTGGAACTCGGTCGGCGAGCCGGCGGCCGTGCGGGTCTCGGCCTTGTCCTGCTCGTACTCGGCGATCACCTCAAGCGCGTCGATCAGGCTGACGATGCGGTCGGCGTCGACGCCCTCGATCACGCTCAGTATCTCACGCAGCTGATCGTCCTCATCGAACAGCAGCGGAGTGGTGAAGTTTGCGATCTGCAGCGCCCGGAACACCGCCCACTCGCTGCCCGGCCACTCGCGACGCGCGGCGATCACGGCCCGGCAGGCGCGGGAGGAGGCGGCCAGGCGCGGCTTCACGCTGAGCCCGAACGGCATCCCCCAGTGGTCGCGGAATCTGATTCCGCTCTGGGCCTGTCGGCTCGGCGTATATCCATTTGATTCGTAGCGTGAGGTGTCTTCGCTGAGGCCGACGAGCACGAGCCGCCAGTCGATCTGGCTGCCGTAGCGCCACTCGATAACCCGTAGCGCGGGATTCTCGGAGTAGCCGAAGGGGCAGGCGGGGTCGCTGTAGAGCGTGGCTGTGATGGGAGAGGTCATTGTCAATAGGTTAGGGATCGCCCGGTTCCGGCCATCCGGGGCGAATCTTCAAGCCCCCTTACATATCTGCCGACACACTCCAGTGATGCGAGCAGCGGCACGCTGGTGCTACAGGCACCGACTGCTTGTCGTCGCTCTGTGGGTGGTCGCGATCGTTGGCGCGAACCTCGCTGTGCGCGGCGTCGGCAGCAACTACCAAGACAACTTCAGCCTCCCCCAGACTCAGAGCTTCCAGGCGATGAGCCTGCTGCAGCGCGCCGCGCCGAAGGTCTCTGGCGACGTCGACCGGCTGGTCGTCGCCACCGACCACGGCCGCGTTACCGACGCCACCGTAAAGGCCCGCATGGAACGCCTGCTTGCGAGAGTCGCGCGCCTGCCGCACGTGACCGAGATCGGGTCCCCGTACGCGCCATCAGCGTCTGCGCAGATTTCGCAGTCCGGTCAGGTCGCGTTCGCGACGATCACCTTCAACGTTCCCGCGTCCACGATCTCAGGCCGCGAGGAGAGCGGCTACGACACGATGATCCAGGCCGCCTCCGGTAAGGGCGTGACGTTCGCCGCTGACGGCCAGGTGGCCGAGGACGGCAACCCGTCGAGCCCGTCCACCGGCCTGCCGCTGGGGTTCGCCGCCGCCGGGGTCGTGCTGCTGCTCGTCTTCGGGACGCTGCCGGCAATGCTGCTTACGCTGCTCGCCGCCGGCTTCGCGCTCGGCACCGGCATCGCACTCGTCGGCCTGCTCTCGAACGTGCTCGGGATGGCCTCGTTCTCGAGCGAGCTCGCGATGCTGATCGGTCTCGGGGTCGGAGTCGACTATGCGCTGTTCATCGTCACTCGCTACAGGCAGGGCATGCTGCGCGGGCTTGAGCGCGAGGACGCGGTGGTGGAGGCGCTCGACACCTCGGGCCGCGCCGTGATGTTCGCGGGCGCGATCGTGTGCGTGGCGATGCTCGGCATGATGCTGCTCGGCGTCTCGTTCCTCTACGGCGTCGCGTTCGCTGCCGCGATCATCGTCGCCTTCACGGTGATCGGCGCGCTGACGCTGACGCCCGCGCTGCTGTCACTGTTCGGCGGTCGCGTGTTGCGCCGCGGCGACCGCCGCGCGATCACCGCCAGAGCGCTCTCCACGAACGACGAGTCGCCGCTGTGGCGGCGCTGGACCGACTGGCTCGCCCGCCGCCCCGCGCTGTTCGCCGCGCTTGCGACGTGCGTGATGCTTCTCTGCGCGGTCCCGTTCTTCTCAATGCGGCTCGGCTCCGCCGACGCGAGCTCCGACCCGGCCTCGACCACCACTCACCAGGCCTATGCGCTGCTAGCCAAGGGTTTCGGACCGGGTTACAACGGACCGCTGCAGCTCGTCGCAACCGTTGCTTCTGCGCGCGATCGCGCCGCCTTCACGGCCGTCACCCATGCCGTCGCCCACACCGCGGATGTCCGCAGCGTCGCCGGCCCGACGTTCATGCCCGGCCAAGACGGGCATCCGGGCGCAGCGCTGGCGCAGGTCTATCCCGACGGGTCGCCGCAAGCCGCCTCGACCACCACGCTGCTGAACACGCTGCGCAGCGACGTGATCCCGCTCACGACGGCGCACAGCCACATCAACGTGCTCGTCGGCGGCCAGACCGCGACCTTCGCTGACTTCGCAAGCGTGCTGACGGCCAAGTTGCCGCTGTTCGTGGGGATCGTCGTGCTCGTGTCCTCGCTGCTCCTGATGGTCGTGTTCCGGTCGCTGGTCGTCCCGCTCGCCGCTGCGCTGATGAACCTCCTGTCGACGGCCGCCTCGCTGGGTGTCGTCACCGCCGTGTTCCAGTTCGGCTGGTTCGGCAAGTTGATCGGGATCACGCCCGGACCGATCGAGGCGTTCGTCCCGGTCCTGATGTTCCCGATCCTGTTCGGGCTATCTATGGACTACGAGGTCTTTCTCGTCAGCCGCATGTACGAGGAGTGGCACCGTCGCGAGGACAACCGCGAGGCGGTCACCCACGGGCTCGCCGCCACCGGCAAGACGATCACGGCAGCCGCCGCGATCATGGTGCTGGTGTTCGCGGCATTCGTGCTCGGCGGCCAGCGGATCATCGAGATGTTCGGGATCGGCCTGGCCAGTGCCGTACTGCTCGACGCCGTGATTGTGCGCTCCGTCGTCGTGCCCGCGCTGATGCTGCTGATCGGCAAGGCCAACTGGCACATGCCGGTCTGGCTGGAGCGACGGCTGCCGCCCCTGCGGGTCGAGGGGCGCGCGGTTCGCAGGCCGCTCCCCGGGCCGACGGCACCCTGACCGCTGGCCGGCGCGCTGCCCGACACGGAGGCGGGAAGAACCCTCGATTAACCCCCCGCACGCTCCCCAGCCACGTCGCGACTCACCAAATTGGCGTAAAGACCACCTCGCTCGAGGAGCTCCTCGTGCGTACCGCGCTCCACGATCGACCCTTCGTCCAGCACCACGATCTGGTCCGCGTCACGCACGGTAGACAGACGGTGCGCGATCGTGATCGTCGTACGCCCCTCCGAGAGCCGCTCCAGCTCGGCCTGCACCGCCGCCTCGGTCTGTGTGTCCAAAGAAGAGGTTGCCTCGTCGAAGATCAGGACGGGCGGGTTGCGCAGCACCGTGCGCGCGATCGCCATGCGCTGCTTCTCCCCACCGGAGAAGCGATACCCGCGCTCCCCCACGATCGTGTCGTAGCCGTCGGGCAACGAGGCGACCAGATCGTGGATCTGGGCAGTTCGCGCGGCGTCCTCGATCTCTGCATCGCTGGCCTCTGGTCGCGCGAAGCGCAGGTTCTCGCGCACGCTTGCGTGGAGCAGGTAGGTCTCCTGCGACACGACCCCCACGGTGGCCGCCAGCGAATCGAGGCTCGCCTGCCGGATGTCGACGCCGTCGATCGTGATCCTCCCCCGCTGCGGCTCGTACAGCCGCGCGACAAGGTAGCCGAGCGTCGTCTTCCCGGCGCCGGTCTCCCCCACGATCGCCGTCCGCGTCCCCGCCGGCACCACCAGGTCGATGTCATGGACCGTCCAGCTGGTCCCGTCGGTGGAGCTGGGTGGGTGGGTGGGAGCGACTGCGTCGGGACCGCCATAGCGGAACGACACCCCGTCGAACCGCACCTCCCCGACCACGGTCGCCGGGTTGAGCACCACCGGGTGCTCGGCCTCGACGATGTCGATCGGCAGGTCGATGTATTCGAAGATGCGATCGAACAGTGCCAACGAGGCTTCGACATCCGTGCCGGCGCCGAGCAGCGACTGGATCGGGAACAGCAGCCGTGTCTGGAGCGTCGTGAACGCCACCACGGTCCCGATCTTGATCGAGGTCCCCCCGACGAACGACTGCCCTGCGAACCAGTAGATGATCGCCGGCGTGACCGAGAACACGAATTGGATCGAGGCCATCGTCCAGCGACCCGCCATGCGCGAGCGGACCTCCAGATCGGCGATGTTCTTGGACTCGCCCGTGAAGCGATCGGCGAGGTCATCGCCTCGCCCCATCGTCTTGCCGAGCATGATCCCCGATACCGACAGCGACTCGGCCACCAGCGCGCTCATGTCGGCGAGCCGGCGCTGCTGCTCGGTGGTGATGCGGCGGCGGATCTTTCCTACCTTGCGCGTCAGCCAGACTGACGGCGGCACGAAGATCAGCGAGATCACCGCCAGGTGCCAGTTCAAGATGCACATGGCGACGACCGCGCCGATCACCGTGGTGACGTTCGAGGCGATCGTCGTGGCGGTACTGGTGATGACGTTGTCGAGCCCGCCGATGTCGTTGGAAATCCGCGACTGCACCTCACCGGTGCGCGTGCGCGTGAAGAATGCGAGCGACATCTGCTGCAGGCGGTGATAGACCGCGGCCCGCAGGTCGTGCATCACCTGCTGACCGACGGCGTTCGAGATGTAGGTCTGCCAGACGCTCGTCGCCTGCGAGACGATCGCGACCCCAATCATCCCGAGGACCGTCTCGGTCAGGATCGTCCCGTTGTGCCCTAAGAGCCCATTGTCCAGCGCCGACTTGACCAGGAACGGGTTCAGCATGCTGATCCCCGATGAGAAGACGATCAGCGCCAGCACCACGCCGAGTCGCTTGCGATACGGCTTGAACAGGCGCAGGATGCGGCGCCCGTCGCGCTCGCGGGACGGATCCATCAACCCGGGCGGCTCTTTCTTGGAGCTACGGAACTGGCGCATGGCACCGCCACCTCCAGCGCCGTGCATCGCTCCCATACCTCCGCCTCCTATGCTCATACGCTTCCATGATGACGCGTAGGGGGCGCCGCCTGACCGTCTGGGACGATTAAGCCTTTGTTGCATCTTCTGAGGACCAGGCGAAAACTGCCGATGAATAAGCCATGAACGAGCCTTTCGAGAGTCCGACCCAGGCCGAGCCGCTGTCGCCCCAGCTCGGCCCGATGATCGGGATGCGCAACTCCGTGCCGTCGCCGCTGCTCGGCGGCAGCCCATTCCCGCCGATCGCGGAGTACGGGTTCCTGTCCGACTGCGAAACCACCGCGCTGGTGGCACCCGGCGGCGCGATCGAGTGGCTGTGCCTGCCGCGGATCGACTCCCCGAGCGTCTTCGGCGCGCTGCTCGATCGCGACGCCGGCGCGTTCCGGTTCGCGCCGTCCGGGGTCAGCGTGCCGGCGGCGCGCAGGTATCTGCCGGGGACGATGGTGCTCGAGACCAGTTGGGGCACCGGCGCCGGCTGGATCATCGTGCGCGACGCGCTGCTGATCGGTGGCTGGCACCACGAGGACGATCGTTCGGGCACGCACCGCCGCGCTCCCACCGACTACGACGCGGACCACGTGTTGCTGCGCACGATCCGTTGCGTCAACGGCGAGGTGGAGATCGTGATGGACTGCGAGCCCGTCTTCGAGTACGGAAGCAAGCAGGTCCACTGGGAGTACACGGACTCCGGCTACAGCGAGGGCGTCGCCACGGCCCCCGGTTCGGACATCCGACTGGGGCTCCGCACCGACTTGCGGATCGGTTTCGAGGGCCCGCGCGCGACCGCACGCCACCGCATGAAGGAGGGCGAGCAGGTGTACGCGGCGCTGTACTGGTCAGAGCACGCCCCGCCGCAGGACTTCCAGGAAGCGTACGCGCGCCAGGTGTGGACAGCGCACCACTGGCAGCATTGGGTCGACCGCGGCACGTTCCCCGATCATCCATGGCGCACACACCTGCAGCGCAGCGCGCTGACGCTCAAGGGGCTCACCTACGCACCGACTGGAGCGCTGATCGCGGCGGCCACGACCTCGCTGCCGGAGACGCCGCAGGGCGAGCGCAACTGGGACTACCGATACAGCTGGATCCGAGACTCGACGTTCATGTTGTGGGCGCTCTACACGCTGGGCTTCGACTGGGAGGCCAACGACTTCTTCTACTTCATCGCCGACGTGGCCGGCGGCCACGACGACCTGCAGGTCATGTACGGCCCGGGCGGCGAGCTGAGCCTCGACGAGCAGACGCTCGACCACCTCGGCGGCTATGAGGGCGCCCGCCCGGTGCGGATCGGCAACGACGCGTATCGCCAGAACCAACACGACGTGTGGGGCGCGCTGCTCGACTCGGTGTACCTGCACACGCGCTCACGCGACTCGCTGGACGAGCGCGTGTGGCCGATCCTCAGCCGCCAGGTGGAGATGGCGATCAAGAACTGGCGGGAGCCCGACCGCGGCATCTGGGAGGTGCGCGGCGAGCCCAAGCACTTCACCTCATCGAAGATCTTCTGCTGGGTCGCGTGCGATCGTGGCGCGCGGCTGGCCGAGATTCGCGAGGACTGGGAGCTCGCCAAGCGCTGGCAGGCCGCCGCCGACGAGATCCATGCCGACATCTGCGAGCATGGCGTCGACGAGCGCGGGGTGTTCGTCCAGCACTACGAGACCGACTCTCTGGACGGCGCGCTGCTGCTGCTTCCGCTGCTGCGTTTCCTGCCGCCCGAGGATCCGCGCGTGCGCTCCACGGTGATGGCGATCGCCGACGAGCTCACGGAGAACGGGCTGGTACTTCGCTACCGGACCGAAGAGACCGACGACGGCCTCCACGGCCGTGAGGGCACCTTCCTGATCTGCTCGTTCTGGCTGGTGTCGGCGCTGGCCGAGATCGGCGAGCTGACGCGTGCGCGCGAACTGTGCGAGCGCCTCCTCGGCTACGCCTCTCCGTTAGGGCTCTACGCCGAGGAGATCGACCCTCGCACCGGTCGCCATCTCGGCAACTTCCCGCAGGCGTTTACGCACCTCGCGCTGATCAACGCGGTCATGCACGTGATTCACGCCGACGAGGCCCAGAGTTTCCCGCAAGGCGCCCCGATCAGCCACGGCTGGCGCTGAACTCGCCGTCGCGGAGCCACGAGCTGGCGGGCTTGCCAGCGGCAAGGTGGCGTTCAACAATCCGGCGGGTAGCCGCGCGACTCGCAGCCGCGTGGCCAGGAGCCGCATGGCCAGGAGCCGCATGGCCAAGAGCCGCATGGCCAAGAGCCGCGCGGCCATGAGCGGCGTGGCCATGCGAAGCCTCTGCCTGTAGCTGGTGGTGCCTGTGCTCGCGACGGATCGCCTGGATGAAGAGGGCAACCATTGCGGCCGCGACGGCCGCGGCGAGAACGATGTTCAGGGCAATGAGCATGGGCGCTCCTTTACGGTGGTTCGCTGAGAGGGAGAGACGCCTGTTTGGGCGCGCAGCATTAACCTTCCCGACCACCGTAATAGCGATCCAAGAAGTGTCTGAGAACGCTCTAAGACGCCCGTTTGCACGCCTGATGTGCCTGCTGCGGCGCCACTTTCGCGGCGCCCGGTGCGTCAGCCGGGGTTGACCACCGAAGGCGCGATGCGTCAGCGGAGGTTGACTAACGCACGACTGCGTCCACGGCGACCGCCGCGAACAGCAACGCCAGGTACAGCAAGGAGAAGTGGAACAGGTAGGCCGCGCGCGCGCGGCTCGGCTCGCGCCACAGCCGCCAGGCGAAGCCGCAGAACACCGCACCCAGCAGCACGGCGCCGACCAGGTAGGACGCGCCGAACACGCCGGTCACGCCCGGCACCAGCGTGAGCGCGGCCAGGCCCAGCGAGTACACCAGGATCTGCAGCGCGGTGTGACGCTCTCCCTTGACCACGGGCAGCATCGGGATGTCAGCGTCGGCGTACTGCTGGCGCAGAAGCATCGCAAGGGACCAGAAGTGCGGCGGCGTCCAGACCACCACGATTGCGAACAGGTACCACGCCCCGACCCCGAGGCTGCCGTGCGCGGCGGCCCATCCGGACAGTGCCGGGAAAGCTCCGGCGGCGCCGCCGATCACGATGTTCGCCGAGGTGCGGCGCTTGAGACCGAGCGTGTAGACGACGACGTAGAAGGTGCCGCCGGCGGTGGCCAGCGCCGCCGCCAAGAGGTTGTCGAGCGTCCACATCAACGCGAACGAGAGCAAGCACAGCGTGACCGCGAAGATCACAGCGTCGCGCGGCCGGATGCGGCCGGCGGCCACCGGCCGGTTGGCCGTGCGCGCGCCCATCATGCGGTCGATGTCGCGGTCAAGGACGTGGTTGAAGGCGCTCGCGCCACCACATGCGAAGCAGCCGCCCACGGTCAGCGCCAGCAGCCCCGTGACGCTCGGATCGCCGGCCGCTGCGGCCGTCATCGCGCACAGTGCCGTGAGCACCAGCAGCGACATCACGCGTGGTTTCGTCAGCGTCAGGTAGTCGCGCCAGACGGCGGGGTTCGCCCCAACTGCGCCATCGACGACAAGCTCGAGCTGCGCATCGGCGACGAGCTCTCGCTGCGCCGGTATCCCAGAGACGACAGTCGCCATGGCTCAGGCCTTGACGGTCCGCTTGGCCAGCGTCCGCAGGTCGCTGGTGACGAAATGGCCTGCGAAAGGCCACAGATATGCCGACCGAATGTCACCCGTGCGGTCGATCAGGTAGAGCGCCTCGGTGTGCTGGATGTCGCCGTTAATCGGAGGCGTGACCTGGATGTGGTAGGCCCGCCAGACAGCCGCGAGGGTGGCTTTCCTGCCCATCAGCCAGTACCACGGCGCGAGCTTCGCCAGTCCCCACTCGTGGATGGCGCTGGCGACGCTCCGCCGCGTGTCAGCCGGGTTGACGCTGACAGCCACGAGCACCGGGCGCTGAGCGGCCGGAAGCGCCAACTCAGCTCGCGCGAGCGCGTGTCCTTCGAGCGGGCATGCCTGGTGACAGTGCGAGTCGAAGAAGGCCAATGCCACCGTGCGCCCACGCAGCGAGCTCAACGCGAAGCGTTGACCCTGCTGGTCGACCAGGGTGTTGATCTGAGGCGCCGGGCGCGTCCCCGGCGCCCAGGACGCAGCTCCGAACATCCCATGCCGTTCCATGACGACCTGCGCGGTGGACTTCGCGGCGTTGCCGGTCGTGAGCCCGTGCACACCGAGACCCACGCCCAACGCGAGCACCGCGGCGGCTGCAAGGCCGACCATCCGGGAAGCACGCAGCGCCGCGGGCCGCGGAGCCCCCGGAGTGCCTGCATCCGCGTCCATCAGCCCTCGGGGTCGGGCGGCAGGGCCTGCGGAATTGTCAGCCCCGGACTCGCGGCGGACGGGTCGGCACTCGTCTCCCACCCGGCGGCGGTCTCGGGGACCCGCGCGGCGGCGGTCTCGGGGACCCGCGCGGAGAAGATCCAGTACCAAATGCTGACCGCGATCAACAGGCCGACCGGCAGCAGAAGCGTCAGCAGCGCACCGACTAGGAAGGCTGCGATTGGAAGCGAAAGCAACTCTGTGTCCTCCTCACGTGGTCAACGCGTTTGAGATCGGGGCAGGCGAGCGGTCGGGCTCCAGCCAACGGTAGAAGCCGATGATGAACGTAAGCGCGTAGGAGATCGACCCGGGGACCCACATGATCCCGGCCGCGATCTGCTGATCGGCCATCGCGCTGATGCCGCCGGGCCGGGTCAGGAGTGCCACGTAATGGTGGTAGAGCGGGTGCGGCCAGATGACCAGTGCGATCGCCAGCATCCATGTCACAACCATCGCGCTCGCGCTGTAGGCGATGCGCGCCGGCCATACCATGCGCGGGCGAAGTGGGCCGGGGTCGATCACGCGCGCCCAGAACAGAAGCCCGGTGAAGAAGAACATCGTGTGCTCCAGCAGGTGAATCGAGCCGTATTGAAGCGTGGCTTGGTACGCGGGCGGGATGTGCCAGAGGACGACCGTGGCGTTGAACAGGATCCACGCCGGCACCGGCCGGGCCAGAGCTCGCACGGGCGCCAGCCGGGGGGACAGGGCGACGCTCCGCGCGACCTTCGTGCGGGGCCGCAAGGGCAGCGCGCGCCACATGCGCGGCCACGGCCGGCCGAGCAGCAGCAGTGGTGGGGCGACCGTGAGCAGCAGGATGTGCTGCAGCATGTGCACCCAGAACAACTCGTCGGCGTAGTAGTCGATCGGCGAATCGAGCGCGATGACGATCGTCAGCAGGCTCGTGTAGAACGCCAGTGCCTGCAGCGGCTGCGGCCGATCCCGGCCGCGGCTACCCAGCGCGTAGAGCGTTCCGGCCAGGAAGACGTATACGAGCGAGGGGTCCCACGACCAGGGAGTCAGCGGCATGGTCAGCCGACGAGGTACAGAAGGATGTAGGCGAGTACTCCGATCGCCGCGAAGTAGGCCCAATAGAACGAGGAGGCCTCGATCCCGGCAAGGAGCAGCGCGGTCTCACTGGTAGGCCCTTCGATATCGCGCATCTGACCATCCCGGCGGATCCGGATCAGACTGGCGACCTGGATCTCGATCCAGTAGAGGCCCATCAGCGCCACGATCGCGTACGTTGCCGTCCAGCCGAAGAACACTGCCGCATAACCACCCTGCGTGGCGCCGAAGTCGAGCACGATGTACTCCACGAACTGGAGCACGACCGCGGCCACGCCCAAGACGACGGCGATCAGCCCACCGGCCATCACGTCGGCGGTTTCGCGCCGGGCGGTCAGCCGGTAGATCACTGCACTGACGACGAACAGCATGGCGACGCCGACACCAATGCCGCCGTCGGGAGTGATGTGGCCAATCTTCCAGCCGTGGTTGAGGTCGAGCGCCTTCAGATAGAAAAACGCAAACACAAACGACACGAAGAAGAAGGAGGCCGCGCCACACAGCAGCCGACCCGTGACCCAGATCGCGCGAGGCTGCCACTCGGGTGGCTCCGGATCGATGTGACCAGCGGCGGGAGCCGAAGCGGAAGCTTCCATGGGCTAGGCACCTCCCCCGGCTGGAACGTACACCGGCGTCGTCGCAGGCTCCGGCTCGACTCCATACGGATACGGATCGGCGTCGAATATGGGCAACTGGTCGAAGTCGTGCACCGGCACCGGCGTGGGCAGCTGCCACTCGATGGACTTGGAGTTCCACGGGTTGGCCTCGGCCGGCTCTCGCCTGATCGCCAGCGACCACACGACGTTGAAGAGGAAGACGAGCATTGAGAGCCCGACCACGTAGGCCGACGCCGACACCCAATCGTTCAGCCCCTGCCACGCCGGGTTGTAGGTGACCACCCGGCGGGGCATCCCCATGAACCCAAGCGCGAACAGCGGCGCGAACGTGGAGTTGAAGGCGATGAACAGGGACCAGAAATGTATCTTGGCCAGGCGTTCGTTGAGCTTGACGCCGTACATCTTGGGCACCCAGTAGTAGATCCCGGCGAAGAACGCGAAGATCAAGCCGCCCATGATCGTGTAATGGAAGTGCGCCATCACGAAGAAGCTGCCGTGGGTGGTGACGTCGCTCGGGACGTCGGAGTTGAACACCCCGGAGATCCCGCCCCACAGGAAGTTGAAAATCCAGCCCATGCAGAACAGCATCGGCACCGTGAACCGTATTCGCCCTCGCCACAGCGTCCCCATGGCGCACAGGAAGATGAATCCCGTCGGCAGCGAGATCAGCTCGGTGGAGAGCATGTAGAAGGGTCGCAGATCCGCATCGATGCCCGACACGAACAGGTGGTGCTGCCACACGAACCAGCTCAGGAACGCGATCCCGAGCATGCCCGCCACAGCCAGTCGGTAGCCCCACAGCGGCTTGCGGGAGAACGTAACCATGATCTCGAGGACGATGCCCATCCCGGGCAGCGCCAGGATGTACACCTCGGGGTGACCGAACACCCAGAACAGGTTCTGAAAGAGGTAGGCGCTACCGCCGGCACCGGGGGAGTAGAACGCGGTCTGAATGGTCCGGTCCATGGCGGCCATCAGTAACGCGGCGATCAGCATCGGCGCGGCGAGCATCATCAGCCACGCTGTCGAGAACGCGCCCCACACGAAGATCGGCAGCCGTGACCACGTCATCCCGGGCCCCCGCATCGTGATGATCGTCACGATCAGGTTGAAGCCGAACAGGCACATCGACAGCCCGACGAGAGCAAAGAATCCGATGTAGGCGTCGTAGCCGGCGGTCCCCTGAAGCCCTAGCGGCTGGTAACCGGTCCACCCGGTCTGGAAGCCACCAAAGAAGATCGTCGTGAGGAGGATCACCTCGCCAGCCATCAGTAGCCAGAATGTGAACGCAGAGACCCGCGAGAAGGCCATCCGGCGCGAGCCGATCATCAGCGGCACCAGGAACGTGGCCAGCGGCCCCAGCAGCCCCGATGTCATCGTTCCCATCATCATCGAGCCGTGCATGCCCACCAGTGTGAGGTACTGGTTGGCGCCGAACACGTGCACGTTGGGCTGCAGCAGCTCGGTGCGGATCAGCATCGCATTGAGCCCGGCGACG
>DATKSM010000102.1:0-17893 GCA_035531655.1 Solirubrobacteraceae bacterium
GGCGGCCGAGTACTGGGCCTTGATGACTTCCTTCTTGGTGCGGAACTGCTCGATCTTGGTGCGGAGGTTCTGCTCGGAGGTGGTCAGCGACTCCTGCTGCTGCTCGAGCTCCTTGACCTGGGTGTCCAGCGACTGCAGCTCAGTCTGGATCACGTTCTTGCGCTCGAGTGCGGTACGAGCCAGGTCCTCGCGGTTGGCTGCCAGCGCCTGACGCGCCTGCGTGTCGAGCTTGACGATCTGTTGCTGGAGGTTCGACTCCTGAGCCTGGATGCGCTTCTTGGCGGTGACAACGTCGGCGATGCCCTTCTTGACGTTCTGGAGCTGCTCGAGCTGCTTCTGATAGCTGTAATCGAGCGTCTCAGCCGGATCCTCGGCCCTGTCGAGCATTTTTGAGATCTTCGCTTTGACTACTGTCGACATGCGCCCGGAAAGGCCCGGCATCGCATCCTCCTTGGCAGGGATCGAAACTTGACCCCTAGGGTATCGCCGTCGGCGGGCATGCACGGTGGCGAGTGACGTGAGTCGTTGATTCGGTAGCAGCCTCGCGGCCTCCAGACGCCGAGAGGCGGCAGCGAATCACCCACTCACGTCACCAACATCTAACGTTCGTCCCGTGGAGCCGAAGGCGCCATCCGAATCGACGACCGTGCTCGCCCACTGGATGGGCATGGCGGACGCCAACTCGCACCGCGACATCCACGGCGGCACGATCGTGAAGCTTGTCGACGAGGCCGCGGGCATCGCCTCGGTGCGGCACTCGCGGCAGCGGACCGTGACCGCCAGCATCGACCGCGTGTCGTTCCTGGTACCGATCAAGATCGGCCAGCTGGTGACGTTCACGGCAACGGTCAACGCCGCCTGGAACACGTCGATGGAGGTGGGCGTGCGGGTCGAGGCCGAGGACCCGAGGACTGGTGTCGTCCGGCACGCGAGCACTGCCTACCTGACCTTCGTGGCGCTCGATGACGACGGCCGGCCGACGGCGGTGCCAGGGTTGCAGCCGCAGACCGCGACGGAGGAACGGCGCACGCGCGAGGCCGAGATCCGCCGCTCGCACCGACTGGCAGAGCGCGAGGCGATCGAACACGGCCGCAAGCAGCCCGACGACGCCTCCGCCGCCGTGACCGATTAGCCTTCGTTCCGCGATGAGCCAGGCCGAGAACCCGAAGCTGCTGCGCCCCGATCATGCGGTCACGCTCGAGGACGTGCGCGCGCTGATGGGCGCCTCGACGCCACACTTCGCGCTGCAGCTGCGGACCCGCATCCGGGCGCTGATCAAGGGCCTGCCGGCCGACCATCCGGCGCGGATCGAGGGTGAGCGCGAGGTCGCCAGGCTCGATCAGATCGCCTTCGACGGTGAGATTCGCGGGCAAGCTCCGGAGGAGGGTCTGCCGCCGCTCGCAAGCCTCAACGCCAACGATGTGACGCAGTTCGCGAACGACGCCGGCCACTGAGGCGGAGGACCAAGCAGCGGCGGCGGGCGGGCGAAGCAGCGGCGAGCCCGCCAGGCCGATAGCCAACGATTGTTGGCGTTTGGCGCTACCAAGTGGTAGAACCTGCGCCTGCCTCAGACAGAAAGGACCGGGATGGAGAGCGCGTCGTTTGCCGAAGGCGGTGGGATCACCGTTGAGAAGCCGAAGCTGAAAGCCAATGCGATCGGCTTCGTATCGAACATCGTCATCGGCGTTGCCTCCGTGGCGCCGGGCTACAGCCTCGCCGCGACGCTCGGTTACATCGCCGCGGTCTCCGGGCTCGGCTTCCAGGCGCCTGCTGCGATCTTGATCGCATTCTTCCCGATGGCGGCGATCGCGCTCGCCTACTACTTCCTAAACAAGGCCGATCCCGACTGCGGCACGACGTTCTCCTGGATGACCAAGGCGATGGGGCCTATCTGGGGCTGGCAGGGCGGCTGGGCGATCGTCGTCGCAGATGTGCTGGTGATGCCGAACCTCGCACAGATCGCCGGGCAGTACACGCTTTCTCTCTTCGGCGACGGCTCGCCGAGCACCAACGCCACCCTGGCTGTGGGGATCGCCTGGATCATTCTGATGACGGTGATCTGCTACATCGGGATCGAGCTCAACGCACGCACGCAGCGGGTGCTGCTCTCACTCGAATTCATCATCCTGGTGATCTTTGCGGTGGTGGCGCTGATCAAGGTCTACACCGGTCACCCTGTCCACTCGGTGCACCCCAACATCTCCTGGTTCAACCCGTTCGCGATCAAAGGCGGAATCACGGCTCTGAACGGCGGGCTTCTGCTCGCGATCTTCCTCTACTGGGGTTGGGACTCGGGTGTCAGCGTCAACGAGGAAACCGAGAACTCAACCGAGGCACCGGGCAGGGCTGCGCTCGTATCCAACGTCGTGCTGGTCGGCATCTACCTCCTGGTGACAGTCGCGGTCATGGCCTATGGCGGGTTGGGCAACCTGATCAGCCATCCATTTGACGTGTTCAGCCCACTCGGGCACAGCGTCTTCGGGAGCGGCCTCGACAAGATCCTGACGCTCGCGATCCTGAGCTCGGCCTCGGCCTCGACGCAGACGACGATCCTGCCGACGGCACGCACGACGCTATCGATGGGCCGCGCCGGCGCGATCCCGCGCAAGTTCGGGGAAATCACTCCGCGCTTCCTCAGCCCCGGCTTCTCCACAATCTGGATGGGCACGGTCTCGCTGATCCTGTACGTCGTGCTGATGAAGACCAGCACGAACCTGATCGGTGACGCGTTCACTTCGCTGGCGATCACGATCGCCTTCTACTACGGCTTCAGCGGTTACGCCTGCATCATCTACTACCGCAAGCAGCTGTTCCAGTCCTGGCGCAAGTTCGTGACGCTGTGCCTGATACCGGGCCTCGCGGCGGTGTTCCTGACCTGGATCATCGTCAAGGCTTTCATCACCTACTCAGCGCCCCACTCCGGCTATGCCAAGCCGATCCTCGGGATCGGCTCGCCGGTCGCGATCGCGCTGCTGATGATCATCCTCGGGCTCGTCGGAATGCTGATCCAGCGCATCACGATGCCAGAGTTCTTCCGGCGCAAGCGCGAGATCGCGCCTGCGGACGTACTCGACGGTGACGCGATCGCGGTTGGGAGGCACTCATGAGCTCCGGCCTGGTTGTCGGCTACGACGGCTCTGACTACGCCAAGGCGGCGCTCGCGGTCGCGGCTGAGCTGGCGCAGCTGCGTGGCGAGAAGCTGGTGATCGCATTCGGCTACCAGCTGAACAAGGTCACCGGAGAGATCGGTGACTACCACCACGCCCTCGAGGAGCTCGCACGATCCCGGCTCGAGGAGGCCGCGGCGCTGGTCGCCGGCACCGGCGTCGCGACCGAGGCGGTGATCATGGAGGAGGCCCCGGCCAAGGCGTTGCTGGATCTCGCCGAGAGCAAAGACGCGCGCATGATCGTGGTCGGGACACGTGGTGAGAACCCGCTGCATGGGGCGCTGGTCGGCTCGACGCCGCACAAGCTTGTGCACTTGTCGACCCGGCCCGTTCTGGTGGTCCCACTGCCCTAGTTCAGTGGGGCGCCAGAAGAAAAGGCCGACTCGCGAGCGGGGGGACGCTCGCGAGCCGGCTTTTGATAACAGGGAAAGGCTTTAGAGATCCGGTTTGGCCAGCGCGTCGGGGGTGCCCTTGGGGTTGACACCCCCGACGGAGGAACCGTCATTGCTGGCCACCCCTTATGCCCGGGGGGTGGATACTCGTCAAGCCGGGATGTCCGACATTTCTTGTTTTCGGGGCCTCGACGTTCGGTCCTAAAGCATGACCAGCCCGAATGGACGAACGTATGAGCACGACCGCAGACGACCCCGGAAACACTGAGCGTCCGACGGAGACGCTCGGCATCGCCGGCGCGGGCGCGATCGCCACAGGCCTGGCGGCGCTCGCGACGACCGCAACCGACGTGATCGTCTGGGCGCGCTCGGTGGAGTCGGCCCAGCGCGCACGCGTCGCGCTCGCGAAAAGCTGCGAGAAACTCGCAGAGCAGGGCGCGGACGTTTCGCGTGCGACGGTCGTCACGGATCTCACCGAACTGGCTCGCGCCACCTATCTGGTCGAGGCGATCGCGGAGAATCGCGCCAGCAAGGGGCAGCTCCTGGCCGCGCTCGGCGACCTCGTGAGCGAGTCCGGATCCGATGCGATCCTCGCGACCACGACCTCGTCGCTGTCGGTCGCGGAGCTGGCGGAGGCCAGCGGCATCCCCGAGCGCTTCGCCGGGCTCCACGTCTTCAATCCCGTGCCGCGCATGGCCCTCGTCGAGGTCGTGTTCCCGCCCCAGGCCGACAGCACGACCCGCGCGCGCACACTCGTGCTCTGCGGGGCGCTCGGCAAGACCGTGATCGAGGTACCGGACACGCCCGGGTTCGTCGTCAACCGACTGCTCTTCCCCTACCTGTTCGACGCGGTCGAGTTCATGACGGCCAACGCGATGGCGCCCGAGCAGGTCGACATGTGCATGACGCTCGGGGCCGGCCTGCCGATGGGGCCACTGGCGCTGCTCGACTTCGTGGGCCTCGACGTCGCCAAGGCGATCGGCGAGGCGATCGGGCTCGAGATCCCCGCCGGAATCGAGGAACGGATCAGCGCCGGCGCCCTCGGGCGCAAGCTTGGACGCGGTTTCTACATATATCCCTAACGTGAATTTAATGTAGATTCAGGTCGAGCGACCATCTTTCATGGTGCGACGTACCTCATAGCAGCACCTCCTCCCCAGAAGCGCGAAGCCGGCCCGCATCTTGATGCGGGCCGGCTTCCTTGATGTCCGGACAGGCTGCGTGCCCGTCCAGACCCTGCTCCCCCAAGGCGCCGAAGCTTTGAAGCCGGCCACGAGTGGCCGGCTTCATCTCTCTCCTCTCAACCACCGGGAAACTGCGGCGCGACCGCTCGACCGAACGGCGACCCACCGGTTGTTGCGATTTCGTGATTGTAACTAATGCCTCGAACCCCGGTGCCGGTTCCGGCGACGCTAACGATCAGCTAACGCTTCACGATTCGCTTGGGCTGACGCTCCCGGGCTCGCGGCGCTCACGGATCCGCACCGCCTCGATCCGGTTCTGCCGGACGGACTCGACCCTGATTGAGTAGCCGTTGGCCCGAATCGTGTCGCCGCGCTTGGGCAGCCGTCCCAGCTCCGCGAACACGAAGCCGCCGATCGAGTTGTAGGCGTCCGTGTCGACCGGCAACACGAGCCCGTAATCCTCCAGGTCGGTGACGGCCACATGGCCGCGCACAAACCAGTCGCCGTTCGCCAGCCGCCGCACCGCCCCGCCGGCCGGATCGGTCTCGTCGGCGATCTCGCCGACGACCTCCTCGATGATGTCCTCGATCGTGACGATCCCGACGGTGCGGCCGTACTCGTCGACGACGATCCCCAGCTCGGTGCGCTCGCGCTGCAGGTCGGCGAGCAGATCGTCGAGCGGCTTGGTCTCGGGGACGATCGGCGCCTCCCGCACGAGTGAGGCGAAGCTCGCCTCCTCGCCGGCCTCCATCAACAGCCTGGCGAGCTGGATGACGTGCACGATCCCACGCACCTGATCCTCGTCATCGTCCTCGGTGACCAGCAGCCGCGAATGCCCTGTCGCCACCGCGCGACGCAGCGCGTCGCCGACGGTCGCCACGATGTCCACCGTCACGACGGCCGGGATCGGCGTCATCACCTGGCGCGCCTCCTGCTCGTGCAGGTGGAACACGCCGGTCAGCATGTCGGCCTCACCGGCGTCGAGCTGGCCGCCCGTGTGGGACTCGGCGATGATGCGTTTGAGCTCGTCCGGGGTGCCGTGCTGCGGCTCGGCGTCGGGGTCGACGCCGAGGCGACGCAGCATCCACTCCGACGATGCGTTGAGCGTGTAGATGAACGGCTTGAAGGTGATGATGAAGAGCCGCATCGGGGGGGCGATCCGGCGCGCCAGGCCCTCCGCGTGCTGGATCGTGTAGAGCTTGGGGACGATCTCGCCGACGGTGCTCTGGAAGAACGTGATCAGCACGTAGGCGATCACCACGCACACGGCCACGGCGATGTCGTGGCCGCTGCCGTTGCCGAAGATCGGCTCCAGCGCATGGGCGATCGCGGGCTCGCCCAGGGCGCCGATACCGATCGACGCCATTGTGATGCCGACCTGGCAGGCCGAGATGTAGTCGCCGATCGAGTCGAGGTGGCCCAGCGCCAGACGCGCCCCGCGTGAACCCCCCTCCGCGAGCAGCTCGAGCCGCCCCCTGCGCGAGCGCACCATCGCGTACTCCGCGATCACAAAGAACGCGTTCACGAGCACGAGCAGACCCGTGAGGACGATCAACAGCGCCTTCATGCCGGTCGATCCTCACGCAGCCGCGCTCGCGACGCGAGCGCGCTATGCGGCTTGGGACTTCGTCCTGGGTCCGAGTTCATGCAGTCGCTAGTCGGCCCACGACGTCAGGCCTCTGATTGCCCGAGGAGCGCGTCGAAGCGTGCGGCCATCTCAAAATCGATCTCGGTCAGCCCACCGGCCGCATGGTTGCTCAGGCTGAGCTTCACGTTGTTCCACCCGTGCACGAGGATATCGGGGTGATGGTTGTGCGTCTCGGCCAGCTCGGCGACGCGATCCACGAACGCGATCGCGGCCGCGAAGTCCTCGAAGTTCAGATCCCGCACGATCGTCTCGCCCTCGAGCGTCCAGTCGAGCCCGACCAGTCGGGCGGTGATCTCATCGCCGGTCAGCAGCGGCAGCGGCGTCATATTCCACCTCTCAGAAGATCTGCTGCGCCTACAGTTACGCCATGCGCATCGTCAGTCTTGTCCCGTCCGCGACCGAGCTGCTGTTCGCGCTCGGCCTCGGCGACGACCTTATCGCTGTCACGCACGAATGTGACTACCCCGCCGCTGCGCTCGAGCTCCCGCACATCACGCGGGACAAGCTCCCAGCTGGGCTTACGTCTGCCGAAATCGACGCCGTCGTGAAGGAAACGACCCTCAACGGCGAGTCGATCTATGAGCTCGACACCGACCTCCTGGACGAGCTGCAGCCGGACCTGATCGTCACGCAGGCGCTCTGCCAGGTGTGCGCGGTCTCCTACGACGACGTCCGGGAGATCGCCGAGGAGATCGATAGCCAGCCGATGGTGATTGCGCTCGACCCGCGTACTGTCGGAGAGATTCTCGGCGATGCGCGAACGATCGCACAGGTGACAGACACCAAGGACGCCGCCGTCGACCTGATCCGCGAGTCCTCCGAGCGGATCGACCGCATCCGTCTGGCGGTGCGCGGCGCCGAGCGCCCGCGCGTGCTCGCGCTCGAATGGCTGGACCCGCCATACGCTGCCGGTCATTGGACCCCGCAGCTGATCGAGTACGCCGGCGGCGAGGACGTGCTCGGCTTCGCCGGCGAGCACTCGGAGGAGCACAGCTGGGAGATGGTCATGGCTTCGGCGCCGGACATCGTGATCGTGATGCCGTGCGGGTTCGACGCCGAGATCGCCCACCGCGAGGCCGAGATGCACCACGACCAGTTAGTTGCACTTGGCGCCGACAGGGTCGTCGCCGTCGACGCCGCGGCCTACTTCTCCCGCCCCGGGCCGAGGATCGTCGATGGCCTGGAGTTGCTCGGCCACATCATTCATCCCGACCTCGTGCCGGAGCATCCTGACCACGCCGGGATGGCGCTGACCGTTCAGCTTTAGTGTCGCGGCCAGCGGGCCGCGACCCGGAGTGATCCGCTAGATCACGGAGCCGTTTGGCAGCAGACCATGGCCGCCGGCGACGGCGATGCCACCGATGACACTCGCCACGGCGATCACCAGGCAGCCCGCGAGCACGAGCGCGCGCTTGTCGCGCTTCTCTCCGTACTCGGTCACCAGCCAGCCCGTGACGAAGCCCGAGAGGACCCCGAAGAGGTGGCCGCCGATCGAGACGTCGGCGATCGTGAGCGTGTAGATGAAGTTGAAGAGCAGAATCGGCAGCAGGCCCGATTGCCAGAGTGGGATGCGCCTGGCGCGGGCAACCATGATCAGGGCTCCGAAGACGCCGAAGATCGCGCCTGAGGCACCGAGCGTCGGCGCACCCGGCGTGAACAAGAGCGCGCCGAACGAGCCGGCCAGCAGCGCGGTGAAGTAGATCGCGGCGAAGTAGGCGCGGCCGATCGCGGGCTCGAGCGAGCGTCCCACGAACCACAGCGAGAACATGTTGAAGCCGATGTGGATGATGCTCGCGTGCAGGAAGCCGGAGGTGAGCAGCCGCCAATACTCGTGGTAGCCGTGGCTCATCAGCGGCCCGTACAGCACCCCGTGGATATAGGCGTAACCGGGGGTGCCGCCGCCACCGAGCCCGAGGCCGCCCTCCACCTCCCACAGGAACACGATCACGTTGATCACGATCAGCGTCTGGGTGATCGACCAGGTTCGGGGGTCATACGGCGAGGTGGGACGCGCATATGTCGCAGCCGCACCCCGGCCCTGCAGCCGCCGCACCTTCGTGCGCTCCCCCGCGCACTCCGGGCAGCGCATCCCCACCGAGGTCGGCGTCATGCAGTCCGGGCATATGGGACGCCCGCAGTTGGAGCACGAGACGCCCGTCTCGCGCGTGGGATGGCGGTAGCAGACCGGCACTTTGAAATTGCCTAGCGGTCCGGGAGGACCCGGCGGGCTTCCTCGGCGATGTCGTGGAGCGTCTGCTCCGCGAACTCTCTCAGCGTAGAGCTCTCGCCGCGGCGAGCCTGCTGGCGGGCGCGCACGCGCAGCAGCACCAGCCCCGTGCCGGCTGTGGCCGTGACGGCTACCGCGACCGCGGGCCGCACCCAGTTGCGCGGGTCACGCATGGCCGTGAGCTCCCAGCCGTCGAGCTCCTCCTGCGCGGCCTCGGTGAGGAGCGTGAGCGTCGACTCGAGCTGCTCGGTCAGCCGCACCGGCGGCTCGACCGGAGTCAGTGCCTCGCGCAGCAGTGCCTCAACGTTGGCGGTCATCGGACAGCCCCATTGTCGTCTGGATCCCCGACGATCCCCTCCAGTTGCCGGATCGCTCGGTGTAGCAAGACCTTGGTCGCGCCGTCGGAGCGGCCGAGCGCCCGCGCGATCTCGCGGTTGTCCATCCCGAGGGCGAATCGCATGATCAACGCCTCACGCCGGTCGTCGGGCAGCTTCTGGACGCCGTCGAGGATGGCCTTCAGCTCCTCGCGCCCCTCCACGAGCGACTCGGTCGTGTGCGGTGTCGAGATCATGTCAGCGTCCTCGATCGCCGACTCCGGCTTGCGCGAGCGGTCGCGATAGAAGTTCGCGGCGAGGTTGTGCGCGATGCGGATGAGCCACGGGCGCAGCGGACGCCCGTTGGACTCGGCGCAGGCGCGCTCGAAGTGGCGGTAGGCCTGCAGGAAGGTCTGCTCGGTGAGGTCCTCCGCGTCGTGGTGGTTGCCGACTCGGTAGAAGCTGTAGGAGTAGACGTCGCGAAGGTGCGTGCGGTAAAGCTCGCTGAAGCGTCTGTCGAGCTCCTCCTTGCTCGTCGGATTCTCGGTGTCCACGGCACGCAGCCTACCTCGACAGTGCCCACTTCAGGCGGCGCGCACGGTTTCGCGCGCGAGCTCGCGTTTGATTTCCACAGGTCCCCCGAACCACGCCCACTGCAGCTTCACGCACGACCAGATGCGATCGGTGACCGCGCCGGCGGCGGCCGGAGTGGAGACGTCGACGCGCGGGAACAGCAGCGGCCGTCCGGCCCGGACCCGAACCTTGTGCGGCCGCAGGCGCCAGCCGCGGCGGATCGCATCGGTGCCGAAGATCGCCACCGGGATTACCGGCGCGCCGCTCTCGAGCACGAGACGGCCGACGCCGCGCCTGGGTCGACCGAGCGGTCCCGGGCGGTTGCGGGTGCCCTCGGGGAAGATCAGCACGAGCTCGCCGCGGGCGAGCAGCTTTTTGGCGGTCGCGATCATGTCCTGGTCGCCGTTGCCGCGGTGGACCGGAAAGGCGCCGAGCGCGCTGAGCAGCCAGCCGACGAGCGGGTGCAGGTCGAACAGCTCGTGCTTGGCCACGTAGTACATGGGCCGCCGCGTCATCGTGGCGATGATCAACGGGTCGAAGAAGCTGCGGTGATTCGAGGCGACGATCGCGGGCCCGTGCCCGGGGATGTGCTCGCGACCGATCCGCGACATCCGCAGGTAGACGTGGAAGAACAGCTGCAGCGGCGTCCTGATCAGCCAGTAGACGACCGTGTTGACGCCGGTCGTGCGGGCGCGGCGATGGTGGGCCTCGTGTTCCATCGCATTCGGTACCCGGGCGCGGGCGGGCCGTTACATGCGCAGGCACGGCCTGGGGGTCCAAAAGCGGCCCGAGCGGCCGCTAGATCGGCCCGTGCGGCCGCTAGAGCGGCCCGAGCTCCGACTCGCCCAGCTGCACGACCTCACCCCGGTCAGCTGTCGAAACCGAGGCCGGCACGGTCGAGCGTACGCAGCCAGATGCCTCGGCGTCCAGTGCGGTCGGCCGCTGCGATGCGGTTGCGCGTGAACTGGATGACGGCGCTGCGCAGCGGCTCCGGCGGGAACGGAACCGGGCGGCGCCGAACGAGCTCGAGCCCGGTGGCCTCCGTCTGGCGGTCGTCAAGCAGGTCGAGTGCGGTGCGCCCCCCGAAACGGCTGGCGCCGACGCCGAGACCGGTGTACCCGAGCGCGTAGACGACGCGGCCGCCGAGCGCCCGCCCGAAGAACACCGAGAAGCGGCTGCAGGTGTCGATCGCGCCGCCCCACCGGTGCGTGAAGCGCACGCCCTCGAGCTGCGGGAAGTTCGTGAAGAAGTTGCTCGACAGGCGCGCGAAGGTCGTCTCGTCGTCGTCGAGGTCCGGGCCGACCGGGCCGCCGTAGCGATAGACGGCGTCATACCCACCCCAGAGGATGCGGTCGTCGGCGCTGCGACGGTAGTAATGGAACTGGTTGCCGCTGTCCCCCAGTCCCTGACGCCGCTTCCAGCCGATCGAATCGACCTGGCTCTGGTTGAGCGGCTCGGTCATCAGCGCGTAGTCGTACACCGGCGCCACGTAGCGTCGCACTGCCGGGACGAGCGGCTCGTATGCGCTCGTGGCCAACAGCACTCCGCCGGCGTGCACGACGCCGGCGTCGGTCACCGCGGCGACAGCGACGCCGGTGCGGCGCAGCCTGTGCACGCGCGAGTGCTCGAAGATCTGCACACCCGCGGCCAGCGCCGCCTGCCGCAGGCCGTCGGCGAGCTTCGCCGGGTTGACCATCGCCGCGCCGCTCTGCTGCCACAGGCCGCCGAGGTACAGCGGCGAATGGACCTCGGCCCGCATTTGATCTTGGTCCATGAGTTCGGCCCGCTGGCCGAACTCTTCAAGCAGCGTCGCCGTTTCGCGCAGCTGCCCGACTTGGACGGGCGAGACGGCCACGGCGAGCTCACCGTTGGGCTCGAACTCGGCGTCGATCCCGTAGCAATCGAGGTCGACGCTCAGCTCCTCATAGTTGCGAGTACCGAGCCGCTCGATCGTGCGGATCTCGTCCGGGAACCGGACACGGCCGTTTTCGATCCCATGCGTCAGCGAGTACTGCAGGAAGCCGCCGTTGCGCGTGCTCGCGCCGGCGCCGCAGCGCACCCCCTCCAGGATCACGACGCTCCTCCACGGCGCCTGCTCCTTAGCGTAGAGCGCAGCCCAGAGCCCGGTGTAGCCGCCGCCGATGATGCAGAGGTCGCACTCGATCACCTGCTCGAGCGCCGCGTGCGGCTCCCGGGCCGGCAGCGTCTGAGGCCAGTACGGCCGTGGCTCCGCGTCGGCAAACGCGGCGCGGTCTGCGCTCGTGGGAGCTTCCGTGGGCCAGGGTGACGTCAAGTGGCGCTGGATTGTCCCGCACAGAGCAGTGCTCGGCGGCTCAGCGGCGCTGTGGTTCAGCGCTTCCAGGCCGAAGCCCTACGGAAGTCCGTCTGGAACGTGGCGCTGACGTCGTGGATGACGGTCGCGCCGCCGTGCGCATTCGTGATCATCAGGCCGAGCTCGCGGTTCTGGTTGAGCGACTCCCAGCTCGCGTTCTGAGAGCCGATCAGCAGTGACTCGTCGCGCTTGCCGGGGTCGTCGAGCAGGAGCTTCTCGTGGATGTAGAGCGCCTTCGCGGTGTCGGGGAAGACGTGCACGTGGCAGCCGGCCCTTGTGACAGCCGCAAACGCGGCCTTCCACTCCTTGGAGTTGGTCATCACGATCCGGCAGCTGACACCGCGGCGCGCATCGGCCGCGAGCGCCTTGTACACCGTGGGATCGCTCAACTCTTCGGACTCGAAGTCGATCGCGCGTCGCGCGGCGTGAACCTCGGCGACCATCGCCGCCTCCGCCGTCCCGGTCAAGCTGTTCGGCGACCAAACCAGTCCCGGCGCCTGCGCGGTCTGAGCGGCCGGAACGCCAACCGGCGCCGCGTCCCAATCCATCTTGAACGTGAGCTCGATCGCCTGTACCTGGGCGGGGCTCGTGTCGATCACCTCGGCGTCACGCGTGCTCGCGTAGTAGGCGGCGGTCAGGTTCGCGGTCGAGACGTCTGAGGTTCGCGCGTCGAATGTCGTCGCCTTGATGTGGAAGATGTAGTTCGCGGGAGCCCATCTGACCTGCACTTCATGCGCCTTCAGGTACGCGTACGCCGCGGCGTTGACCTCGCCGCCAGAGTAGGCGCGATCGAGCAACACTCGCACCGTGACCCCGCGCTCGGCTGCCTGTCGAAGGTCACGCTCAGCCGTCGGGTCGCTCAACTCGTACATCTCCATGTCGATCGAATGCTTCGCGGACGCGATCTGGGAGTAAAGGCCACCGAAGCCGGCCTTCGGGTACTGCACGAGTCGGTAGTAGGTGGGCGACGCACTGCTGCGGGCAGCCGCGGTTGCCGCCGACGCAGCGCCCTGGGTGGTCAACACGGCCGTGGCCAGCGCGACACAGGCCACGGCGACGGTGGTGGCGCAGGACGCTGCGAATTTTGTGATCGGACTCATAACGCTCGGGTGGGGTCAACAGGCTCGCGCAACGCGGGCACGGGAACCCGCCGTGATTGGGGACACGCGGCCGTGCGGATCATTGCCGCGACGCGAATCGGACTGCGGATGGCACCTCCTACGCCGCCGCTGCCCACGACCTGGTGCGCGCACCTGTACCTCAAATACGAGTCTACGCACCGAAATGGCTTACTTAAGCAAGCGGCTTGTTCACTTCCCGTTAGCCCGGCGCGACGCTTGAGTGCTCGATGCCCGTGCGAGATCGCAAGCCCGCTGTCGCGCTGCGCGAGCGCGCGCGACACGCGCGAAGGTGTTCCCGTGGTGTAACCGGCTTTCGGATACCACGCCCACGATGCTCCGAGCCGGGTCCAAGCATCTAGCCGCCGCAGCCGCGCTCGCCTCGGCGATGGTGATCGCCGCGTGCGGCTCAAGCTCCCCTGCTTCATCAAGCTCGTTGCGCCCCCCGCGGAGCTCCGGCTCCAACTCGAGCCATACCCAGGCCCTCAACGAATCGCTCCGGTTTGCCCGGTGCGTGCGCGCCGACGGCGTCGCGAACTTCCCGGACCCTCCCAGCAACGGAAGCTACGGGGTCAAGTCATTCGCACAGCAGTCGAACGGCAAGACGATGTCAATCAACGGCGTGCCGGTCAGCGCCCCCGCGTTCCGCTCGGCGCTGGCGAAGTGCAACCAATACCTGCCCGGACCACCAGCGCCAACGACCTCCCAACTGGGAAAGATCCGCATGCTGATGGTGACGTGGGCGAAGTGCATGCGCAACCATGGGCTGACGCATTTCGGTGACCCGACGATCACCGCCGACGGCCACCGGATCATGCACGGCCAATTCAACATCGGTTCGCCGGCGTACTACGCCGCGCGACACGCGTGCGACCCCCAGCTGAATCGATCCATGGGGGCTGCGGGACTTGGAGCGATGGCCCCGTCCTGAGCGCCGGACAGCGCCGCTCCGAGAACCACCGTGGCGGGTGATGTCGTAGGCGTCCAGCGGTCGTTCAAGACGGAGGTGCAACTGTCGCCAGGTCGGCGAACACGGCGATGCTGCCCGCGTCAGTACGCAGCAGTCCAGGTGCTGCGCCGGGGATTGGGCGGCCGTCCCACCCGCGCAGGTAGATACCAGGGGCGGTCTTGGCGTGGGTTTTGATCAGGCGGGCGATGGCCACGGCGAACCGATACCAGCGCGCGTTGTGGTCGTGCGCGTAGAGCGTCAGGAGTCCGCGCACCAACACCGAGTCGTACTGTGGCCCGTCGGAGAATGGGGCCAGCCAGACGATCTCAGCGGCCGCCAACTTCTCCGCGGCGTTGCACCACGACTGCTTGCCGGTCGCTTCGCAGAGGGTCGTGATCGCCGACAGCATCGCTCCCTCACCGTCGTGGGGCATGGCCACCATTGTTGGCCGGGCGTTGGCCGCTCGCTGCGGACCGTGGTTCGGTGCGCGTTTGGTGAACGCAACCCCCGGCTTGCAGCCGCGGACGCCGTGCGGACATCGGATGATTGTTTTCGTCCCGGCAGGCGGTCCCTTGGGCCCGTTCACGGTCTTCGTGAACCGAGAGGAAGCTGGGAGCTTTGGAGGTGTTTTGGGTTCGATCAGATACGGGTACGGTGTGTTCGCGACTGGGATGTACACGCCCTGCGGCCGCAGGAGGTGCTTGTCCGCCCAGCCGATGTACTTGTCGGCGGCCTTCAGGTAGGTCGCCTTGCCGGTCGCTCGGTAGAGGCGCGCAGCAAGGTCAGCCGCGGCGGCGAGCGCTTCGCCTGATCGCCACGGATGCGCCGTGCTCCACCACATCCCGCCGACTCGCGCGTCCCAGCCGCCGGAGGAGATGAAGGTGAATGCTCGTTCGGCGTCCGACAGGTATCGGGTGCTTCCGGTAGCCCGGTAGGCGTCGAGGAACGCCAGCCCGATCCAGCCGTTGTCATCGAACCACGTCTGCTGCTTCGGGCTGCTGTCGCCCAGGTAAGGAGCGTAGCCTGGGATCGGCTTCAGATAACGGTTCCAGTACCGCTCGGAGCCGTTCGCGAACGACGTGACGGCGGCGAGATTCTGGGCGGTCGGGTGAGCGATCGCGATCTCGTCGAGCGCCTCAAACAGCCCGTTCGTGTCCCACAGCTTCGCGAGGGGCAGCCGATCGTGATCGTCGCGGACGGCGAGGTACCAGTGAAGCTTGCTGTCCCACCACCTTGATGTCTGCACAACCCCCTGGCGGGCCAGCGCGAGGTACTGAAGCTGAGCTCGCTTCAGGGGAGGCAAAGGTGTCGCCCGGGACAAGATCACGACTGTGATCCCCGCCCCCAGCGCCAGCAGGACGCCGAAGCCGGCAACCACCCGGCTCGGTGCCAGGCGCATCAGTGCGGACAATTGTGCTCTCCCTGCGTGGGGTTGTTCATGGTCATCGTCATCAGCGCCCAAGGCACCAGGACACAGAGGCCGATCGCGGGCAGACGGCTAGTCAGAACGAATACCGACCGACCGGTTACAGGACGGGAACAACAGGGGGCGCAGCCAGCCCGTGCGCTCCTCCAGTGCCCGCACCATGCCCACCAGGCACATTAACGCCCAACGCGCGATGGCCTCCGGGCGGAAAGCGACCGAACCTCAACCCCGTGTCGCACACAATCCGCAGCGGTGCTGATCGCCGGGGACGCGAGGAGGCATCCGGACTGACTGGAGCCTCGGAGCGAGCGATGGTTATGTACCAGCAGCAGCCCGCGAGGTTCAGCGCCCCAAAGGACCAGCGAGCCAAACCGGGTCAAATCAAAGCCTGCGGCAAACCCGGCCTGACTCAGTCGTGGCTATGCGCCACGACGCCCTCGGCGCCGAACGCCGATTCCGCCGCTCAGCAGCAGAACTAGGAGCACGATGATGACGATGGTGAGCATGTTCACCTTCCGTGTGTTCGAGTGGGCAGGCTTGCGCGTGCGCGTGCTACTTCTTTTTGCGGCCGGCCAGGGTGTTGTCAACCTTGGCGATTGCCTTCTTTGTCGAGCCTTTCACCTGGTCGACACGACCCTGGTTTTTGAGGTGTCTGTCTCCGGTCAGCGCGCCGGCCGCTTCCTTTGCGCGACCTTTCGCCTTGTCGATGTGCTTGTTGGTCATGGGCGCTCCGTGGTGGTTGGGGAAATGTGGCGCCTCGAACAGGTCGTCGCGGCAGCGCCTATGGCGCCGACGTGTGGACGCGCGTTTGCCGGTGTACGGCAGGTCGGCCGGAAGCCGGGAGCCGAACAGCACCGCCGGCAGTTGAGATACGACACGGCCGGTCCCGTGTCGAGTTCTGCGAGGGTCGTCAAGACGGCCTCCGGTCCGTGCGGTTCGCGATCAGTTGCCTTTTCCAGGCCGAGCGTTTGGTTTGGTATTCGGGCGGGATGGGCTCGCCGGTCGCCTCGAGCACGTGCATCCACAGCAGCGCGTCGGCGTATTCGTCACAGTCGGCGGATTCCTGCGCATATCTAAGACTGCTCAGCGCAACGCGATGCCGCTCAAATGGCGGAACGGCTGCTTCTAAGAAAGTGCTCACGGCTCGGCTCCTGACACGTTCGTAATGACGCTGCCTGGTACAAGGTCAGCGCCTAAACCAGCCGAGTGTCGAAGCCGGAACTGCTAGCCCGCCGAGGATTGAGGCGAAGCTAAACCACACATTACTCTCCCTCGCAGCCGAAATGACAACCTGCGAGCGAATCTGACCCAGTGTGGTCGGGGAGCCGAGGTCGAGTTAGCCGCCGGCTATCGGCGGGACGGTCTCGTAGGCCGCGAGAGATTCATTTGCCCCCGTCGTCCATATGTAAATGACGGGCTCACGGGTCCTGTGCGAGGTCTCGGTGTTTGGGGAGCAGGCGGTTATCGACACGTAACCGCTCCCGCAGCATCTCGAACGCAACGTTTTCGCCGATCGAGTGGCGCTCCATCAAGATTCCCTTCGCGCGCTCGATCGTGGCCCGACGTCCGAACGCTCCCTGCAGATCGTGGTACTCGGCGAAGCGGCGCAGCACGATGTCGATCGAGCTCTGCCAATCCTCGACATCGGTGTCTGAAATTTGAGCGAACACGCCCCGCTTGGAGGCTTCCTTGACGAACTCCGGATCGGGCGCGTGCAGCAGAGCGATCACAGGGCACGCTGCTTCGCGGACGATCTTGTCGATCAGCTCAAGCGCGTGCTCTGAGCTCTCACCGAGCCCGACGAGCGCAACGTCGGGCCGCTCCCTGGCGGTGACGGCGCCGACGTCTTGAACTTCGATCTCCCTTGCGATCACCTCGTGGCCCAGAGCGATAACGATCGGCGCGACGAGTGCGAGACGGTCCTTGCGCTCATTCGCGATGAGAACGCGGAGATGGTCCGGCCTGACCGTGCCTGGGTCCATAACGTGGATTCTAAATTCAGGAACCGCATTGCGTGCGACGGAGTACTCCGCTGCGCACGCCGACCTTGACAGCTACGGTTGTTTCCCGCCACACCGAGCCGCTGTCCAGCCGAGGAGATCGCATGTCCCGTTTTGCGAAGGTCAACCTGCTTGAGGTCGAGGACTCCGTCGCCGGGCGGGTGGAGGGGCTCGAGGGCCGTTTCGGCCGTAAGCACCTGAACTCACGTGACCTCGGGGTCAGTCTCTTTCAGTACGCCCCGAACCTGCGCAGCCCGATGGCTCACAGTCATAAGGAGCAGGAGGAGGCCTACGTCGTTGTCGCCGGCTCCGGCCGGATCCTGCTCGACGACGAGACGGAGGAGCTCCGGGCCTGGGATGTCATCCGCGTCGCGCCCGAGGTCGTTCGAGCGTTCGAGGCAGGTCCTGACGGGCTCGAGATCATCGCCGTCGGCGGACCTAAGCCCGAGGAGGGCGACGGCGTGCGCGCGACCGCAGCCTGGCCCAACACTGAATAGTCAGGCTGACTTTTTTCCTAAGAGCCCGCTGTCGGACTCGAACCGACAACCGCCTCATTACAAGTG
>DATKSM010000103.1:0-10735 GCA_035531655.1 Solirubrobacteraceae bacterium
GTCGCGCACGTGCGCGACGACGCCCGCGCCAAACGCTAGGCGCCCGCCCGCCTGCTCGAGGGCGTGGCGCAGAATCTCGAACAGCCGCATCCCCGGAACGGATGGCGGCAGCGTGGGAATCTCGAAGACGCGTTGGCCGAGCCGCGTCTCCAGGTCAGCCAGCACTGCATGCGGGTCGCTCAGGCCGAGCATCGCCGGCAGCGCGACCTGCTCGGCCGCGCCGAGCAGCGGCGCCAGCCGGGCGCTGAACCGGGCGCGCCAGCCGGCGTCGTCGAAGTGGCGGGCGAGCGCGAGTGTGCTGCTGTCGGCACGCTCGAGCTCGATGTCGATGCTGACTCCGAACGCGTCGATCCCGGCCGCGTTCAGGTTGGCCGCACACAGCTTCTCGTGGAAGTCGCGCAGCGCCGGCAGGCCGACGACGGCGACCCGTCCGAGCGCTCGCGCATCGCCCGCGGCGAACGTCTCCGGGACCGCGGCCGAGGGCTTGAGCGCGCCGACGGCGGTTGGCAGCAGCAGGTTGCGCTCGAGGCTGCCCTCGTAGGCGTAGCCCGGCAGCGGGCCGCCTCGCGCTGTGGCGAGAAACCAGTCCAGGGCCTCGGCCACGAGCTTTTCTCCGAGCAGCGCGTAGGGGTGATCCGGGCGTGCGGCCACGAATGCGGCCAGCGTACACGCGGGTGACTCGACACGTTCGGGCGCGTATCCGAGGACGTCGATCGTACCGGGCGCCAGGTGGGTCGACCCGACGCCCTTGGCCACCACGCACACGCTTGCGCCGGCCTGCGCCAGGCGGGTCGCGGCAACCAGACCGGCGGTGCCCGCACCGATTACGACCGCGTCGTAGCGCCGGCGCCTCACGCGGCTGCCTCGGCGGCGGCGGTCCCAGGGTCGGCGCCCGAGACCTGTCCGGCGGCCAGCGGGCCGCCCGGCAGGTGGTCCACGTCCAGCACGCCGTGGAAGATCCACTCATCGAAGCGCATCTGGCGCTGCTGGTCGCCGTAGAGCACCGGCCACACCCCCTTCCAGCGCTCCTGCAGGAACGCGAGCAGTGACGCGTCGGCCTGCTCGGCGCTGAGCGCGTCGAGGCCGTGCATGATCCCGGCCGCGCGATATATACAGAAGCCGCCCTGGCACGGCCCCATCCCCAGCCGCAACTGCCGGCGGATGTCGTCGAGGTTGGTCGAACCGGTCCGCGTGATCGCCTCCTCGAGCTTCGCGCGCGGCACCAGCTCGCACTCGCAGATCAGTTGCGCTTCGGTCAGTTGCGCCTCCTTCCGTTGCAGGCGCTCGCCGAGCTGGTAGTGCTCGCCGCTCTCCGAGCCCGGCAGAGGCTGCGTGATGGTGGTGCAAGGGCGCGACTCTCCGAGCATGTCGCAGACCGCGTCGACCGCCTGTTGCGCCATCAGCCGGAAGGTCGTGAGCTTGCCCCCGGTGATCGTCACGAAGGCGTCGACATCGTCGCGCTCACGGTGGTCAAGCAGCGCATGGGCGCGGGTCACGTCGCGGGTCTCGGTGTCTGAGGCCTTGGCGTCCTCGAACAGCGGCCGCACGCCGGTCCAGACGCGCAGCGCCCGCGCCTGGCGGAAGCCGGGAACGAGCTTCTCGCCTTCGTCCAGCATCTGATCGACCTCCGCCTGCGGCACTGTCTGGTCGTCCGGGTCATCGGTGTGGTGGTCGGTCGTGCCGATCACCGAGACGGTGCGGATCGGGACGATGATGTCGCCGTCGGTAGGCATCTGGCAGCGGTTGACGACGGTGTTCACCAGCCGGTGATTCATCGCGACCATGATCCCCCGGCTGGGGAGCACGCGCACACCCTCGATCCCCGCCAGCGCAGCGACCCGGTGCGCCCAGGCACCGCAGGCGTTGACTGTCACACGCGCCTCGATCTCGATGTCCTCGCCGGCGCGGACATCGCGGACCCGGGCGCCGCAGATGCGATCGGCCTCGCGCCGGATCCCCGTCACCTCGTGGTAGGGAAGGATCCTCGCACCGCGTTGCTGCGCCCCGTGCGCGAGCGCCCAGACGGCCTTCCAGACGTCGATGTTCGCGTCGGGCACCCTGAACGCCCGCGAGATCGCCGGATTCAACCGCGGCTCCTCGCGCAGGGCCTGCGCGGCCGGGATCTCCTGGCAGTCGACGTCGGAGTCGAGGCAGCCCTGAACGAAGCCGTCGGCGTAGTCGGGGTCGTCCCAGGGCGTGGTGACGAAGAAGCCGCCGGTGTCCTCGATGCAGTCGGCGGCGACCCGCCGCAGGATTCGGTTCTCGTCGATGCACTCGCGCGCCGCGGGGGGGTCCTTGACGACGTAGCGCCCGCCGGAGTGCAGCAGTCCATGGAAGCGTCCGCTGGTGCCCTCGGCAAGGTCGAGGCGATCGACAAGGATCACGTCAAGCCCGCGCAGCGAGGCGTCCCACGCGACGCCGGCACCGGTCGCGCCGCCGCCGATCACCAGCACTTCGGTGGTGAGGGTGACCATGCGGTCAGCCTACAGCCGGAGTCGCGCCGGGCCGCCGCCGCTACTCGATCCAGTCAAAGGTCCGGGTGACCGCCTTCTTCCAGCAGTGCATCTGGGCCTTGCGTGTCTCCGCGTCCGACTGCGGGTTCCAGCGCTTGTCCTCAGCCCAGTTCTCGCGCAGGTCCTCCTCGCTGTTCCAGAAGCCGGTCGCCAGCCCGGCCGCGTAGGCCGCGCCGAGCGCCGTCGTCTCCGCGACGACTGGGCGCACGACCGTGACGCCGAGGATGTCGGCCTGGAACTGCATCAGCAACTCGTTGCCGACCATGCCGCCGTCGACCTTGAGCGTCTCGAGCTCGATGCCGGAGTCGGTGCGCATCGCCTCGACGATCTCGGCGGTTTGGAAGGCCGTCGACTCGAGCGCCGCGCGCGCGATGTGGCCGGCATTGACGTACCGCGTCAGGCCGGCGAAGACGCCGCGGGCGCTCGACTTCCAGTAAGGGGCGAACAGACCCGAGAACGCCGGGACGATGTAGAGGCCGCCGTTGTCCTCGACGGTTGCCGCCAGCTCCTCGACTTCAGCCGCCGTCTTGATCAGCTTCAGGTTGTCGCGCAGCCATTGCACGAGCGCGCCCGTGATCGCGATTGAACCCTCGAGCGCGTACACCGCCTTGGCGTCGCCAACCTTGTAACACACGGTCGTCAACAGGCCGGACTTGGAGTGCACGAGATCGTTGCCGGTATTGATCAGCATGAAGTTGCCGGTGCCATAGGTGTTCTTCGCGTCGCCGACGTCGAAGCAGGTCTGGCCGAAGGTCGCCGCCTGCTGATCGCCGAGGTCGCCGGCGATCGGAACGCCGGCGGCGGGCCCCGACTTGACCTCGCCATAGACCTCGCTTGAGGCACGGATCTCCGGCAGCATCGAGAGCGGCACGCCGATCGTGTCGGCCGTGCGCGCGTCCCAGCCGAGCGTCGTCAGGTCCATCAGCAGCGTGCGGCTCGCGTTCGTCACGTCGGTGATGTGCAAGCCGCCGTCGACGCCGCCCGTCAGATTCCAGATCAGCCAGGTGTCGATGTTGCCGAAGACGAGATCCCCAGCCTCGGCCTTCTCGCGGGCGCCGTCCACGTTCTCGAGCACCCAGCGGACCTTCGGACCGGAGAAGTAGGTGGCGAGCGGCAGCCCGCTCTTGTCACGGAACCGATCCTGGCCCCCGACCTGGGAGAGCTCCTCGACGATCTTGTCCGTACGCGTGTCCTGCCAGACGATCGCGTTGCACACGGGCTCGCCGGTGTTGCGGTCCCAGACCACGGTGGTCTCGCGCTGGTTGGTGATCCCCAGGCCGGCAATGTCGTCTCTGCCCGCGCCCGCCTCGTTCAGCGCCTCTTCGAGCACCTCCTGGCAGCGCGCCCAGATCTCGTTGGCATCATGCTCGACCCAACCCGGCTTGGGATAGCTCTGCTCGTGCTCCTTCTGGGATACGGACACGACCCGGCCGGAGTGGTCGAAGACCATCGCGCGAGAGCTGGTCGTGCCCTGGTCGATCGCAACTACGTACTGCGGCATCAGTCGCGGAGCGTACGCGGGCGGCCAGCGGGCTCAGTCGTCGTCGCTGCTGCCCGGGCCGCGGCGGCGGTACGGCGAGAGCGCCGGCGACCCGGACTCGCCTGACTCGAAGAAGTATTGGACCTTCTCGATCAGCGCGGCGGTGTCCGAGAGCGGCGGGATCGGCTCGCCGAACGAAACCTCGACGCGGTGGCGCTTGGACAGCAGGCGGCCGCGCAGGCGCTTGGGCCAGAACGCGCCCGGGGGCATCGCTGCGGCGGTGCCGGTGACCCGGATCGGGACGATCGAGAGGTTGTGGTGCGATGCCAGGACCGCTGCGCCGCGGCGCACACGCCCGGGGGCGTTGCCGTGCTTGCGTGTGCCTTCCGGATACAGCAACAGGTTCCAGCCGTCGTCCAACAGCGTGTCGAGGTGGCTGGTGCTCTTGCCCGTCCCGCCGCCGCCCTTGCGGTCGACGGGCACGGTGTTGAACAGCAGCGCGGCGAGCGAGGCGACGATCCGGTTCGTGTAGAAGTAGTCGGCGGCGGCGGCTACCGCGGTGCGCTTGCGCAGCTTGCGCGGCAGCGCCGAGAGGATCACCGGCGTGTCCATGTGGCTTGCATGGTTGGCGACCAGGATCACCGGCTGTTTCAGCGAGGCGAGCTTCTCGAATCCGGTCGCGCGACGCGCGGCGTAGTGGTCGAGGATCGGGTTCATCACGAACTGCATGAAGTTCTCGCGGATCACGCGCGCCGGCGCCGAGCGCGCCCATGGTATGTCCAGCTGTGCGGCTGCCGCCCTCAAATCGCGCGCGCGCCCGGGGGCCTGGCTCGCAACCTCGCGCGCGGTCTCGATCACGCGCTGCTGGCCCTCGCGCGCGGCCTCGACGGCCGCTCCCCTCACGCGCTCGGAGAGCAGCGGCTCTTTGGTCCTCTGGCGGCGGAAGGGCACGTTCGAGGTACCCCCGCGAGTGACGACTGTTACATGGTCTGCGGGGCGGGTCCGCCGCTCCGCCCGCTGGCGGGCGGCGGGATCTCAGTTAAACGCCCGCGGCACGCTCAGCACCTCGGGGTCTTGGCCGTCGAGCGCCATCCAGGCGGCGCGGAAGCCGTGACCGGCGGCGCGCGCCATCGCCGAGGCGCGGTTCTCCATCTGGCTGATCATCGGCGAGCCGGCCGGGGGGCGGATGATGCAAACCGCCGGAACCGACATCGGGTCCACCGCCTGGCGCGAGAGCTCGCCGATCAGCGCGTCGTAGCGGGCCGACCGTGTGCGCCGCAGTTCGACCAGGGCCGGGTTGTACTTGATCAGGTAGCGGTCGGTCAGGTTCGCCACGCCGCTCGAGAGTCCCGCGTGCGCGATCCCGTGCGGGCGCGTCTGCAGCACCAGCATGTCAGTGGCGGTGGTGCGTGGCACGTGCACCGGGATACCCTCGGCGAGGGTCCCGTCGAACAGCATGCGGCCGCGGAAGGGCACCGGCGGTCCCGCCAGCCACGGCAGCCGCGCGGAGGCGAGCATCGCCGTGCGGATCTCGCGGTCGTCACGCAGGTCGGTGAGGTCGACGATCATGGCCGTCTCGACGTCGGTCGCAGTGCAGTGCAGCTCGATCGCGCTCTCCAGGATGCGCTCGGTGTGCAGCGGACGCTGCGTGCGCCACACCTCGTTGACGACGTAATCCATGTTGAACAGCGACTGGCCGCGCAGCACGTGCCGCACGCTGACGAAGCGCGGGTTGCCAAAGCCGTGCTCGTAGAGGCCGCTGAGATAGGACGCCTGCGCGGCGATCAGGAAGGCGGCGTTGAACGACCCGGCCGAGGCGCCGTGGACCTCGTCGAACGTGTCGGTGAACCCGAGCTGCTCGATCGCCGCTGTCATCCCCGCGGAGACTGCGCCGCGCATGCCGCCGCCCTCGATCACCAGTGCGATCCGGCGGCCGTCGTCGCGCCTGCCAGGGAGCGAGCGCTCGTCACGGCGCTTGCGGATCAGCGCGATCACCGGGTGGTCGCGCTGATCCTCGGTCATCGCCTGCGGCGCCTGCAGTAGCGGGTCGGCGGCGAATCGCCGCAGGATCGAGAGCCGGAGACTCATCGGCGGGCTACGTTACTGAGCGCACCGCATTGGTGGGGGCCGGCGAGCGCGCTGCGGTGAGCAGCGTCGACTGCGGGAATATGGTCATCGAGACATTTTGCGCGAGGATGGGTGTCATGACGACATTTTCAACAGCAGACGTTCCCGACATACCCGGCCACCGCGTGATCATCACCGGGGCCAACAGCGGCATCGGGCTGGCCGCGGCGCGTGTGCTCGCGGCGGCAGGCGCCGAGGTGACGCTCGCCGTCCGCAACATCGACAAGGGCCGCGTGGCTGCGGCCGCGACCGCCGGCAAGACAGAGGTGCGCCGGCTGGACCTCGCGAGCCTTGCCTCAGTGCGCGAGTTCGCCGCCGGCTGGAACGGGCAGGTTGACCTGCTGATCAACAACGCCGGTGTCATGATCCCGCCGCTTGCGCGGACCGAGGATGGCTTCGAGCTGCAGCTCGGAACCAACCACCTGGGCCACTTCGCGCTCACCAACCTGTTGCTGCCGCAGGTCACCGGTCGCGTCGTGACGCTGTCATCGAGCATGCACCGCATCGGCCGGATCGACTTCGACGACCTCAACTGGGAGCGCAAGCGCTACTGGGCCTGGGGCGCCTACGGACAGTCGAAGCTCGCCAACCTGCTGTTCACCAGCGAGCTCCAGCGCCGGCTGAACGCGGTCGGCTCGCCGGTGCTCTCCACGGCCGCGCACCCCGGATACGCCGCCACCAACCTGCAGTCGCACTCCGACAGCAGCTTCTGGGAGCTTGTGATGGGCAAGCTCGGCAACAACCTCTTCGCCCAGTCGGCCGCCGCCGGCGCGCTGCCAACACTGTTCGCGGCGTTCGCCGACATCCCGGGGGACAGCTTCGCCGGGCCAGGAGGCTCTCAGGGGATGCGTGGGGCGCCACGGCTGGTCGGGCGTAGCAAGCGGGCTTGGGACACCGACGTCGCGCGGCGGCTATGGGAGGTCAGCGAGGAGCTGACCGGGACGCGGTTCCCGTTGTGAGGCGGACGCTGGGGAGAAACCCACCGTGACCTCTCATCCGCGTGCGGCGCTCGCCGGGTCCGGCCCCTCGCTGCGCGTCATCGTCACGCTCGCCTCGAGCTTTGCGCGGGCGACGCCGCGATAGACGCCCTTGATCGGCGGGACATCGGCGTAGTGGCGGCCGTGGCCGATCTTGACGTGGCGCTCGCCGGCGAGGCCGCGGTTGGTCGGGTCGATGCTGACCCACACGGGCTCGCCGTCCTCGACCGGCAGCAGCGCGTCGATCCAGGCGTGCGTGTCCACCTCGACCGACTCGGTCTCCGGGCCCACAGGGCCGTCGCCGTTGCCGGTCGTGTAGAGGTAGCCAGACACATAGCGAGCGGCGATGCCATGACGGCGCAGCAGATTCAGGCCGAGGTGCACGAAGTCCTGGCAGACGCCGGCGCGCCCGTCGAGCACGTCTGTCAGCGGCGAGTCGACGTAGGTCGCACCCTTTCGGTACTCGAAGCGGTCGGGGATCAGCTCGGAGACGCGCAGCACCGCCGCCAGCGGTGTCGGGGCGGTTCCGACCTCGGCCGCCAGCTCCGCCAGCAGCGGGTGTCCGGGGGCCTCCTCGCTTTGCAGCAGAAACTCGCCGCCGGCCTCGCGGTAGGCCTGATCCCTCAGCTCCTCCCAGGTCGTGCCGGAGGGTTCACGCTGGGGTTGGGTGGTCACGCGCGCACGCACGTCGATCACCAGCTCTCGGTGGGCGCGCACGACCTCGAACTCGACGACCTCGGTGCCGAAGTAGTCCTCGTGACGGTACTGGCGCACGTCCGGCGTGAGTCGCACCGTGCAGTCGTCGACCCGCTGGCGGCTGTTGCCCGCCGGGCGGACGCGCAGCGTGTTGATGTTGTCCACGACGTCCGCGTCGTACTCGTAGCGCGTAAGGAACCGGATCGCGAAGTGCATCTCGCGTGTCCGCTCGGCCGTCTCACTCATCCGTCAACCTCCGCGTCGGTCATCAGGCGGACCATTAGACATGGCGCCTCAGACATGCACCATCGACAGGGCCGCGACGGCGAAGTAGCGATCGTCGATCTCATGGTCGATCTGCTCGAGTTCCGCCTGGACGCGAGCGAGCATCTCGACCAGCGGCTCCGGGCGGTCGACCGTGCGCTGCTGCAATTCGAGGTCGGCGATCAGCCGTCCCAGCCGCAGCACGGGCGGCGCTGAGCGCGGAGTCTGGTCGGCGATCTCCAGTGCATCCCGCAGCTCATCGAGAGAGGCGAGCACGGAGCCAGGGTAGGCGCTCTCGTAGAGCAGGAAGCTGCCGACGCTGTTCAGCGAGGGCCCCGAGCGCACGTGCCGGCGGAACGCCTGCACGCCGCCGACCGCGTGCAGCAGTGCGATCGCCTCGGCCTCGTGGGCCTGCGCCGGCTCGTCGACCGCGCCCGCCATCGCACCGACGGGAATCGCGACGCGCAGCATCCTCAGGACCATGTCGGCCTCCTCGATGCGGCCGCCCGCATCCAGGAACGAACGCGCCTCGTCACGAAGCATCGTCTTGATCAGCAGGCCCCAGAACAGCGCGCAGCGCTCCTTGACCTCCTGATAGACGGAGTACGGCCCGGTCGCGAGCGCCGCCTCGAGGTCGTAGCGGCCGAGCGAGAGGTAGAACGAGTTCAGCGCCTCCCACATCTCGGTCGAGATCACGTCGCGCAGCGTTCGGGCCCGCTCGCGAGCGCGGTACACACAGGACACGACCGAGGCCGGGTTCTCGGTGTCGAGCGTCAGCAACGGGGCGATCTCGCCGCGACCCAGTAGCCCCGGCGGTGCCGAATGCGCTGCCTCGGCGGCGGCCCCTTCGGCCGCTTCTCCGCCCGGTGCCGGCGGCTTGGCGCCGATCACGGCGAGCACGCCGTTCCATGAGAGCGTCACGCCGCGCTCTCCGGGCGTGCCCGGGACATCGGCGTGGAAGGCGCCGTCGAGCATGCGCGCCGTGTGCTCGGCACGGGTCATGTCACGGCCGAGCCAGAAGAGCTCCTGGGCGATCCGGGCGAGCATCGTCTCCTACTGCTGTTGCGCCTGGCCGTGCCAGCCGCCGTATCGGATGTCGGGCAGTCGCGGCGGCTTGCGCGGCGCGACGGCCGGCAGAACGAGGTCAGGCGAGGCCCCGTCGTCCAGCACCCACGTGTCCTTGGAGCCGCCCCCCTGCGAGGAGTTGACGATCATCGAGCCCTCCCTGAGGGCGACGCGTGTGAGCCCGCCCGGGACGATCCGGATCTCCTCGCCGAACACCGCGAATGGCCGCAGGTCGACGTGGCGCGGCGCGAGGTGGCCGTCGCCGGTCTCGGTCGGCACCGTCGAGAGGTGCACCAGCTCCTGGGCGATGAACCGCTCGGCATGAGCCTCGATCAGTCGCGCCTGCTGCTCGAGCTCGGCGGCGCTCGCCTGCGGACCGATGAAAACGCCCTTGCCGCCTGACTCCGAGGTCGGTTTGACGACCAGCTCGTGCAGGCGCCCGAGCACCCATTTGCGCACCTTGTCGTCGCTGAGCAGGTACGTGGGCACGTTCTCGAGGATCGGCTCCTCCTCGAGGTAGAAGCGGATCATCTGCGGCACGTAGTGGTAGACGGCCTTGTCGTCGGCCACGCCCGTGCCGATCGCGTTCGCGATCGCGACCGTGCCGGCGCGGTAAGCGCGCACCAGCCCCGGCACGCCCAGCACCGAGTCCGCCCGGAAGTCGAGCGGGTCGATGAAATCGTCGTCCAGCCGCCGATAGATCGTGTGGACGCGTTGCAGCCCGGCGGTGGTGCGCATGTAACAGGTCGCGTCACGCACGACCAGGTCGGACGCCTCGACCAGCTCGATACCCATCTCGCGCGCGAGGAACGCGTGCTCGAAATAGGCGCTGTTCAGCGGCCCGGGTGTCCAGAGCACGACCGTCGGCTCGGATTCGACGCCGGGCGCGACCGCCTGCAACGCCTCGAGCAGCAGCGACGGGTAGTTGTCGACCGGCCGCACGCGGTGGCCGGCGAACAGCTCCGGCACCAGCCGCGTCATCGCCAGCCGGTTCTCGAGCACGTAGGAGATCCCCGACGGCGTCCGCACGTTGTCCTCGAGTACGCGCCAGATGCTGTCGCCGCCGCGCACGAGGTCGCACCCGGACACATGCGTGTACACGCCGCCGGGTGCGCGCACGCCATGCACCGCCCGCGCGAAGGACGGGCGGCTGACGATCAGCGACCACGGCACGAGCCCCGCCCTCACGATCTCGCGGCCGTGGTAGACGTCGTCCACGAACGCGTTCAGCGCCCGGATCCGCTGCGCCAGCCCACGCTTGATCACGGTCCATTCTGCGGCGGTCAGGATGCGCGGAACCAGATCCAGCGGGAAGGGGCGATCGCGGCGCTCGCCGTCCGATCCCGAGACCTCGAAGGTGATCCCCTGCTGCATGAAGATCGCGTCGCGCCGGCGGCCGGCGTCCATCAGCGCCTGCGGGCCGAGCCGGCGCAGGGTCGCGACCAGCGAGGCCACGTGCGCCTTGGGCGTGCCATCGCGCTCGAGCAGCTCGTCACACGAACCATCGGGGATCAAGTAGCCGCCGATCAGCGCATCACCGGGCATCGGCCTAGCTTATGGCGTGTCGCTGCGGGAGGGGCTCCCGCTGTCGCCCTCCCGCGCACTACGCTTCC
>DATKSM010000104.1:0-5015 GCA_035531655.1 Solirubrobacteraceae bacterium
CTGTTTACCCTCGATCAAGAGCACGCATTCGACGCTGGCGCGGATCAGACGACCGGTCTTGAGTTCATGAAGGTACCTCAGGCCCTCCGCGCCCGCTGGCGCGGAGCCCGCCACATCGAGGTACTGGCCGCCGACCATGCCTGTCACCCCCGTCGCCCCCGCCAGCTCGGCCGCGGCGCGCAGGATATCGGCCGGCTCGCCCGGTTGGTTGTCGAGCAGGTGCCGGAAGGCCTCCGCGTAGAGTCCGTCGCCGGCGAGGATCGCGACATCCTCGCCGAAGGCCACGTGACAGGTGGGACGCCCGCGTCGCAGCTCGTCGTCGTCCATCGCCGGCAGGTCGTCGTGGATCAGTGAGTAGGTGTGGATCAGCTCGAGCGCGGCGGCCAGCGGCAGCACCTCGTCCGGCTGCATCCCGATCGCGGAGGCTGTCGCGAGCGAGAGCACCGGGCGGATGCGCTTGCCGCCCGCGAGCAGCGAGTAGCGCATCGCCTCCTCGAGTCCGGCGGTGCCGGCATTGTCGGAGAAGCGCAGCTGCTCCAGATACACGTCCACCCGCGCGCGCAGGTCGTCGGGAAACCTCACTGCGTTGCGGAGAGCGGCAGCTGTCCCGGCAGGTCCGGAAGCGGTTCGAGCGCCGCACGCACCTGGATGTCGACCTGTGACGCCGCCTCCCCGGCGAGGCGCGCGCACTCTTCGATCACCGCCAGGGTGTCGCGCGGCTCCAGGAGCCCGGCGCGCAGCTCGGCGGCCGCCTCGTGCAGACGTGAACGGAGCTCTTCAAGCGCGTCGGTCACAGCTGCAGCCTACCGATCCAGCGCCTCGTTGACGAGTGCGTCTGCCTCGGCGTTGCGCGCACGCGGGACCGACTCGATGCCCCAGCCGTCGAATCGCTCGAGCGCCGCGAGCGCTTGGCGGTGCAGCTCCTGCATCGCCGGGTGCTTGACCTTGTACACACCCGTGACTTGGCGCGCGACCAGCTCCGAGTCGTTGATCACGTGCACCTCGCGAGCGCCGTGTGCGGCGGCGAGTTCGAGACCCTTCAGCAGCGCCCGGTATTCGGCGACGTTGTTGGTCGTCTCGCCGATCTTGGCGCCGAAGGTGCTGACCGTCTGCCCGTCCGGCTCGGAGACCACGACCCCGATTGCCGCGGGCCCGGGGTTTCCGCGCGAGCCGCCGTCGACGTGCAGCACCAGCCTTTCGTATGCGGAGGTCACGCCTTACAGCAGAACCAGAGCGCCGCTGTCGTCAGAGCTCGCGTTGCCGATGCGCTCGTGCTCGGTGAGCTGGTCCAGCTCATAGCCCTGGCCGTCGAGTCTGACGTGGCCGTTGGACTCGTAGAGGTCGATCTGGTAGCGGTACCAGCAGAGCTCCCACGAGACAACGATCCAGACGATGCTGGTGTGGGTCTCGTCTGGCGCGATGTTGACCGCCGGCGCCCCCAGCGACCGGGCCACGCCGGCCACCGTGCGGCGGTGCTCGCTGTTGTTGAACACATCGACCGCGGCGGCGATCTTGTGGTCGCCGTTCGTCGGGATCGCGTGCACGTGGCGCGGTTCGCGAAGATGGTCACGCGTGGTCGCAGCGGGCGCCGGCGCCGGCCCTGAAGCCGGTGCGGTGGGCGCCGGCTCAGTCGCTGCGGCAACACCCCCGGCGGCTGCCCAGTCGCCGTAGGACAACTCCTGGTCGAGCGTACGCGGCACTTCCGCGAGGCGAATCTCGTCGCCGCGCTCGTTGGCGTCGTCTTTGCCGCGACGGCGGCGCAGCAGCGAGCGGCGTCGCTGCACGCGGTCGCCGCCGCCCTGATAGTCGGGAATCGCTCCCTCGCGGATCCAGCCCTCGTTCAGCGCGTGCGGCTTGCAGAGCTCGCAGACGCTGTACCGGCGCCCGCTGCCTACGAAGGCCTCCGTCTGCTCGCCACGCAGCAACGTGCGTGCGCAGACGTCGCAAACGTCGTGCTCATGGGTGGTATTGATGCTCCGCGGTTGACTCATGCGTGGGCTCGCCTCACGGCATCACCTGCCGCGTCCCCTCGCGGCGAGCAATCAGCGTAGCGGACCCGCGAGGTGTTGCTTAGTTGTGACCGGTCGTTTGCGTGCCCGCTTCAGACCCTCACCGGCTCCTCGCGTCCCTGGGCGACCACCTTGCCGGCAAGGTGCGCCGGCACCTCCTCATAGCGCACGAACTCCATCGTGAATTCGCCCTGGCCGCCGGTGATTCCGCGCAGGTCCGGAGCGTAGGAGAGCATCTCCGCCATCGGCACCTCGGCCTTGACATCGGTCATCCCTCCGCCGACCGGCTCCATCCCGTGCGGATGCCCGCGGCGCGAGTTGAGGTCGCCGATCACGTCGCCGACGCAGTCCTCGGGAACGCTGACCGTGGCGAGCATGATCGGCTCGAGCAGCACCGGGTCCGCCAGCGCCATCGCCTCACGCATGGCGTGGCCGGCGGCTAGCTTGAACGCCATCTCGGATGAGTCGACGGTGTGGTAGGAGCCGTCGAAGACCGTGACCTTGACGTCCTTGACCGGGTAACCGGCGACGACACCGGCCTGCATCGTCTCCCGCACGCCCTTCTCGACGGCCGGGATGAAGCCGTGCGGGATCACACCGCCCTTGATCGCGTCGACGAACTCGAAACCGCCACCTGGCGGCAGCGGCTCGATCTCGATGTGGCAGTCGCCGAACTGACCGCGGCCGCCGGTCTGCTTCTTGTGCCGGCCGTGCGCTTTGGCGCTGTGGCGGATCGTCTCCTGGTAGGGCACGCGCGGCGGCTGCAGGTTGACTTCGACACCGAAGCGCTCACGCAGACGGTCGACGATCACCTCAACGTGCATCTGAGACAGTCCTGCGACGATCTGCTCGCCGGTCTGCGCGTCGCGGTGGAGGTCGATCGTCGGATCCTCCTCCTGCAGGCGCCGAAGCGCCGAGAACATCTTCTCCTCGTCACCCTTGTTGCGCGGCTGCACGGCGAACGCCATCACCGCCGCGGGCAGCTTGATCGCCGGCATCTCAAGTGGCTCGTCGCGCGCCGCCAGCCAGTCGCCCGCCCTCGTCTCCTTGAGCTTTGCGACGGCACCGATGTCGCCCGGGCCGAACTCGTCGACATGAACGCTCTGGGATCCGTCGAAGCTGATCAGCTGCCCGATCCTCTCCTTGGCGTGGGCACGCGTGTTGAGCAGGTGCGAGTCGTGCCGGATCACGCCCTGGTAGACGCGGAACAGGTTGATGCGCCCGGCAAACGGGTCGGCGCGGGTCTTGAACACGTACGCGAACAGCTCCTGCTTCTCATCGGCCTCGAGCAGCTGGTCGCCGGCCTGCAGGCCGCCGTGCTTGACCGGCGAGGGGAGGTCCTCGACGATCGCGTCGAGCAGCCGGTTCGTCCCAAGATTCGCTGTCGCGATCCCGCAGGTGACAGGGAACATCGATCCGTGGTTGGTGCTGTCCTTGAGCGCCGCCACGATCTCCTCGTGTGAGATCTCCTCGCCGTCGAGGTAGCGCTCCATCAGCGCATCCGAGTTCTCCGCAACCTCGTCCATCAGTTTCTCCCGGTACTCCTGCGCCTGGGCGACCTGCGCCTCGGGGATCGGGATCTCTGCGCAGTTGTCGCGGCCGGCGCCGGTGTACTGGTAGGCGCGCATGTCGACGAGGTCGATCACGCCTGAGACCTCGTGCTCGGCGCCGATCGGGATCTCGGTTGCAACCACGTGCGGTCCGAAGGCGCTCTTCAGGCTCTCGAGCGTGCGGAAGAAGTCGGCGCGCTCACGGTCGAGCATGTTCACGAACACCAGCCGCGCCAGGTCGAGCTCGCCCGCGCGCTTCCACAGCCGCGTCGTCTGGACCTCGACACCCATCACGGCGTTGACGACGAATACCGCCGACTCGCAGACACGGAGCGCGGCCAGCGCGTCGGCCACAAAGCTTGGGTCGCCAGGGGTGTCGAGCAGGTTCACACGACGCTCCTGCCACTGGAACGAGCTGAGCGCGGCCTGCAGCGACATCTGGCGCGCCTTCTCGTCGGGCTCGGCGTCGGACATGGTGGTGCCGTCGGTGACGCTGCCGAGGCGGTTGACGGCTCCTGCTTGGAACAACAGTGCCTCGTGCACCGAGGTCTTACCGCTTCCGCGATGGCCGACGAGCGCCACGTTGCGAATGCGATCCGCGGCCTTGTGCATGCTGTCTCCTCTCACTCGGGGGTGAGTCTCCCCGTGGCGAGCGCCGGGGAGCTCGTATCAGCCGACACTAGCCAGTGCCGAGCGATCGATCAAGCGGGCGCCTGGCGTCCGGCCGCTCGCCCGGGCGGGTGGGCCCGATCCGGCGGCCGATCGCACCAGCTCAGTCGAGCTCGGTGGCAAGCTTCGACCGGAGCCGCAGGACGGCCTTGGTGTGCAGCTGCGAGACGCGCGACTCGGTCACGCCTAGCACCTCGCCTACCTCGCGCAGGGTCAGGTTCTCGTAGTAATACAGCGCGATCACGAGCTTCTCGCGTTCCGGAAGCGCCGCGATCGCGTCAGCGATGCGGTCGCGCACCTCGCCCTGGTCGACGATCTGCTCGGGATTGGGCGCGTCGCGGTCGGCGATCGTGTCCAGGAGCGACACGTGGTCACCGTCGTTGTCGTTGGTGTTCCAGAGCTCGTCGAGCGCGACGAGCGTCGACGTGGAGATCTGCACCAGCGACTCGTTGAAATCGGAGACACTGATCTCGAGCTCGCTGGCCATCTCCTCGTCTGTCGGGGCGCGCTGGAGGCGCGCTTCGAGCTTCTGGTTGGCGCGCTCGATCTCCCGCGCGCGGGCGCGGACGGAACGCGGCACCCAGTCGAGTGTGCGCAGTTCGTCGATGATCGAGCCGCGGATACGGGTGATCGCGTAGGTCTCGAACTTGATCGCGCGCGACAGGTCGAACCGCTCGATCGCGGAGATCAGGCCGGTCAGGCCATAGGAGATCAGATCGGCCTCATCGACGTGCGCGGGCAGGTTGCTCCCCATGCGCCCGGCCACGTACTTGACCAGCGGCGAGTA
>DATKSM010000105.1:0-84802 GCA_035531655.1 Solirubrobacteraceae bacterium
AGGAGGGCCGCGAAGCCGCGCAGGAAGCACCGCGGCTAGGCCGGAGGCATTCTCGAGCGGGGACGGCAGACGCCGTCCCCGCTCGAGCAGCTCAGATGCCATCGCATCCAAAGGCGGGCGCATTGGTTACGACTTTGTGCCGACCTCGTGACGAATGTGTGCCAGTTTGCGAGATCTGCCGAGCGGCCGTCCGGGCCGTGCTTAGACTCGGCTCCAGGCATTCGAACTTGTTGAAAGGAGCCCCGAAATGGCGGGCAACATCAACCGGGTGATCATCACCGGCAACCTAACTCGCGACCCTGAGCTGCGGTCGCTACCGAGCGGCACCAGCGTCTGCGAGCTGCGTGTGGCGTGCAACGGACGCCGCAAGAACAGCGAAGGGCAGTGGGAGGACGACCCCAATTACTTCAACGTTTCGGTGTGGGGGCAGCAGGGCGAAAACTGCAAGCGCTATCTTTCAAAGGGTCGTGGTGTAGCGATCGATGGGCGCCTGCGCTGGCGTGAATGGGAGACCGACGGGCAAAAGCGCCAGGCTGTCGATATCATCGCTGAGACCGTGCAGTTCCTCGGTGGTGGCGGTGACGCGCCTAGCGGTAACGGGAGTGGCTATTCCAGCAGCGCAAATGCTGCGGCGAGCGATGTCCCGGTGGATACCGCTGACTTCGTCCCAGCCTCCGTGGGCTCCGGTGTCGCCGACGACGACATCCCGTTCTGAGGCGACGGACCTACAACAGAGACTTCGATAGGTGATGCCAAGTGGCGAAGCAACGTAGACGGCCGGTTCGCCGGCGCGACAGGAAGGGCGGCCCGTCCTCGGGCCGGCGCAAGCCGTGCCCGTACTGCCGCGACAAGGTGGAGCAGGTTGACTACAAGGATGTCTCCGCCCTGCGGCGATTCATCTCCGATCGCGGCAAGATCCGCTCGCGCCGGATCACCGGCGCGTGCCGTCGGCACCAGAACCAGGTCGCGCGCGCTGTGAAGCGTGCGCGCGAGTTGGCGCTGCTGCCGTACGTCGCCGAAGGTGGCAGCGACCACCGCGAGGGTCGCGGCGGTCGTGATCGCGACCGCGACCGGTAGCCCGGGAGGTAGACATGCCACAGGCAATCCTGCTTGACGACGTCGAGTCGCTCGGCGAGAAGGGCGCTGTCGTCGATGTCTCGTCCGGTTATCTGCGGAACTTCCTGGTTCCGCGGAAGCTCGCCGAGCCCGCGACCCAAGGCTCGATCGAGGCCGCTGCCAAGCGACGCGAGGCTGCTGAGAAAGCAGTGCGCGAGGCGGTCGACCGTGCCCGTGAGAACGCCGAGTTGCTCGGCAAGACGGTGCTGACGATCCCCCAGCAGGCGGGCGACGATGGCCGTCTGTTCGGCTCCGTCACCGCCCAGGACATCGTGGACGCGATCCGCGATGCCCGCGGCATCCGCATCGACAAGCGCAAGGTCCAGCTCGACGAGCCGATCAAGAGCGTCGGCACGCACATGGTCGCGGTCGAGGTCTCCGACGGTGTCATGGCGACCATCAAGACCATGGTCGTCGCCGCCTAGCCACTCAGCGCAGGATGCGCACGTGGGTCGAGCGGACGTGCGCGAGCTCGTGCTGGAGCTGGATGCTGCTGGCGACGACACTGACCGCGTAGGTGCCGGCGGGCAACGGCGGCATGCGGTTGCCTGGCAGACATTGAATCGAGCCTGCCTGGGACTGGTGGCCGCGCATCGTGCACGCCAGGTAAGTCGCAGGCACCTCGAGCGGGTAGGTCGTCGTGCCCGGTCGCGCCACGAAGGTTGCGTCGCTGCAAGCCGGCAGCGCCCAGGCCGGCGAGACCGTCAGCGTTCGGCTGCTGAGCATGAGCTGAACGAACCCGTGTGGGCAGCCGCGGGCCAGTACGCGGGTTCGGTCAGAGCTGTTGTGCAGCACCAACTCGGCGTGAACCTTCGCGCCGCGGCGCACCGTCGGTGTGTCAGACCGCACGAAGCCGCTGATGGTCAGCTTGTTGTAGCGAGCGGCGCTGCTGGCAGGAGGAGCAGTGCCGCGACTCGAGCCGCAGCCGGCGACGACAAGCGACGCTGCGATCACCGAAAAAGGGGCGATACGACGCGTGCCCATAAAACCAATACTCGCATCGCGTGGAGTTATCACACGCGATCGCGGGCCGAAAATCTTTTCGTCCGTGTTGCGGCATGTGTCCGCGCGTGCCGCCTGGGCGCAGCCTATCTTTCAACGTCCGTCTGATGAGCGCCACCGCCTCCGCCACCCCCAACAACCTCGTCGCCGAGAAGTCAGTGCTGGGTGCGGTGCTGCTCGACGAGCAGCACCTGCACGCACTGCTGGTGGATGAGCAGCTGCGCCCCGAGCACTTCTACCTGCGAGAGCACGGCGCGGTGTTCGAGGCGATGCTCGAGCTCTACGAGGGCGACAAGAAGATCGACCACCTCACCGTGGCCGAGCAGCTGCGGCAGAACAACCGGCTTGATGAGATCGGCGGCTCCGACGTGGTCGAGGAGCTGGTCGCCTGGGTACCGGCCACCGGCCACGCCCGCGACTACGGCCGGATCGTGCGCGAGCAGGCGCAGCTGCGGGCACTGCTCGACGCGACCCGGGAGATCCAGGCCGACGTGATGAACCGCACCGGCTCGCCGCGTGAGCTCGTCGAGCAGGCGGAACGGGCGATGCTGGAGGTCGCGCACGACGAACGGCAGAAGGCGATCCGCTCGATCGCCGAGGTCCTGCATGAGGAGACCGACCGTCTCCACCACCGCTCGAACCAAAAGAGCCCGCTCAGCGGCACGCCCGCCGGCTTCCGCGACCTGGACGACCTGACCGGCGGCTTCCAGGCCGGCAACCTGATCGTGCTGGCCGCCCGCCCGTCGATGGGCAAGTCGGCGCTTGTGGCAAACATCGCCGAGAACGCGTCGCTCGCCGGCTATCCGGTCGCGCTGTTCTCGCTGGAGATGTCCGAGTCGGAGCTCGCGCAACGCTTCGTGGCCTCACAGGCGAAGGTCCCGGGCGAGGACCTACGGCGCGGCAAGGTCGCGGAATCGCGCTGGCCGAAGATCCTCGAGGCCTCCGGCAAGCTCTCTGAAGCACCCCTCTACGTCGACGATTCGAGCGACACCGGGGTGCTCGAGGTCCGCGCGAAGTCACGCCGGCTGCATCACCAACTCGAGGAGCGCGGCGGGCTCGGTCTGATCATCATCGATTACCTGCAGCTGATGCGGCACGAGGGGCGGGTCGAGAGCCGCGTCGAGCAGGTCGGCCAGGTCAGCCGCGGCCTCAAGAGCCTCGCGCGCGAGCTGGGCGTACCGGTGATCGCCCTGTCACAGCTCAGCCGGAACGTCGAGCAGCGCGCCGGCGACAAGAAGCCGATCCTCTCCGATTTACGCGAATCTGGCCAGATCGAGCAGGACGCAGATCTCGTGATGTTCATCTATCGCGAGGAGTACTACAACCACGAGTCCACACGCCCGGGCGAGGCCGACATCATCATCGCCAAGCACCGCAACGGCCCGGTCGGGGAGATCACGCTCACCTTCCAGAGCCAATTCCCGAAGTTTATGAACTACGCGCCGCCGCAGTTCGCCGGCTGAGCGGCACCGGACACGTGTGATGGCAACCTGCATCCTCGGCATATGTGACGGCTCGGGCTTCCTCTATGACGAGGAGACCAACACCGCGCGCGACTGCACCTGCCGGCCGCAGATCATCGCCCGCAACAAGGCGCGCAGCCTGTCCGCCGTGATTCCAGAGCGCTACAAGGACGTGGCCTTCGACCGCTTCCCGATCACCGAGATCGACCCCAAGATCGTCGCCGCCACCAGACGCTTCGTCGATCGCATCGACTCGAACCTCGACGCCGGACGCGGCCTGTGGTTCATGGGCCCTGTGGGCACGGGCAAGACGACCCTCGCGATGCTCGTCACCAGGGCGGCGCTCGAGGCAGGCCGCTCAGCCGCGCGCTACTCGCTGCCCGGCCTGCTCAGCCAGATCCGCAAGACCTTCGACACCGGCTCGCACAATGACCTGCTCGAGCGGCTGACCGCAGTGGACCTCCTGCACATCGACGACATCGGTGCCGAGCAGACAACACCCTGGGTGCTCGAGGAGCTGTACTCGATCATCAACTCGCGCTATGAGGAGCAGCGCGCGATCGTGATCACCACCAACATCCTCGACCGCGAGACGCTCTGCCAGCAGATCACCGAGCGCACCGTCTCGAGGCTGACCGAGATGTGCGACGAGCTGCCACTGCTGGGTCACGATCACCGCCTGGACGTCCGCGTCGCGTAGAAACGGGTCGGCGCGCCACGGGTCTGCGCCCGGCCGCACGCCCAATACACTGGAACAGAAATGCCTGGGATCGTGATCGTCGGGGCCCAGTGGGGCGACGAAGGAAAAGGCAAGATCACCGACCTGCTCGCGGAGCACGCGGACGCTGTCGTGCGCTTCCAGGGCGGCAACAACGCGGGGCATACCATCGTCCGGGACGGCGAGACCTGGAAGCTGCACCTGATGCCGTCGGGCATCCTCCACCCCGGCAAGCTGTGTGTGATCGGCAACGGGGTCGTGATCGACCCGAAGATCCTGACCGACGAGCTGGATGACCTACGGCGGCGCGGCGTCGACACCGGGGCGCTGCGGATCTCCGCCAACGCGCACCTGATCATGCCGTACCACATGCTCTTGGACCACGCGGGCGAGATCAAGCTGGGCAAGCTGCAGATCGGCACGACCAGGCGCGGCATCGGTCCCTGCTACGCCGACAAGGCCGCACGGCTCGGGATCCGCGTCCAGGACCTACTCGACGAAAAGATCCTCAAGAAGAAGATCGTGGCGGCGCTCGAGCCCAAGCGCCTCTCGCTGCGCGAGTTCGCCCGTGATCCGCGCCTGGACCTACAGGCGATGACCGAGGAGTACCTCACCTACGGCCACCGGATCAAGCGGTACATCGCCGACACCAGCCGACTGGTGCTCGAGCGACTTGACGCGGGCGAGCTGGTCGTGTTCGAGGGCGCGCAGGGCACGCTGCTCGACATCGACCACGGCACCTATCCGTTCGTGACCTCGTCGAACCCGATCGCCGGCTCGGCCACGATCGGCGCCGGCGTGGGGCCCAAAGACATCGACGAGGTCTGGGGCATCACCAAGGCCTACAGCACTCGCGTCGGCGCCGGACCGTTCCCGACCGAGCTCGACGGCCCAATGGGCGACGAGCTGCGTGAGCGCGGCGGCGAGTTCGGCACCACCACCGGGCGCCCGCGCCGGGTCGGCTGGCTTGACCTGGTCGCGCTGCGTTACGCGGCGCGCCTCAACTCGCTGACCGCGCTGGCGATCACGAAGCTCGACGTGCTGTCCGGGCAGCAGACGCTCTCGGTCTGTACGAGTTACCTCGGTGACGAAGGGCTGGAGATCGACCACTTCCCCTACCACCAGACCGTCCTTCACCACTCGGTGGGCAAGTACGTCGAGCTGCCCGGCTGGTCTGAGGACCTCACCGAGTGCCGCAGCGAGGACGAGCTGCCCGAGAACGCCCGCAGCTACCTGCAGTTCATCTCAGACTTCGTCAAGGTGCCGATCGCGCTGATCGGCGTCGGACCCAGCCGTGACCAGGTGATCTGGACCCGGGCGGGCGAGGGCATGTACGGCTCCGGCGCCCGCGCCGCCGCGTGACAAGCGGTCCCGCGGTCCGTTATTTCGATGCGGCCTCGCGGCGCTTGGACGCAGGCGCTTCCACGTCCGCTTCGTTGCCGTTCTTGCTCTCCGGGATGTCGGCGCTGAACGGGAGCGCCTCGAACAGCATCAGCGTGAGCCCGATCGTGACGGCGGCCCCCGGGTCGTCGGCGAGCCGCGCGGCGGCCCCCTGTTCGATCTGCTCGACGCGCGCCAGCCACTTCCGCGACTCCTTGGCGAGCTCCTGCCATCCCTTGCGGTCGAGCGTGAGCGCGTCCGTCGAGATGTGCGCCTCCTTGGCATCGAAGCCGCCCGCAGCTGCGGAGCGCGTGGCGTAGTCCGTCGCCCTGGCGATCAGCGCGGTCAGCAGACGCTGCTTGGAAATCGTGTCCAGCCCTTCCCAGGCCTCCTCTGAGTTGCGAGGACGCCCGGTCGTCTTGTAGTAGTGCTCGGTGGCACCGCGCCGCTGGCGCGTGCTCACGAGCTTGAGCAGCCCAAGGTCATACAGCGTGCGTACGTGGTAGGCGATCGTCCCCAACGGCTGTTCGAGCTTGGAGGCAAGGATCACGGGGCTCGCGGCTTCCTCATCGAGCATCGCCAGCAGGCGAATCCGAATCGGATGCGAGATTGCGCGCAACCACCGCGGATCCGTGATGTTCGTGACTGGTTCTTGGTTGGGCATTGATTCGATGGTATGCACCCTCGACGGGTTAGCGCTCGGTAGCTGGCCGTTTGGGCAGTGCGGTCGCAGCAGTCACTCCACCAGATATATCAACGCCACCTTTCGATCAGCTCAGCTTCGTCAACGTGGCGTACCGCTCGCGCGGGCACACCGAGCACGACCGCGCGGGCGGCCACGTCGCGAGTGACGATCGCGCCGGCGCCGACGAACGCCTCCTCGCCGACCTCGACACCGGGTACCAGCACCGCGGCGCCACCGACGCGAGCCGCGCGGCGGACCACCGGGGCATCCAGCCGTTCGCCCTTCGGATGACGGCCCATCGTGTCGTCGTTGGTCATCAGCACGCCCGGGCCGAGAAAAACGTCGTCTTCGACGACTGCCCAGCTGGTCACGTAGACACCGGTCTGGATCGAGACGCGGTCACCCACCACTGCGTTGAAGTCGACGCAGGACGCACGGCCGACGACCGAGCGCTCCCCGATCCGCGAGCCCTCGCGCACCTGTGCCTGATCGCCGATGATCGAGCTGGCGCCGATCCTGGCGCCGGCGTACACGACGGCACCGCTGCAGACGGTCACCTCAGGCCCTAGCTCCAGGTCGCCGAGCTCGACGCGGGCTGCGCTCGATCCGCGGCGCAGCCGGGGCCGTTTGCCAAGCACGACGAGATCCTCGATCACGCACCCGATACCGAGCCTCACGCCCGCATGCACGACGCTGTTGCAGCCGATCGCGACGCCATCGCCGAGGGTCGTCCCGGGGCCGATCACCGCACCGGCCGCGATCGTGACCTCCGCGCCGATCGTCGCGCTGGCGTCGACGTGCGCGGCGGACGAGATCTCAGCCATCGCCCTGTCGCGAGGTCGCGAGACGCTCCGAGGCGCTAAGCGACGTCTGTAGCGCCTCCAGGACGCGCACGACGCGCAACCCGCTGGCACCGTCTGAGCGCGGCGGCCGCGCCGCATTGATGCTGTCAAGGAACTCCTGGCACTCGAGCCGCAACGGTTCGACGGTCTCAAGCCGCGGCGAGTACGTGTCGCCACTGCGCGTAACCCACTCCCCGTAGCCGCGCGGGGCCTCGTCGAAGCCCTTGTCGTAGATCGTGATCTTGCCCTCGACCACCATGTCGTCGAAGGTCGCCATCTTGTGCGCGCCGACAACCGTGAAGCGCCGTTCCTTGTGCGGGTCAAGCCAGCTCAGATGCAGGTGCGCGGCCAGCCCCGACGGGAAGCGCAGGTAGCAGAACACCACGTCCTCGACCCCGGAGCGGACGTAGGACTCGCCGTGCGCGACCGCCTCGGTCGGCTCCTCGCCGGCGAGCGCGAGCACGACCGAGACATCGTGAGCGCCCAGCGACCAGAGCGCATTCTCGTCGGCGCGCAACTTGCCGAGGTTCAGACGATTGCCGTAGATGTAGTAGATCTCGCCCAGCTCGCCGCTGTCCTTCAGTTCCTTGAGCTTCAGCACGCCGGGGTGGTACTCGAGGAGGTGCCCGACCATCAGGATCCGGCCCGAGGTGGCAGCCGCGGCGACGGCCCGCTCCGCGTCCGCGACCGACTGCGCGAGCGGCTTCTCGACGAAGCAGTGCTTGTTCGCCTCGAGAACCCTCACCGCCAGCTCGGCATGCGTTGGCACTGGGGTCGCAAGCACGATCGCATCGAGCTCGGGATCGTCGAGCAGCTCATCGAGCTCGGCCGCCACCCGCGCTCGGGGAAACTGAGCCGCGGCCTTTGCGCGTGCGGCCTCGGAGCCGTCGCACACCCAACTCAGCTCGCAACCCGGCAAGCTCGCGAAGTTGCGCGCCAGGTTCGGTCCCCAGTACCCGAGTCCGACGACGCCGATCTGGATCGGTAATTGACCCATTCGCGGGCGAGTCTAATTGACGGCCGCGGCCGCGAGCGCGGCCACGACGCGCTCGCCGGCGTGACCGTCGCCGTACAGTTCGGGCCGTGCGGACGGAGGCGGCGCCGCGAGCGCAACCCGCGCAGCCTCGGAGTCGAGGTCGACGAGCGTGTTCCAGCCGGCCTCGACGGTCTCGACCCACTCGGTGACCGGCCGCAGCGTCACGCACTGCACGCCGGCCAGGTAGGCCTCCTTCTGCAGCCCTCCGGAATCCGTGAGCACGGCGCTGGCGTTGCACAGCAGCGCCGTCAGCTCCACGTACCCGAGCGGCGGGGTCACCCGCACACCACCAGCCAGCCGCTCGAACAATCCTGCCGATTCCAGGCGCAGGCGCGTGCGCGGATGCAGCGGCAGCAGCACCTCCTCACCGACGCCCAACAGCAGCTCCACGAGCGCGCGCAGGCGCGCCGGATCGTCGACGTTTCCGGCGCGGTGTGCCGTCGCCAGCACATAGCCGCCGGGCTCGACGCCGTGCGCACGCACGAGCTCGATGCGCTCACGCGCACGTGGCTGCACCTGGAGCGCGACGTCGACCATCACGTCACCGACAACCTTGACCGCTGCGTCGGGGCTGCGGGATTCGGTCCCGCCCACCCCGGCCCCGGAGAGACCGATGCCCTCGGCGGCCAGGTTCACCGCCGCCACCTCAGATGAGCACAGCAGCAACGCGCTGAGATGGTCGGTCAGGACCCGGTTGATCTCCTCCGGCATGGCGCGGTCGAAAGAGCGCATGCCAGCCTCCACATGCGCGACCGGCACGCCCTGCTGCACGGCCGCGAGTGCACCCGCGAGCGTCGAGTTCGTGTCGCCGTAGACGAGCACCCAGTCTGGCGCGGCACCCGCGACGACGGGCTCTAGCGCCGCCAGCATGCGCGCGGTCTGCGAGGTGTTGCTGCCGCCGGCGATCCCGAGCTGGACGTCCGGTGCGGGTAGGCCGAACTCGGCGAAGAACACGGCCGACAGCTCATCGTCGAAGTGCTGTCCGGTGTGCACGAGCAGTTCCTCGCCGCGGGCGCGTAGGCCCGGCGTAACGGCGGCCGCCTTGATGAACTGCGGGCGGTTGCCGACGACCGTCAGGATCTTCAGCGGCGCGACCACGTCTCCGCGAGCCGCACGATCACCGCGGCTGCCGCAGCCATGTCCTGCAGCGAAGCCCACTCGCGGACCGAGTGGTATTCATGACCGCCGTCGAAGATGTTGGGGGTCGGCAGGCCCATCTGGGATAGCCGCGAGCCGTCGGTACCGCCGCGGATCGGTTCGCGCAACGGCTCGATCCCCTCGGCCCGCACCGCCTCCTCCGCGGCTGCCATAACCTCCGGATCACGCTCGAGGTACTCGAGCATATTGGGGTACTGCCGGATCACGTCGAAGTCGAGCTTTGCCCCCGGTGTGCTCGCGACGACCTCTTGGGCGACGCTGCGCACCAACTCCACGTGCGACTTAAGCAGCCCCTCCTCGAAGTCGCGCAGAACGAACCGCACCTCCGCGTGATCGGTGGTGCCGAGGAACATCGCCGGGTGGATGTAGCCCTCGCGACCTGCGGTCGTCTCCGGCGTCAGCCGGTCGCTGGGCAGTGCCGCGACGATCTGCGCTGCCACGCGCACAGGGTTGACGAGCTTGCCCTTCGCCCAACCGGGATGAACGCCGACGCCGGTGATGGTGGTCCGCACCTCGATCGCGCTGAACGTCTCGTCCTGCAGCTCCCCGAGCGTCGAGCCGTCGATCGTGTACGCGCAGCGGGCCCCGAAGCGCGGGATGTCGAACATGGTTGCGCCGTGGCCGATCTCCTCGTCCGGAGTGAAGGCGATCCGCAGCGTGGGGCGCGGCAGCTCAGGATGTGCAGCCATGTGCGCGACCGCCGCCATGATCGCGGCGACGCCCGCCTTGTCATCGGCGCCGAGCAGCGTGTCGCCGCTGGCGGTGACGATGTCGTGCCCCTGCTTCTCGGCCAGCTCGGGCATCGTCGTCGGGTCCAGCCGTGTGCCTGCCCTGGGCAGCTCGATAACGCCACCGTCATAGTCGCTCCACACGATCGGGGCAACCCCGGCGCCCGGTGCGTCGGGGCTGGTGTCGACATGCGCGATCAGCCCGATCACAAGCGAGTCAGGCACCGTCGCCGGCAGCGTCGCGTAGACATAGCCGTGCTCGTCGAGCTCAGCATCGGTGACACCGATCGCGTGCAGCTCCTCCACCAGGAGACGCGAGAGGTCGAGCTGCCCCGGTGTGCTCGGCGAGCGCTCACGGTCGACCCGGGACTGCGTGTCGATCTGGACGTAGCGCGTAAAGCGGGCGAGCAGATCGGGCGCCACGGCTTCTGCGAGCGGTGAGGTGAAGGCGGCAGGCACGCAGCCGATATAAGCAAATCCGGAGCGGCGCGGTCTGGGCGCCGGTCGGGCGGCGCCCTCAGGCGCCGTACAACCTGCGCGACAGCGTCGTGCGGCCGCCGACCCGATCGACGGCCTGCACGGCCACGCTGACCACACCCGCGGGGCGGCCATGCGCGCGGAGCGAGCCGGGGCCGAAGATGATGCGCACCGGCGAGTGGGCCACGGCCAGCAGGATCGTCAGCACGTGATTCTGGAAGTGGGCCTGATGCGCGAGTGTGCGGCCGGAATTGCTCTGCACCTTGACCGCACGCGCGCCGGCCGCGAGCGTGAGCCGCCGCGGCAGAGTGATCGTGAGGTCTCGCAAGCCGGGCTCGAATTGGCCGGACTTCACGGTCACCGTCAGCGCCGGCTGCACTGCCGGGCCGGCCACCGCCGCTGCCACCCGCGGCCGCCGCTCGACCGCCCAGTTGAACCTGACGGCGCCGTAGGTCCCGGATCCGGTCGACGCGCTGACCGTGACGGTGCGGATGTGGGCGCGCGTAACGCGCCCGCTGATCACGCCGGTCGCCGCGTTCAGGTGCAGGCCGATCGGCAGCCTGCTGGCGTGGAACGTGACCGGCCCGGTCTGGCCAGCCGGGGGCGTGGCGTGCATCTGCAGGCTCACGCGCTGGCGGTAGAAGGTGTAGACAGCCCCCGGATAGCTGACGTGCACCGCCTGCGCACAGAGCGCCGGCACGAGCGCGGCGGCCTTCGGCGTGCCCAGCCCGGTCGCCATGTCATAGCCGGGACCCGCGGGGTAGAGCCCCGCGGTGTTGCCGTCCGGCGTGAAGTCGTTGTTGCCGGTGGTGATGTCGTTGAAGTAGGTCGACTGCGACTGACCGGCGAGCTCGTAGAGCTCGGTGTTGGCGAACCCGATCAGCGTCCCTTGGCAGTCGCGGCTCGCGTCGGCCAGCGCGAACAACGCCGCCCATACGGGCGCGGCGCCGCTGGTGCCCCCGGTGCCCTGCCAGCCGGACTCCGCGTGCAGGAGGATGTCGTTGCCGTTCCAGTAATCGAGGTAGGGCCACATCGGATCTGCGTCGGCGGAGACGTCGGGCACCTCACGGCAGTAGCTGCCGGCGGGTGCGCCGCAGGGCGCGCCCGAGGAGTAGGAGCTGACCAGTCCCAGCGCCGGCGGGGCGCTCGACTGATAGGTCGGCATCGTCCACAGCGTCGAGAGACCGCCACCGCCCGCACCCTGCTGGATCCCGAAACGGGCGTAGTCGATTCCGGGGTTGTTGTCGTTCCACACCGTCTCGAGCGGCGGCGGCCCGATCGCGGTCATCGACGTGCCGCCGACGCTTGTCGCGAACTGCTGGCTGCCAGGATCGTCGACTGCCAGCGCGTTGTCAGGGTTGCCGCCGGAGGCCGGGCTGTAGCAGTCCTGTGAGCCCGAGTCACCGGCGGCCGAGACGAACGTCTGTCCCTGTGTGGCGGCCTCCTCGAGCAACGTGTTCTCGGCGTGAGCGTCCGCAAAACCCTCGAGCTTCTCGCACTCGCCCCACGAGTTGGACAGGACCTGCGCCTTGTCCTGGCTGACCATCGCCGCGAGCGTGTCGTACGGGCCCGTGCCGGGGCTATCGGCGTTGTTGTTGGGCCCCTGATAGACGAGCAGGCTCGCCTTCGGCGCGAGCCCGATCAGCTGCTCGATGTCGAGCGCGGCCTCCCCCTGCCCAGCACCCGTGCCCACACCGCTGTCGACCTTCACATAGTTGACCTTCACATGGGTGCCGTAGCACCTCTGGTATGCGGCGATGTCGCTGGGGGCATCGGGCTCCAGCTCGTAGACGCCGATCGTCACGCCCTGCCCGAGGTCGCCGGACTGATACACGCCCGAGAAGCCATAGGCGGTCGCGATCTGGTCGGCTGTGTAGGCGTTCTGGCCCGGCGCAACCTGAACGGCTTTCGGGCACGGCCGCGGCCCGCCGGTGGCTACGTGGGTGGCGCCTGTTCGCGCGCTGCGGGATCCGGCCCCGCTCACCTGGCCGCCGCTCATCTGCCGGCGGCGCGCCACGACCGACGCGCCCGGCAGATCGAGCCGTTGCATCTGAGCAAGGCTGCTCAGGCCGACCACCGCCTGCACCGCGGAGGCGACGCTGGCATCAAGCGCCGGCGCCTCCACGTTGTAGATGGCGTCACGTCCGTTGGGCAGGCGTACACGCGCGAGCGTCAGGGAGAAGGCGCGCTCGACGGCCGCGCCGCTCGAGCGCAGGTGGATCGCGAGGCCATTCGCGGTGAGCCCGCCTGGGTGCAGACCGCGGCTGCGCAGGGCCGCTTCGACCTTGACGATCGTCGCGTTGGTCGGTGCGAACCGCGAGCGGAACTCGGCAGGGCTCAGGTAGCGGCGGTAGTCCGGCGACTGCGGGCTGCCGACCGCCTTCGCGTAACTCGCCAGCGCCGCCGCGTTGCGCGGCGCGAGCGCTACCGTGAGCAGCATCGTCTTTACGGACGCGAGGCCGGCGACGAGCGTTGTGCCGACGGGGAGCGTCGGCGCCTGGCCGATCCGAGTTTGGTGCACCGTTGCGTGGGCGTCCGCCGCCGTCGCGGTCGACGCCGAGGCAAGCGCCGATGCCGCGCAAACGACCAGAGCAGCCCGCAGACCTCTGATCTTGCGCCCAGTACCCGAAGTCACGACCTCTCGACGGTAGCGGGAGTCGATAAGAACCGGTAGGAGATCCGCTGCGCGCTCAGAGCTTCGGCGGCAGTTGCGGGAGCAGCGTCTCCACCGGGGCCGGGCGCCCGAGAAAAAAGCCCTGCCCGTAATCGACCCCGAGCTGCTCGAGCAGCTTCACAGTCTCCGTGTCGCCGACGAACTCGGCCACCGTCTGTGTCCCGAGCCCGCGCGCGATCCCGACCACCGCCTGCACCAGCAGCTGGTCGGTCTCGGTGCTGACGAGCTTCGTGATGAACTCGCCGTCGATCTTGAGGTAGTCGAACTGCAGGTGCTTGAGGTAGTAGAACGAGGAGAACCCTGAGCCGAAGTCGTCGAGCGCGAACAGGCAGCCAAGCCGGCGCAGCTGCTGCGCCAGCTCGCGCGCGCGCTCGATGTTCACGATCGCCGCAGTCTCCGTCACCTCGACCACCAGGCGTCCGGGCGGGATCGGGTGCGCCTTCAACATCTCGCCGAGGTCGTCGGCGAGATCCAAATCGTTCATCGTCTTGCCCGAGAGGTTCACCGACAGGCTGAAGTCGTTACCGATCCTGGCGTGCTCGTGCAGCAGCGAGACCGCCTGCGAGATCACCCAGCGGTCGACCTCGCCGATCAGGTCGAAACGCTCGGCGTTCAGCAGGAACGCGCCCGGGGGCACGAGCTCATCGTTGTCGTCGAGCATCCGGATCAGCAGCTCGTAGCGGGGAAGTCCGGCGCTGCAGATCGGCACGATCGGCTGGGCGTGGAGCACAAACCGGTCCTCGTCGAGCGCGCGGCGCAGACGCGAGAACCAGGAGTCGCGCTCGTTCGCATTGCCGTGGCGCTCACCGGCGGCGACGTAGACCGCGTAGCCGTTGCGCCCGTCCGCCTTCGCCTCATACATCGCGATGTCGGCCTCCACCGCCAGCTCATCAGCGGTGGCGATGATTCCCGGGCCATACAGAGCGATGCCCACGGAGGTCGTGACGCGCGCTGTGGCCTTGGTCGTGACCACGAGCCCGCGGGTGCGGATCGCGTCCAGAACCTTCTCGGCGACCTCGGTCGCCTGGGGCTCGGGGCAGTCGCGCAGGATGATCGCGAACTCGTCGCCACCGAGCCGCGCGATGAAGTCGCTCCTGCGCACACTCTCGCGCAGTAGGCGCCCGATATGAGCGACGAGGTCGTCGCCGACGGAATGCCCGAAGCGGTCGTTGACGACCTTGAAGCCGTCGAGGTCGAGCACCAGCAGCGCACCGCGTTCGCCGCTGATGAGCGACTCCGCGATGACGCGGTCGAGCTCGGTTTCGAACCGCCGACGGTTGTGGAGGCTGGTGAGCGGGTCGTGATCGGCGAGGTAGTGGAGCTGCTGCTCGAAGTGGCGACGCTCGGAGATGTCGAGCACCTGCGTGACGTAGCAGTCGGCAGGGCCGCCGTCGGCGCTCGGCACAGGCGTCGAGCTGATGTAGGCCCAGACGGTGCTGCCGTCCTTGCGCAGGTAGCGCTTCTCTGTAACGACCGGCTGCTCCCGCAGGTTGCTGAGGTAGCCGAGCGTGCGCTCGCGGTCCTCCGGGTGAGTGACCTCGTTGACCACGACGCCGTCAAGCTCTCCGGGTTCGCGTCCGAGCATCCGTGCCGGGCCGGGTTGGCCTGCGTCCAGCGGCCGGTGTCAGGGCCGTTAAGCGCTCCGATCGCGAGCCCGATGGGCGCGTGTTCGAAGGCGATCTGGAAGCGCTCCTCCGCGTGCATCCGCGCCAGCTCGGCACGTCGAATCTCAGAGATGTCGCGGGCGACGCCGATGAAGCCCTCGACCTCGCCGAACGGATCGATCACGGCGCGCATCGTGAGCAGCACTTCGACCTTGGAGCCGTCCTTGCGAACATGGGTCCACCTACCCTCGTCGAGCTCGCCGGCGAACGCGCGATGGAACACCCCGCCGTCGGCCGCGACACCAAGCTCGGCGGCGCGAGCAGCGACCTCCTCCTGGTCGAGGAAGATAATCGCGTCCACGCGGCCGACCACCTCCGCGGCGGTGTAGCCGAGTAGCTCCTCGGCGCCGCGATTGAAGATCGTGACCGTGCCCGCACAGTTTGTGCAGATCACCGCGACCGAGTCTGTTTCGCCGAGTAACCGCGACATGTACAGCAGCTGCCGTTCACGCAGCATCCGCTCCGACATATCGCGCAGCAGCATGATCGCGCCGACGATCGTCCCGTCACACCCGCGCATCGGCTGACAGGTGACCGCGACCTCCAGCATCGCGCCGTCGCTCTTGCGTGCCTGGGCATCGACGCGGCGCGTCGCACCGGCGAGCACCGCCTCCAGATTGGCGGTGAACTCGGTGAGCCGGACGTCGGGGATGATGATCGACGCGTGGCTGCCGATCACCGTTTCAGCGGGGTAGCCGTAAAGCTTCTCGGCGGCGCGATTGAACACCGTCACGAACCCGTCCATATCGGTGGCCAGCACCGGATCCTGCAGCTGCGCGAGCAGATCAGCCCCTGACACCGTGACTGCTTCTGCCCTCGCAGCACCCATACCCTGACTGATCGGCTGTAAAAGGCGATCTTGTTTAGTGTTGCACCCCGGACTAGAGCAGCGTCTCACGACCAGGCAGCAGCGGGAACGACCGCTGCGCCCGCGACGGCAGGACGTAGTTGGCGCGCCGGAGCACGAAGATGAACTCGTTGATCCCGTTGTTGACGGTGTCGGTGATCGCAGGGTTCTGGAGCTGCGCGTTGGCCTGGTTCATCGCCGTCCGCGTGGTCACGAAGTCCTCGATCGTGCGCTGCAGCGAGACGAAGTGCAGACCTGCCTGGCCGCCGTCGACGGTGTCGAAGTCGCGGCGCAGGATCAGCGGCTTTCCGTTTCGGCGCGCGCGCGCCGAGGCCTGCGAGTGACCGATCACGCCGCGCTTGATCGCCTGGTCCAGAAGGCCGGGGTTGGATTCGGCGTCGGTCGTGAAGCGCGCCACCTGCTCGGGGGTGGTTTGCGGCGAGTACATACGCGCGACGCGCTGCGCGTATGTCAGGTTCTGATACCAGCTGTCGAGGCTTAGGGTCATATGGCTGACCGCCATCGTCGTGCCCTGCGCAAATTCGCCGTCTGCGATCGTGACCGCGTCCTCGGTTGCCTGATTCTTCTTGAGCGCGGACTTGAAGCCCATGAACAGGGGCGCAGACCGCGGGACGTGGTTGCCGGATGGGATGCCCTGGAGGCGGTGGCCGCCCACCCGCTGGTGGGCGGCTGGCAACCCTGCGCCGGCGAAGCCCGTGCGGGTCTGGCGGAGGCGGAGGGCGGGCGCGAGTGCGCGCTGCAGCGCTCGCTCGCAGCCGCGCAGCAGCGTCGGGTCGTCGGAGGCCAGATGCAGGCACAGGTGATAGCCGTCGATCGTCGGCTGCTCGAACTCCGACAACGCCTTGGCGCGAGGGATCGGACTCGGGACGTGCAGCACGTGCTCGAAGTAGCTCGGCGCCCAGCCGGCGGTGAACAGCAGTCCCTTCGGGCTCCAGGGGTGTGCGTGCTCGAGCTTGCGCAGTTCGGCCTCCAGCAGCCGCGCGTAACGCGGATCGGGCGTGCCGCGCACGTCGAACAGCAGCAGCCGATCGAAGCGGGGTGGTGTCGGGTTGCCGTACTTGTCGGGAGTCAGGGTCGCGGTCCATGCGTGCTGACGGGGGGGAAGGCCTGAGACAGGGCCGGGTAGGTCCGCCAGCGGCAAAGCGGAGCCGCTGGCGGATTGATCGATCGCGACCCCGGCCGCCACCCCCGCCGCCACCAGCCCGCCTGCGCCTGCGATGAAACGGCGGCGCGTGAATACGCCGCGCGGGGTCATGTGGTTGGCTTCCAGGTGAAGTGCTCGACCACCGCGTGCGTCTTCAGCCAGACGTGCGCGTACTCGACGTGCCGGGCGGCCACCGGCGGGCTGACCAGCAGCTTGAGCGTGTATTGGCCGGGGCCGGGAAGTGTGACGTTGTTGCCGTAGTGCGGGCCCATGTACGCCGAGAGCATCGGCCACTGGCGTTCGGAGAAGACGGTCTTACCGGCGCTGTTGAGGATCGTCGCCCAGACACCTGCGTAGGGAATCGGCACCTTCGTGTGCTGGTCGTCGAGCATGATCATCAGATGGAAGCTCATCTTCTTGTTCGCCTTGAACATCTGCTCGTGGCCGCTGCCGTCGAACACGACGAAGGTCGTCGGTGTCATCGTGCGCGCCTGGATCTCCATGCCCTGCCAGTCGGCGGTCGCGAGTACCTGTGAGGCGACGGGCTTGATGCCGTTGACGGACGGGACCTCGGTGGCGACGGCCGAGCCGCCGGCCATGTCCATTCCGGCGGTGCCCGAGGAGCCGCTGGTCGTGCTCGTGGCGCCACCGCTGACCTTGGCGGTGGTCTGAGCGTTGTGCTTGTCGGCGCGGGCGCAGCCTGCGAGCGCGGCTGCGATGATCACGGCCGCGAGCACCGGGTGGCCTCGGACACGCATCAGGCGGACGGCTCGGGCGTGACGGTCGTCTGCACGCGGTAGGGGATCAGTTGGTAGAGCACGTACGCAAGCAGGACGAACAGCGGAGCTGCGTTGGGATCGGTCGCGCCGCCCTGAAAGATACCGCCGAAGCCTTGGCCGACAAGCCAGTAGAGGACGTTCAGCACGACGGAGAGCGCGAGCAGGTCCTTGGCGAGCCGCGCGTTGACGCCGACGCCGATGCCGATCGCGGCGGACAGTGCGGAGAGGATCGCGGCGAACACGAAGCCGTTGCCGTTGGTGATGCTCGCAAAGCCGTCCTGCATGCTCGACAGCCAGCTCATCCCAGAGGGCGCGGCGTTGATCATGTCGTGGATCGCGTTCGCGCCAGAGGAGTACTGCAGCAGCCATAGGAACGCCATCAGCAGCCACAGCACAGCCCACATCACGCGGGCGCCCTGGATCCCAAGCAGGCCCCCCGGCCTACCGCGCGGCCAGATCACGAGCCCGATCAGCGCGTGCATGATCACGCCGCCGGGAGCGCCCGTGAGCGGGCTGGCCATATTCATGAACAGCATCCCGAACGCCTCGCCGAACCACCAGACGAAGAACGCCCAGGCGAACGAAAGCAACAGCGCCTGCCTGACCGTCCGGCGGTACAGCAGCCCGAGCCCGATCGCGACCTGGATCAGCGCGAAGGCGGTGTTGTAGAAGCCGAGGTTGCCGGCGGCGATGTTGGCTCCCCAGTCGATGCTCGAGCTCAGCCAGTGCGGCTGGCCCGGGGCCATCGCGGTCAGCATCTGGATGAAGCCGTTCGAGTACATGAACGACTGGAACTGCAGGCCGGCGTCGAGCAGCCAGATCAGGCCGAGGACGCTCTGGGCCGCGCGGGTGCCGTCAGAGAAAAAATAGGCCCGTAGGCTCGGGCCGATGCGAGACCGTCTCGCGCCCGCCACGTATCGGGTGGGCACGCGTGAGCTGCTCGTGCTCATCATCGCGCGACGATACCGCTTTGGGGCCGGAGCATCGCACGCATATCCTTGCGGGAACGCATCACACCGCTATGGGATCACGACTCGAAAGAGGGAGCGACATGCTTGAGAACAGCCCGGCGTTCAGCGGATACTCCGTGGATGACATTGCCAACGCGAAGCAGTTCTACGGCGAGACGCTGGGCGTCAGCGTGTCTGAGGAGCACGGACTGCTGACGCTCCACCTTGCAGGCGACCGGGACACGCTGATCTACCCAAAGGGGCCGCAGCACGTGCCTGCGACGTTCACGGTCCTCAACTTTCCCGTCGAGGACATCGAGCAGGCGGTGGACGACCTGGTCGCACGCGGCGTCCGCTTCGAGCGGTATGACGGAATCGATCAGGACCCCCGCGGCATCGCCCGCGGCGACGGGCCGCTGATCGCCTGGTTTAAAGATCCGGCAGGCAACATCCTCTCGGTGCTAGAGGCTTAGTGCCGGGCGAGAACTCAGAGCAGCCGCTCCCACGAACGGCGGACTGCGATCTGCTCCTTCTCGCGCGCGGTGCGTCTCTTGCGAGCGAGCTTCTGTGCCTCGTCGTTGCGACGCGCGACTTCCTTCGTTACGTCGCTGAAGCTGGCTCCCGACGTTGGTTGCTTGCGACCGGGGCTCTTTGGATCAACCATAAGAACGCACGCGCTCCTGTTCTACTCCCCACAAGGACGGGCCACAGGAGAATGCGAGAGCACGACACTCGGCAGTGGAACTGCACATTGAGTCTAGCCTCATCCCGACGGGGGTCTACGACGGCCCCGGCCGTGCATGGTCGACTGGGACTGCCGGGCAAGGCACCACAGTATTACCCAGACGACCGACGACCTGAAGACCGCGACCGTCCGCATGGCGCCGTCAGCGCCAGGTAGAGGGCCGGCTACGACGGCACATGGTCGGCCATGACGGAGTCCGTGTAGACAGCTTGCTTTACGGATTACTGCCTGAAGAACTCACTGAAACCAGCCGCCAGTATCGGCACCACTTGCATATAGGAGCTCGCCTATAGCGTTGCGCGCTATAGCGAGTCCCGCTATAGTGAGTCGCGTAGTAGTTCGTTCGCTCGGACCGGGTGTGGCCCGGAGATGGAGTTAGTGATGCATGATTTGGGCAGATGGGCGGATCCTTCGCTGTTGGTTCTGACGAGCCTGGCCGACGGGCCGAAGCATGGCTACGCGGTCATCAAGGATCTAGAGCAGTCTGCGGGTGTGACGCTCGGTGCAGGGACCCTGTACGCGGTCTTGTCGCGTCTTGAGGAGCGGGGTTGGATTGAACCGTTGGCGGCCGAGGAGCGACGCCGGCCCTATCGGCTGACCGGCCCAGGTGCCGTAGCGCTGGAGACAGAGACCAGGCGGATCCATCAGTTCGCAGAGTTGGGGCTCCGGCGGCTGGCCGCGATCCCGAGGCCAGCATGAGTCCGCGCGCATGTCGCCGATTGGCGCGAGTGCTCTGTCACGTCTATCCCCCGAGTTGGCGGGATCGCTACAGCGAGGAGTTTGTCGACGTCCTCAGCGAAATGGTGCTGACGCCCCGGACGGTCCTCGATGTGCTTGATGGCGCGCTCGACGCCTGGGCGAATCCGAGCGGCCTTGTACTCGGAGGGCGGTTGCGGTTGCGGGCATCGGTGAGCGTCGTCTGGGGAGCCTGGATCGTGCTCACAGCCGGTGCGTTGATCTTTGGTCAGAGCACTGAGGATTCGCCATTTCGCCGAGCGGACGCCACACACCCGGTAGCCGCCTTGGTGTATGGGGTGTACGAGTGGTGTGCCCATCTCTCCGTCGTTGCAGTTGTTGTTGCTGGCGCTCCGCTCGCATGGGCTCTCCTGCGTGCCGCCTACACGCAGCGGCGGCGAAGCGCGATCGCGCTGGTGCTCCTGCCGGTCGCCGCGCCCATGGCCTTTCTCGGTGTACTGGTGCTGATCGCTCAGGCGGTGCCCCGGAGCACGGTTCCGGGGGTCGGGGTCGGACCTGCATGGTTTGCGGTACTTGTCGTGCTCGGTCTGCTTGCGGCGGCGCTATGCGCGGCCGGGCCGGCGCTCGGGCTGCGTCGTGTTTCGGCGAGCCCGGGAGTACTGCGTTGGTCGCTGCGCGCGTCGGTGCCCGCCCTCGCGTTGATGAGCGTCTCTGCAGCTGCCTCGGTCTGTTACGAACTCGCTCTGGCCCGGTCGGACCCGAGTTTTGCGGCCGGCTACGGGCGGCCGTGGTGGCAGCTGGCGCCTTACGCACTGGTGATGGCAGCAGCCGGGGCGGCAGCAATGACGAGCATTCGGCGAGGTGTTCGCGCAACGGTGCCGGTGTCATGAGCGCTGTCCTGGCAATCGATGCGGTGTCCAAACGCTTCGGGCGGCGCTTGGCGGTCGACGGCGTGTCGCCCGCGCTCGAACCGTGATCCGGCGCCGGGCGCAGCCCCGGGAGTAGTGATGTCCATTTGCGGATGCCGCCGTTCGTCTTAGGACTGAAAGCGCAGTTGAACCGCTACCCGAAGGAGTCGTGATGTCCGCTTCGCAGGAACCGACCGCCGTTGCCGTTGCCCGAGCCCACGTCGATGCGTGGGGAGTGCATGACTACGACGCCGCTCGTGGGTCGCTCGCGCCGGACGTTCACGTCGTCGTCACGAGCGTCGATCCACAGACCCCGTTCGTGGACACGACGGGCGCTGATGCGTACATGGAAGGGCTGATCGAGTTCGGGCACGCCGTTCTGGCAGACACGACGCACGTGACGGCAGCGGAAGGTGATGACGCCCGCGCGATGCTGCGTGTGAGCTCGCGCGTGAAGTTCGGACCGGATGCGCCGGAGATGACACTCGACGCCTCAAGGCTGTACCGGCTGGATGAGACCGGGAAGATCGCCGAGGAGCGCGTCATCTTCTACGTCTCTGCGGAGTGAGGTCGGGTCGGGAGATCGGGCAAGTCACGCGCCCGGTCTCCCGCGCCCCTGCTGATGAAAACCACGAGGTGAAAGGACTGCAGGATGCGCTACGCATTATTGGTGTGTGTCCCCGAGACGGAGGAGCTGAGCGAGGCGGACTCCGAGCGTCAGTACGGCGAGTTCATGGCCTTCCAAGACGAAATGGAGGGTCGTGGGGTTCTACTCGCCCGCGAACGACTGCAACCGACGGCCCTGGCGACGACCGTTCGCGTCCGTGATCACGGGCTGGTGGTCGCTGACGGGCCGTTCGCAGAGACCAAAGAGCAGATCGCCGGTTTCTACATCATCGAGTGCGCCGATCTGGATGAGGCGATCGAGATCGCCTCACGCAACCCTGGCGCACGGCATGGAACGATCGAAGTCAGGCCGGTGTGGGAGATCTAGCTCTAGCCGCCGCGCAGGCCGCGGTCACCGACGCGTTCCGCTCTGAGTGGGGGCGCGTTGTCGGTTATCTGATTCGCGTGACCGGCAACTGGGATCTCGCCGAAGAGTGCGCCCAGGACGCGTTTGAGCGTGCCCTGGAGCGATGGCCGCGCGACGGGGTTCCGACGGACCCGGGCGCGTGGCTGAAGACGACCGCCCGCAACCGGGCGTTTGACCGCCTGCGCCGAACCCGCGTCGGCGACGCGAAGCTCAAGGAAATGACCATGCTGACACCCGCCAACCAGCCCACCGAGGGCGGCGACACCGGGATCGACGACGACCGTCTGCGGTTGATGTTCACCTGCTGCCATCCGGCCCTCCCAATCGAAGCACAGGTCGCATTGACGCTCCGTACGCTCGCTGGGCTTTCGACGCCCGAGATCGCCCGTGCCTTCCTCATTCCGCACGAGACGATGGCCAAGCGCCTTACCCGCGCCAAGCGCAAGATCACCGTTGCAGGCATCGCCTACCGGGTGCCGGCCGCGCACCGCCTCGGCGAGCGACTGCACGCGGTGCTGGTCGTTATCTATGCGCTGTTCAACGAGGGGTACGGCGCGAGCGCCGGCGAGGAGCTGATCCGGCGGGAGCTATGCGCGGAGGCGATCCGGCTCGGCCGGCTGATTGCTGAGTTGATGCCCGACGAGCCCGAGGCGCTTGGGCTCCTCAGCTTGATGCTGATCCAGGACTCGCGGCGTGGCGCGCGCGTCGACGCGACAGGCGAGCTTGTGACGCTCGAGGATCAGGACCGAACCCTGTGGGATCAGGCCGAGATCGCCGAGGCGTCGAGGCTGCTGGACCGCGCCGTCCGGCTCCGGGCGCCCGGGCCGTTCCAGCTGCAAGCAGCGATCGCCGCCTGTCACGCCCACGCAAGGACCGCCGGAGATACCGACTGGCGTGAGATCTGCGTGCTTTACGCGCGGTTGTGCGATCTCGTTCCGACACCGGTAGTGCTGCTCAACCGAGCGGTCGCGATCGCGATGGCGGACGGACCTGCGGCCGGTTTAGCGCTCGTCGAGGAGCTGGAGCAGTCCGGGGCGCTGAGGGACTACTACCTGCTGCCAGCGACCCGCGCCGATCTGCAGAGGCGCCTCGGGCGACATACGCAAGCGGCCGACGGCTATCGCCGAGCGCTCGAGCTTGCGCCGACGGACGCTGAACGCCGATTCCTCACGCGGCGTCTATCAGAGCTTTCGTCTGATCCTCGCTGAGTGTCCATTCGGGCCGCCGCTTGTTCGTCTTAGTGGCAAACGCCGAGACACATGTCACGGCTCGACCAGGAGGCTCAGATGCAACCCTCGCCGTCGTTTCTCTCCACCCGTCGCGGCCGGCTGACGCTCGCGCTCGTGTGCCTCGCCGGATTCCTCGATTTCATCGACACCACGATCGTGAACGTCGCCCTGCCGTCGATCCGACACGGGCTAGGGTTCTCGGTCGCGAACCTGCAGTGGGTGATCAGCGGCTACCTGCTCACCTACGGCGGGCTGATGCTCCTCGGCGGCCGCGCCGCCGACCTACTCGGTCGCCGCCGGCTGCTCATTGCCGGCACGAGCCTGTTCGCGTTCTCCTCTCTAGCCGGAGGGCTCGCGAACAGCGGCGCGGTGATGATCGGCGCCCGTCTCGCGCAGGGCCTCGGCGCGGCGATGATGACCCCTGCCGCCTTGTCGATCCTGACCACCTCCTTCACCGAAGACGGCGACCGCATCAAAGCGCTCGGCATCTGGAGCGCGACGGTTCCACTCGCCTCAGCCCTTGGCGTTACGCTCGGTGGCGTCCTATCTCAAGGCCCAGGCTGGCGAGCGGTGTTCTTCGTCAACGTCCCCCTCGCGGCCGCCGTCGTGATCGGCGCTCTGCGGCTGCTGGAGGATGACCGCCAGCGGGCCCGTGGCAGGGAGTTCGACCTGCCGGGCGCGGTCCTCGGTACCGGCGGCCTGCTGGTGCTTGTCTACGCGCTCGTCAACGCCTCCCAAGTCGGGTGGGGCAGCGCCCGCACGATCGCCGAGCTCGCCGCGTCCGCCGTGCTGCTGGTCGCTTTCGTCGTCACCGAGCAGCGGCAGCGCAACCCGCTGGTGCCGTTCTCGATCTTCCGGATCGAGGGCCTCGCCGCCGCTGACGCGACCCAAGTGATCGCGCAGGCCGGGTTCCTGTCGATGTTTTTCTTCATCACCCTCTACATGCAGAACGTGCTCGGCTACTCGCCGATCGCCGCCGGCCTCGCATACCTGCCGGTCACCGTCGGCGTCGGGGTCGCTGCCGGGATCTCGACCGGGCTCGTCGGGAGGATCGGCACTCGGCCGATCATCGCGACCGGTGCGCTGATTGGCGCCGCCGGCGTCTACTTGCTCTCCCCGATCCCCGTGCATGGCTCCTACTTCACCGACCTGCTCCCCGGCCTGGTCGTGATGGCGCTCGGGCTCGGAGCTGTGATGGTCGGCGTGCAGAACGCAGCCAATGCTGGCGTCCCCGCCGAAAAGGCAGGGCTCGCCGCAGCGCTGATCACCACATCATCGACGGTCGGTGCCGCGCTTGGCCTGGCGATCCTGACCGCGATCGCAACCAGCCGCACGAGTCATCTGATCGCCGCGCACGCGACCGGACCGTTGGCCCTCACCGGCGGGTTCCACACGGCCCTGATCGCCTGCAGCGCGTTCCTGCTCGCGGCCGCCGTGATCGCCGCTCGCGCTACGAACACCCGCACAAGCGCGGCAGTCAGCGATGAGTCCGACGCGTTACGGGTACTCACTCCAGAAGCCACGTGAGCCTGCAGCGCACCGCAACGGGCAGAGTGGCCAGAGCGCGCAGGCCGCGCTCGGGCCACCGACCCGTCCGAGCGCGACCGTGCACTCGCCCGGGACGACAGAGCCCGGGACGGGAGACAGCCTCACTTTCATCCACGGCTTTGGTTCAACGAAGCCCGCTCAAGTCGGTCCAGGGCGTCCTGCGCGCGGTGCTCACGAGAAACGCGCTTGGGCTCCGCCTTGATACGGAGCGCCTTGCGCCGCCACTCAACCGCCTGTTCGTAGGTGCCCCACGGTCCCGTCACCTTGCGGCCGGGGCGCCCAGGGTCGGCTACATAAGCACGAAACTTCTCATACCCGTTCCGTCCGACTCGGAGTTCTATGCCGGTCATATCCCGCTTATCGGCCAGGGTGCCGGGTTCCGGTCCCACCCACGAGTTACTTGTAGCCGATTCCGGACTCAAGGACCGGACTCAAATCGCGCGGTCCGCTTTCTGTCAACAGCCCGAAACGACGAAACCCCCGCTACACAGGCGGGCGTTTCGAGTGGGCCGTGAAGTGGGCCGTGAAGGAATCGAACCTGCAACCTTGGGATTAAGAGTGCCCATCCGCAGGCCAACTGCAGTGTCTACTGGCAATTCCGATCCCCTCAGTGCGGTTAGCGGAGACCAGAATTGCCGAGTTCGGGACATTTTTCGGGACACGCCTGTGTTACGCGCTGGGCGCGTCGTCGAAGTGTCGCATTATCGCGGTCGCGATGATCGACCTCCCCGCTGCGCCGCGCCAAGGACCACCTAGTCGCCGAGGGCTTCGCTTGCCGGGACGAGTTGGGACGGCTAGGGACGCTAAGGGACGTAAGCACCGTGTGCGTACAGTGTGGTCCTCTCTTGGGGCTACTGAGCGCGGCGACTCAAGCCGGATCGCCTGAAGCTCATCGGTATGCCGTGGACGCTGGTGAGCACGATGGCCGCAACCGTCGCGTCAACCTGATCGAGCGGTAGCGAGATCCACAGCGGAAGCGCAGCGGTCTCCATCGCGCGACAGCAGACACGGCCGATCCGGGGCGTTCTTCTAGGCAAGCTCGGCTGGCTGGCTGAGCGCCGAACGCGACATCCGATCTCGGGGGCGCCGAGCCGGAGTTGGTGGGCAGCACGCCGCTTGAGATCCGGCGGTCGAGACCTGGGTGGGAGCTCCCGCGGGCAACGGCTGCCTTCTGCTGTTAAGCCCAAGCCGGAAGCGGGCGCGGGATCGCGGAGACAGGCTTTCCGGTTGTCGCCGGCGAAGGGAGGAAGTAGGATCGGATTGACGAGGTGGGTCGACGGATCGAAGGCTGGAGTGTTTCGATGAGGATGTCGCGGTCGGCGCTATCGGGGGGGCCTCGGCGGGTGCTGTTGGGGCTCGTATTTGCGATCGTCGGGGCACTGGCTATGCCGTCGTTGAGTGCTGCCGATCCACCTGCCACGGTCGCTGTTCAGGGCGTGGTGGACGGCGGTCTGTGCGGGTTTCCCATCCAAGTGACGTTGGTTGATGGTCAGAGCACGCGTGCTGGCCCCAACGCCCTGGTAACGGGCTTGGCGAAGGTTGTGGTTACGAACCTGGATACCGGCCAGACGGCGACCGTCAATGGGTCAGCGCCATATACCGTCGACAGCTCCGGAACCTTGCGGATCTGGGGGGATGAGGTCTTCGCTATTGGTAGCTCGTTTATTCCCTACGTGCGCACCAGCGGGCCGTTGAGTATCACCACTGCCGGCGTGGTGAGCAGTCCCAGCAATAACGCCAAGGCGATCGATCCGTGTGCGCTTGTCGGTCCGGCTCCGGTTTTGACGCCTGGGACGACCCCTGCGCCTTGGGGGCTGCCAGCAAACGCCTTGAGTCACATGGCTTACGCCGGTCTGATCCCGATCATCGGGTCGCTTGTCCGTCACGATCACGTTCATCTTGACGTGATCGTCAACGGCCAGGCCGTGACCGTGCCTGCCGGGATCGGGATGGCCGAGCCGTTTGACTTCGGCCCTTGCTCGCCTTTTTTCAACGATGGCGACTGTGCGACCGGCAATATCTATGACGGGCTGGTAGCGGACTCCCCGCTACACACGCACAGCACCAGCGGGATCATCCATATCGAGAGCGATCGACCAGGCGAGTTCACCCTTGGCCAGTTCTTTGATGCGTGGGGTGTGCGCTTGAACCAAAGCTGCGTGGGTGGGTATTGCACGGGCGGCGGCGAGCAGTTGCGGGTGTATGTGAACGGCAGCCAGGTGACCGGGGACCCCCGCAGCGTTGTGTTACTCAATGAACAAGAGATCGCTGTGATCTACGGAGATCCCGGTGCGTTCAACTCGGTGCCTTCCACCTACACAGGCGGATGGCCATCAGGGGGATGCGGCGGAATCGCCGAACCTCCCTGCTAGCCGCTTGACGCTCGTCAAGCGACAGTGTCGCAACGATCGAGCAGCAACAGCTGAACCGCTGCTCGACGTGGCCCGAAGCGGAAGTCCGCCGCACGGCTGGTAGGGCTATTAGTCTCGACGCATGCGGGTGAGCGTCGGAGATGCCGAACTGTATTTCGAGGTGTTCGGCCAGGGCCGCTCGATCGCGGCCGACGCCGCGTCGATTGACTGGCGCCCGACGTTGATTGGACTTCACGGTGGCCCGGGGCTCGATGGCACCAAGTTGCGCTACATCCTCTCGACACTCGCTGACATAGCCCAAGTCGTCGTACCGGACCAGCGCGGCCACGGCCTGAGTGACTACGGCTCATCAGATCAATGGAACCTCGCTCAGTGGGCCGCCGACGTCAAGGCTCTGGCCGACGCCCTGGGGATCGAGGAGCCGATAGTCCTTGGCGAATCCTTCGGTGGGTTCGTTGCGCAACAGTACGCAAGCTCCTATCCCGATCATGCGGCCGCGCTCATCATCGTGAGCTCAGGTCCGCGCTTCGTGCGCGAAGACGAGATCGCAGCGCGCACCGATATTGAGCACGCCACCGAAGTCGCACGGGCTACGCGTCGCGTCCAAGCCGACCAAGGCCACGTAGGCAGCGACGAATGGGAGACCCGAGTCGAACCTTTGCTGCGATCGCATCCGAATCATCTCCTTGACCGTGTTGACGCGCTACGCGCACGATGGAGGTCAATCATCACTTCGAGGAAGAAGGCTTCAGCATGGACCTCCGTCCGGGACTTGCGAATGTGCGCTGCCCGACTCTTGTCGTCGTAGGCGAGCAGGACATCCTGGTCCCGCCCCAGCTTGCACAGGAACTCATCGATGCACTACCGCCAGGACTTGGGCGCCTGGAGGTCGTTCCCGACGCCTCACACGGAGTGCTCACAGACAACCCCGCTGTCGCATGGTCGGCGATCCGCAAGTTCATCCGGCAGTTGCACTGACATAACAAGCAGCAAAGAACTCTGCCACAGCGCTTCGCTGTAGGTTTGATCGAGCTGTAACAGACTGAATCGCTGCTCGACGTGGCCCGGAGCGAAAGCCACCGCTTACCATCCCAACATGGCGGAATGCCTGGGAGTGCGACGTGCCTGTGCCGTTGTCGCTCTGGTCTGCGGAGTCGGGCCCGGAGCTGCGGTTGCTGCGGGCGTGGCAAGCGCGAGTCCGGCCCCCGCCTTGCGTGTCGTGGCCGGCTACTGGAACTTCGCGTCCTCGACACGGCAGGCCTGTAGCGCGGCATGGTGCGGCCACCATGTGCCACTGGCGCTGCGACGTCCGCTGCGTATTCCTCGACTGTCACCCAGCGCCTCCTGCCCCGTCAGCACCCAGACCCAGAAAATCGGCGGGGCAGTCGGCGGCACACTCGTGGCGGGAAAGGGCCCGGTGTACGTGGCGATGACCGCAAAAAGCTCCCACGTCGTATACACGCAGAACCGCTACGGACAGAGCCCATGGTACGGCGTCAAATTCCTGTGGATTGGCGCGCAGAGCTACAACGGCCCCGTACTGATCCGTGGTCGGTCGCTGACCAGCGGTGGGCCGGTTGGCTTCGGCCAGGTGAACCCGCCGTTTGCCGAGATGCAGATCGCTCCTGGCCCCGGCTGGGGGGTCGTTGGGAACAACAACCTTGGCCGCTCCTGGCCGTCTATGGAACGCCTCCGCAAGCCAGGCTGCTACGGCCTCCAAGTGGACGGGACGAACTTCTCCTACGTGATCGTGTTCCGAGCGGTTCGCCGATAGCCCGTCGCTGCCGCTTGGATCGATACCTAACACTCTCACCGGTCGTGTGCGGCGTGGTCGACTGCACCTGTTAGTCGCTTTAGCTCGTCCGCCAGGCTTCGAGGATGCCGTTGACTGTGTCGCGGACGAGTTCGCGCGCTTCGCTGCGGTCGATGCCTGACATCAGCAGCTTGTCGTAGGGGGTGTCCTGGTGGTGGATCGAGGCGATGACCGCGAGCTCGAGCGCGTGGTTCTTGAGTGCTCGGCCGTCGGCTGATCGTCCAACGCGTCCGCTGCCGCGGGTCGCGGCGTGCCGGGCTATCTCGCTCGCACGTTCGGCAGGGCATCCCGGGTACAGGCTGCGGATCGCGGCTGCCATCTGTTGTTGGAGCTTGAGATCCTCGTTGGCGCGCCTGGTCGCATCGCGCTCTCGCCGGCGTGCTCGTGCGCTCTCGTCGGCCAGACAGTCGGCCTCGGCTATTGCGAGCGCTTGCGCTTCGACGAGGACCCCTTGGCGTTCGTAGCGACCGCGGGCGCGGCTGAAGCGCACAACCACCGCTGACAGGCCGCTGGCGCGCCTCGCTCGCCGGGTCACAGCAGCTGCGCCTGACGCGAGGAACACGAGGTGATCAAGTTCGGCGCACAGCAGGCAGACCGGTCCGCGGTCGTCCATGATCAAAAGCTCACCGGTCCCACCGCACGAGCTGCACGTCCAATCCTTGATCGGCGAGATCACCACAAGCTCACTGGCGGCACCGGCCACGATCCCGAGAACCTACAACCCGCCGGTCGGGTTTCTCAAGCCCCGACCCGGGCGTGCGGGACGAACGTTGCTCGACCTCCGCGGGCGAACTCGACGACCACTTCGGAGTGTTGGTCGCGAGTTCGGGCGCCCCTCGCCGAGAGCAGTTCGTCGAGGCGGGCGAGCGCCTCGGTCATCGTCAGCGTTTGGTCATGGGGCACGAATCTTGCAGATCTGACGACCCCATGCGCCTGTCGACCAGCGCCCTACGTCGCGAGTGCGTTGCCACGATCGCAACGCTTGCGATCCGGCGCGCTCTCGCACTACCGGCCAGCGACGCGGCGTCGTGGCGGAACTGGGCGCACAGGGGCTGCGAGCTGCGTGTCGGCGACCGGGCTTGCCAGTCTGCGTTCTAGGTCGGTGAAGGCGTCAATGATGGCCGGTGCCTCGTATGCCCGGTTCCGCCGACCGATGGTGACCTGGCGGAGCACCCCGGCACTCACGAGGTTCTGGATTGCCTGGTTGGCAGCCGGGAATGAGCGTCCGAGCAGCTTGGCTGCGGCCTGCCCTCCGATGATCGGCGTGCCCGGCAGCCGGTCCAACAGGAGGTCGGTGGCTGAGTTGCGGCGCACGGGCGCGGCGGCCTCCCGCCACTTGGCCTGTAGCTCGCTGACGGTCTGCTCGAACGCGTGAGCGTCCTCGACCGCACGCACGCACACACGAGCGAACCATCCGACCCACTCGTTGAGCGAGTCGTGCGCCTCCGGGCTGCCGGGCTTCGCCGCGTGGCGATAGGTGGTGAGCCCGCCGACGTACTCCCGCGAGAGAGTGGCGAGAACGAGGGACACGGGCGGGATGACCCGTTCGGCGAGACCGAAGCGTTGCAGGATCGTGCTTATGAGCACCCTCCCGGTGCGCCCGTTCCCATCCGCGAACGGGTGGATCGTCTCGAACTGCGCATGCGCGACCGCAGCGAGCGCAACCGTTGGCAGCTGCGCTTCCGCGAGGAACTGGCACAGGTCGTCTATCAAACCCTCGACGCGCTCCCACCGTGGCGGAACGAACTGGGCCGCGCACGGGTTGTAGTCACTCCCGCCAAGCCAGTTCTGCTCGGTGCGCCAGCGCCCCGCGTGCTTGGCCTGCAGGGTTCCCCCCAGCAGCCGCGAGTGAACCTCCAACAGCAGGCCAGGTGTGACCGGTCCGGTCGTCCCAAGCGCGTAGGTGGCCGCGTCGATGTTGTTGAGCACTTCGCTCACCGTCGGATCGTGGCTCGGGCCGCCCTGCTCGCGGGCGGCGTCAGCGCGCAACAGCTTCCGGGCACCTACGGACAGGCCCTCTATACGCGACGAGGCGACCGCCTCGGCTCGCAGCAGTATGCGGGCGAGTGCGTCAAGGTTCGTGAGCGCAACTGCGCTGCGGTCGAGCGAGGCTATGGCTGCCTCGGCCTGGGCGACCTCCGAGGCGACCTCGCCATCGAGCGTCAGCCGCTGACAGGCGAGCGCGTCGGGAAGGTAGGCGTCGTAGTCGCAGCCGCGCTGGTCCGCGCGGGTCTGGCCGCTGCTGTTCGGCGCCCAGTGCAACCTTTCATAGCTCCCCATGCTATGTAACGTTAGCGCATAACCCTACATATGGGGAAAAGCTATTAAAGGTTATCTGCGCTCGTCCACAACCGCGACCAACCCGCGCTCCACCCCATCGTAGGGTCGATGTCGCCCTCGGCTCGAGCTTCGGCATCGCGTTGAAAAGGTGCAGCGCTTGTACCGCGACACGTTGAGCGACTTCGTTGAAGATGACGTTGATGACGATGATGTTCAGGACCAGCACGACGATGAGCAGCGCGTTGAGCATCATCATCAGCAGCACGTCGATCATCACGCTTGGGCCGACAACAAAGCTCTCGGAGTCTCGTTTACTTGCTTCGGGCGAATAGCGCTCGTCTGGCGGCCGCAAGCCCGGACGAGCGCGTTGCCACGAACTCGCTGGTCCTAGTCGCGCTGATACCACGAGTGGTTCTCGATCGATCCAGCACTCTCGGCGGCACCGGTCGGGCTTCTGCTTTCTCGCGCAAAGCGCGAGTCAGGTCGAGGGCGTCCGGATACGGCTGCTGTTAGCGGAGCGGGATTAGGCGACCGCGGGAGCGTCGGGGCTTACCGATGGTTGCTGTCCGGGTTGTGCTCCTGCCCAGAACATCAAGTGCGGCTCGTGCCACCAGCGGTTAGTGAGGCCGAGGAGCTGCATCCCGAGCCTGCGACAGACCGCAATCGAGCGATCGTTACCAGGTGCTGGCAGCGCCCAGATCTCGTCCAGACCGCTCGCAAAACTGCGCTTGAGCAACGCGGTGGCGGCGTCGCTTGCGAGCCCTCGCCCCCAGCTGTCGGGGTGCAGATACCAGCCGATCTCTACCTCGCCGGCGCCGTCTGGCAATACTTGCATGAACACCGTGCCGGCTGGGACAAAGGAGTGGCGCTCGACGACCGCCCAGGTCCCAAGCCCGAGGTTGGGCGCGGCTGTCATGTTCCATTCCTGGATCCTTTCGAGCGCGTCCTCGCGGTTCCTCATCGGGATCTGGCCGAGCCATTTCATGACCTCGGTGCGGCTATGGATGTCCAACAGCCGGTCGGCGTCAACGGGATGCCAAAGCCGAACCACGACGCGCTCGGCTTCAGCGACCGCCTCTTGATCAGCCCGATCAGGCACGGGGTTCATGGTGACAGGCACGAGCATGCGCAGATCCCGTGCAAACCGAGGCCCTGATAGGCACCGGTGGACACCCGTTGGTGAACCAACGCAAGGCCGGGTCGCGCTGACGCTGCTGGATCCGGCCGAGCCAAAAGCGGAAGCGGCGCATGGCTCCCGCTCGCGCATTAATTGGGCTTAGAACCAGAAGGCAGCCGTCGCCCGCGCGAGCCCCCATCCAGGTCTCGACCGCCGGATCTCGAGCGCCACGCTCCCCACCAACTCCGGCTCGGCGCTCCGAGATCTCATGTCGCGTTCTGTGGTCAGCCAGCCAGCCGGGGTTGCCTGGAAGAGCGCCCCCGGATCAGCCGTGTCTGCTGTCGCGCGATGGAGACCGCTGCGCTCCCGCTGTGGATCTCGCTACCGCTCGATCAGGTTGACGCGACGGTTGTGGCTATCGTCCCCGGCAGCCACCGGTGCACCATTTTCGCCGCTAAGCGATCCGTCTCGGCCGCTGCGATGACCAGGCCCAAGACAGCAGTACACAATACGCACCTGCTGCTTACGTCCCCAAGCGTCCCAAGACGTTCCTGCGCCCATGGCGCTTGAACAGCGGGGTCGCTGCGAAACCGGCGACCACGTTGTCTGCCGTAAACCTCGCGGTGCTCAGCCCCTCGCCTGCGACGTGAAGTCGTCCCTAGACGTCCCAAGACGTCCCAAGTCGTCCCTCACGGCAAACGCCTTCGCGACCAGGGCGGCGTCGTCGGCGCGGGGCGCGTAATGCAGGTAGCGCATAGTCGTCTGAACATCGGCGTGGCCCATCCACTCCTGGACGCGACGGATGTCAGCCTCGGCGATCATGAGCGTCCCGAAGGTGTGGCGAAGGTCGTGAAAGCGCAGGGGACGCAGACCCGCGGCAGCGAGCGCCGACTTGTAGCGGCGACGCAGTGCCGAACCGTCGAGGTAGCCACCGGCCTCGCCGATGAACACCAGGTCGTCGTCGCCCACCCAATCTGATCGCTGGCCGAGCTGCGCGAGCGCCGAGGCGACATCGGGGGCCATCGGCACCGCACGGACCTTCCCGGACTTAGGCGTAGTCAGCGAACCCAGGTAGTAGCTCGCACGGACCCGTATCACCGAGCCGGTGAAGTCGACGTCGCGCCAGCACAGCGCCAGTAGTTCGCCCATCCGCAGCCCTGTGAACGCGGCGGTCAGGTAGATCGCCCCATCCTGAGCATTCGCGCCTGCCGCCCTCACCAGCGCCCAGACCTCCTCCGGAGAGAACACATCGATGTCGCCGGCCCGTCGCTGCGGGAACTTCTCGACCTCCGTCGCAGCGTTCGCGGAGAGCCCATAGACCTTCTTGGCCCGAGCCAGGATCCCGTGCAGCTGGATCACGAGCTTGTTCCTCATGCGGATTGATCCTTGAAAAGCCGTAATCCATCGCTCGATCGCCTCCGTAGTCACGTCCTCCACGGCCATCGATCCGAACGCCGGCAGCAGATGCGCGTTCAGCGTGGACCGATAGCCATGCAGCGTCGAAGGCTTCCGCCCGCGGTCGTGCTCGATGTACCGCAGCCACTCGGCGGCGGCATCGGCGAACGTCGCGCCTGTCCGCAACATTCCTGGCAACGTCCCGCGCCGCGCCTGGTCAATCACGTCGCGCAGCCAGTCCTCCGCCAGGCGCTTGGTCAGGTAGCCGGCCGGTGGCCGTCCGCGCTCGCTCCATGCCGGCCCGATCTTCCTCTGGACCTGACGTCCGTCGGGCAGCCGGTACTTGGCGTACCAGACAGCGCCGCGCGTGCGCTCGACGCGAAACACATGGCCCGTGGGCGGCTTCAGCAGGGTCATCGAGCCGGATCCTACGCCCATTTGGGGACAGATTGGGGACACATCGTCATCTGGTCGATGCCCTAATAATAGGAAAGCCCCAATCTAAAGGGCTTTTGCAGTGGGCCGTGAAGGAATCGAACCTTCAACCTTGGGATTAAGAGTCCCCTGCTCTGCCAATTGAGCTAACGGCCCGCGGGGCAAGATGTTAGCGTCGCCGAGGGGCTCAGGGCCCCGACGCTACGGGCAGCGAGGCGGCCTAGTTGGGTGACGCCTGCAGCGGCCTGAGCGGCCGCTGAACCCGTCGGATCAACACTCCTGGATCAGGGCCTGCTGCGCGGAGGACGCGGAGGACTTGACCTGCTTGAACGTGGAGCTGAGTGTCAGCCGCTGGAGTTTGGGGGTCAGCTTGACGGCCTGCGCGGCGGCGAGGTCGCCCTTGCCGGTCAGCTTCGCCGCGTAGGAGGCGAAGGCCAGGCACTCGAAGGGCTTGAGCGCCGTGGACGAGCCGGACGGCTGCGTCGTGGCGGCGTGCTCCCAGGCGCTGGCGGCACCGCTCCACTGTCCAAGCTTCTGGTAGACGGTGGCGGCGAGGGATGAGTTGCCGAGCAGGGATGTGTCGCCGAGCGGCGGCTTGTTGCCCCTGGCCTTGAGGTAGTGCTGCCAGGCTACTACGCCCTGCTGCAGCTGCTTCTTGCCCGATGCCGAGTAGACGCCGGTGGTGCTGTTGTAGTTGCTGCCGCTGCTGGCGGCGCTCAGGCGGGCCGCCAGGAGCGAGGACCAGTTCGACGCCAATCGGGGGTTCTTCTCGGTTGCCTTGATCGCCTTATGCAGCACCTGGTCGGCGAACTGGCTGCCGCCACCGCTGCTACTGCCGTTCGTGAAGGCGTTCAGCAGGCCGCCGCTGGAACCCGTGCCGACGCCGACAAGCACGAGGCCGCCGGCCATCACGAGCGCCAGGAAGAGGTAGATGACGCGAACCGTATGGCGGCGGCCGCGGCTGCGGAGATCAAAGAGCATGGGCGTTAAGCGTAGGTGGGAGGGTTTGGCTAGCTAGTGCCGGAGTCGCCGTCAGCGTCGCCGGGCTTGGCAGGGTCGTCAGGGTCGTCAGGCTTGGCAGCGCGGACGGCCTCGGCGCGGGCACGCCGACCGTTGCGAAGTTCGACCCATTTCAGCATCACGATACTTGCGGCGTACAGAAATACGAGCGGGAGCGTTTCCACCGCCATCGTGACCGGATCCACCCCCGGAAGCGCGGCGACGATGACCGCTATCAACACAGCAGCGTAGCGCCAGTTCAGCGTGAGGGTGCTTGCGCTGATGATTCCCATCCTCTGAAGGCCCAGCGCCAACAGCGGAACCTGGAAGGCGAGCCCGATCCCCATCATCAGCACGATCTCGAACTTGTAGAACGACCCGGCCGAGATCAGAACCTGGAACTCCGTGTTGTTGTAGCCCTGAAGGAAGTGGATCGCCGGTGGCAGCACGGCAACGTAGGTGAACACGACGCCCATGGCGAACAGGACCGGCGCGGCTACGACCGTCGGTGTGGCAACTCGCCGCTCCTTCTGGCTGAGCGCCGGCAACACAAACGCGTACACCTGATAGAGGATCAGCGGCAGCGTGAACAGCAACGCGAAGTAAGCGGCGATCAGCATCGTCGTGGTGAAGCCCTCGCCCACGCCGATCACGATCGGCTTCTCCTGGTGGCCGGCCGTCTTCGGATACGCCTTGGCGGCTTGGAGCAGATCGTGGTGGAGTGCCTGGGCGTCCGAGACCGCTCCTGGATACACGCCCTTGCTCTTGGCGAAGTCGGCTCCCAAGTGCGCTGCGTCGACAGATGCTCGTTTTAGGAACTGGCCGAGCGTGGCGTCCAGATGCGGCTGGTTCCCCAGCCCCGACTTGGCCGCGGCAGGCAGCGGCTGGTTGAGCGCGTTCAGCAGCGGATGGTTCTGCCAGAAGCAGACACCGAACACCACCAGCAACGCAGCGAGACAGATGATGACCCGCGAGCGGAGCTCGTCAAGGTGATCGATGATGCTCAGCCGCTCTTCTTGGCCGATCGGCCGGAGCTTCATAGGGCCTGACTGGTACTGACCCGCAGCGTCTGAACGCTACGCGTTGGTGTGCTCGGAAGTGGTGTTGGTGGCCTGAGCGTCGGGGGCGCCCGCCGAAGTCTCGGACTTCTCGTCCGAGCCTGCGGTTGCCGAAATCTCGGACTTCTCATCCGACTCCGAGTTCTGCGCGATGCCGCCCTTGAACTCCTTGATGCTCTCCCCGATCGACCGGCTCAGCGCCGGAAGGCGCTTGGGGCCGAAGAACAGGAGAACGATCACCAAGATGATCAGACCGTCCTTCCAGGGGCTTGCGAACATGCCGACTTTCCTTCGCGATTGCAGGTGAACCGAAGGTTAGCGGTCGCTCCCCGACTCTGCCTGGATGGCGCAGGGCGGCCACCGCCTCCGCGAGAACCACGGACAGGTCGCGTCCAGGGACGTCCAGACCCCGTACCAGCGTGTTCAAGCGTTCCCTAGATCCCGCCGATAGGGGTTCTGTCCAAACGAGGATGTAATGAGCAAGAACCCACAAGACAAGCGTGCAGTGCGCCGAATCGTGCTCCCGAGCGGGCGCACGATCGAGGTGGTCCGCTTCAACGATGTGGACACCGACGGGCGCGAGCTTCACGTCTGCACGAACTGCGAGTCCGACCTGGTCCAGCCGACGAGCTGGAACGACACGGGCGACGGACGCTGGGATCTCGTGCTCGAATGCCCCAACTGCGGCGGGTCCGAGTCGGGGATCTTCACCCGGCTTCAGGTCGAGCGGCTCGAGGACCACCTGGACGAAGGGCTGACCGCGATGATCGCGGACCTGCAGCGCCTGACGCAGGCGAACATGTCAGCCGACATCGACCGCTTCGTCGCGGCGATGGACGCAGGCCTCATCCTCCCCGAGGACTTTTAGACTCGCCGCCGGCGCCTCGCCGGCACCCCTCGCGCCGGCAACCCGCCGCGCCGCGCGGCTCGCGTCACCCCCTCGTGCGGGTTACGAGTAGCGCTCCACCACCCCGTCCGCGACCAACTCGAGTGCCAACCGCTGCGCGTCGAGCAGCCCCATCGGCAGGGCGGCCTTGGCCTCCGCCACAAGGCCGAGCGCGTGCTCGCGCGCGAACTCAAGCGCGCCACTTGCCTCGATGCGGTCGCACACGGCCGCGGCGCGCTCGGCCGTCTCCACTTCCCGCAGGTCGAGGGCGGCCAGCTCATAGTCGCGCTTGCGCGCCTCAATCAGCGGCAGCGTGACGGTGCCGTCGAGCAGGTCGGCTCCGCGCAGCTTGCCGGTGCGCTCTGCCGGGCCGGTCACGTCGAGGATGTCGTCGAGCAATTGGAAGGCGACGCCGATGCGCTCGCCGAAGCGCCCGAGCGGGTCGATCGGGACGCCGCCCGCGAGCGCGCCGAGCTCGCAGGCCGCCCGGAACAGCACGCCCGTCTTCAACCGGCAGCGTTCGAGATAGCGCTCCTGTCCGACTTCCACGTGCCACGCGTCGTCGCGCTGCATCAGCTCCCCGGTTGCGAGCGAGGAGGCGGCACCAGAGAGGATCCGGATCGGCTCGATCGCGCCTCCCGTAGCGAGCTCAGCGAAGGCGCGCGAGAACAACAGATCACCGGTCGCCAGCGCCATCAGGCGTCCGCCCGAGGCGACGACCGTCGGATGCCCACGGCGCAGGTCGGCGCCGTCGAGCACGTCGTCGTGCACGAGCGTCGCCGCGTGCACGAGCTCGACGGCGACCGCGGCCCTGACGAGCTCGTCGCTCTGCGCCACCGGCACACCGCAGGCGATGCAGACCAGCAGCGGTCGCAGGCGCTTGCCGCCAGCGGAGATCGTCTCGCCACCGTGCCGGGCGAGCGGCTCCCCGTGATCGGAGACCAACTCGACCATGCGCTCCTCGACGCGCGCCATCACGAGCGCCGTGTTCGTTCCCCCGGCCTCGACTACTGCGTCAACTGAAGCGGCCCCCGGCGAGCTCACGCCACCACGGTACCGACGTGGAGCGCGATGATGCCACCGGCCGTGAGCACGTAGCGGATGTCCCCGAGGCCGACGGCGGCCATGCGGGCCGCGAGCTCCTGCGGCCCGGGGAAGCGACGCACCGAGTTGGGTAGATACGTGTAGGCGTCGGGGTCGCCGGCCGCGCGACCGAGGATCGGCACGACGCGGTCGAACCAGAGCTTGAAGAAGGTCGAAAGCGGCGGCCGCTGCGGGGTCGTCATCTCCAGGATCACGACACGACCGCCGGGCCGCACCACGCGCGCGAGCTCTCGCAGGCCCTGATCGAGGTCGGAGAAGTTGCGCACCCCGAAGCCGACCGTTGCGGCGTCGAACTCATTCGTGGCGTGCGGAAGCAGCAATGCGTTGGCCTGCTCGAAGCGGACACGTGCGCTGTCCGGCCCGACAGCGCCGGCGGCGGCCTTGCGTCGCGCGATCTCGAGCATCTGCTCGGCGAAGTCGGCGCCGATCACTTTGCCGTCCGGACCGATCGCCCGCGCGAGCGCGAACGCCAGGTCTCCGGTGCCGGTCGCGACATCAAGCACTCGACTACCCGGGCCGACCTGCGCCAACTCGACTGCGCGCTCGCGCCAGGTGTGGTGGAGCCCGGCGGTCATCACCGAATTCAGGCGGTCGTAGACACCCGCGATGCGGTCGAACATCGCCTGCACCTGCGGTTCGGCAAGCGTGCCCGTCTCGGGCTGCGGGCGTGCGGAGGGGTCGGCTGGAGGTGCGGAGGTATGGGCCATTGGCCAGAGAGTACCGGCCATGCCGCAAAGGAAAGCGGCCGGTGGAAGACCCACCCGCCGTCAGACACGTCGCTATTGCAAGTCCGATAGGAACGAGACCAGATCCGCGAACTTCTTCGGTGAGGTCTTCGCCAGTTTCGCGAACGACGGCATCGGCTCGGTCGGGTTCTTGAGCGTGGAAGCAATCGCAGCCGCCGCTCGCTGCGAGCCGACGTGGGTCAAGGGCGGACCAGGACCGTTGTTGCCGTTGGATCCGATCAGGTGACAGCCCTCGCAACCGGACTCGCCGACGACGATCTCGCCGGCCTGGAACGTCGCCCTCTGTGCGGCGGTCAGGCCCGAGGGAGGTGGCAGGTTCGGCGCGATGTTCGGCGAGCCGGTGCCGGCGCCCGCATACGTGAGGTACGCGATGCAGGCGATCGTCGCCAGGCCGGCGGCTAGCGCGATCGGGCGCCGCGTGATCAGCCGCTCAGGGCTGCGGTCGTACAGCGGCAGCAGGAACAGCCCGATCATGCAGAGCGTCGGGACGCCGATCGTCGCCATCGGCGTGAACTTCGGGACGTTCCTCATGACGCGAAGAACCTCGAAGAGGAAGAAGAAGTACCAGTCGGGCCGTGGCACATACGTCGTCGAGGTGGGGTTCACCTTGGGACCGAGCTCCGCGCCGAATAGCAGCGCGAGCAGCATGATCACGACCATGACGATGACCGCCATGAGCGAGTCCTTGGCGACCGCATAGGGGAAGAACGGCTTGCCCTCGTTCTTCAGGATCGCGTACTCGCGGAGGTATTCCTCCTTCTCAGCCTGATTCATCGCGCTAGACCTCGACCACTTCGGTCACGGCCTCGGGCTCGTGCGCCTTCAGCCACGGCGGAGCAGAGATGCCGAGCTTGGTGACCAGGTACAGGTGGAAGCCGATCAGCGCAGCCATCAGGCCGGGGATCAACAGCATGTGGATCGCGTAGAACCGTGACAGGGTCGTGGCACCGAACTCGGGGCCACCACGCAGGAAGTCACCGATGTACGGGCCCAGGAACGGCGCCGTGTTGTTGATGTTCACGCCCACGATCGTCGCCCAATAGGAGCGCTGGTCGAACGGCAGCAGGTAGCCCGTGAAGCCCATCGCCAGCGTGAGGATCAGCAGCACCACGCCGATGATCCAGGTCAGCTCGCGCGGGTACTTGTAGGCGCCGAAGAAGAATACGCGCGCCATGTGCAGGAAGATCAGGACGATCATCACCGATGCGCCCCACTTGTGCATGCCGTGCACGAACTGGCCGAGGAAGACGTTGTCGTTGATGTTGCGGATCGACTCGTACGCGCCGCCGTTGACGTCCGGGCGGTAGTACATCGCCAGGAACACGCCAGTAACGGCCTGGCTGAGGAACGCGAACAGCGTCGCCGAGCCGAGCGTGTACGCCCAGTTGATGCCCTTCGGCACCTTGCGGAACATCAGCCAGCGCAGCCCCTGCGAGAGCTGGGTGCGCTCATCGATCCAGTCGACGACCGTCAGGCCTGCTTCGGTCGCGGCATCGATCGGGTGTAGCGGCGCCTCCTGTCCGGGGCTGGGCGGAGCGGGACGCTTGAGCAGCTTCGGCAGCGGCATCAGGAGCCCGTCCCGGGCACGGTCGGAGGCAACGGCAGGTTGTTCGTCGGCGGCAGCTTCGAGGTGTCGAAGCGCGACGGGTACAGGTACTGGCCGATGCCGTCCAGCGGCTCACCAGGGTCGCGCGGCGCGAAGCGCTGCAGCTCGGAGTTGACCGAGTAGCGCGGTCCCAGATAGATGTAGCCGTTGCGCTCGAGCGTGTAGAAGCGGTCGAGCGGGCGCACCGGCGGACCGCCGGCTACCTCACCGCGGAAGTTGTAGACGCCGCCGTGGCACGGGCAGATGAACTCCTCGGCCGCCTCCACGTAGCGCACCGGGCAGCCGAGGTGCGCGCAGCGCGACGACAACGCGATGAACTTGTTGAACTGGTCGTGCGGCTCCGTATCGATCGCCGGGTCGCGCTTGCGCACGTAGGCGATGGACTTGCCGGCCTCACCGACGCCCTGCACGATCGTGATCACCTTGGTCACGTAGTTCAGCTCGGTGAAGTCGTCGGGCTTACCGATGATCTGCCACGAGAACGGCTCGCGTTTGAAGATCGGCCCGAGCGCGAAACCGAGCGCGGGCAGCGTGAACGCGGCCGCGGCGATGCCCCCGGCGCCATGCGTAACGGCCTCCATGAAACGGCGCCTAGTGACGGTCTCGCCCTCGAAGGCCCCCGGCATCCCGCGGTCGGCCGTGTACTTCGAGGATTGCTTGTGGCGGTCTGCTGGCATCTACTTGCGGTGGCTCATTTTCGCTCTCCGGTGCGCGGGCGTAAGCCTACAGTCAAAGGCGGTTACGAGCGCTGCTCCCCGACCCCGGCCGCGCCGAGCCTTTGCTCGGCGTCGATCAGCACCTGACGGGCGGCGGCGCTCTGCCCGTCAGCGTGCAACTGCGCCAACCGCGCGATCAGATCAGCGAGCCGAGCCGTCTCCTCGACGTCACCGATCCGGGCGAGCTTGGCCAGCCCGCTCGCGTAGCTGCGGTCGCCCAGCAGCAGGTCCAGGTCGGGGTCGGCCGAGGTCTCGTTCTCGTAGTGCAGCCGGGCGCCGCGAGCAATGTCCGAGATCACCTCGACATACGGGTTTGCCGCGCTCACGACGGCAGCTCCGCAAGCACCTCGGCGGCGACTTCGACCGTGAGTTCGATGTCGCGCTCGGAGTGAGCCAACGACGGAAACCACGCCTCGAACTGTGACGCCGGCGGATAGATGCCACGCGCAAGCAGGCCGCGGCAGAAAGCCCCGTACGCCTGCTGGTCACAGGCCGCCGCGCCCTCATAGTCCGTGACCGCGGTGGCGTCGGTGAAGAACGGCGTCACCAGCCCCGTCACGCTCTGCACGACGAGTTGGCGACCTGCGCTCGCCGCTGCTTCGCGCAGGCCTACCGCGAGCCGCTCAGTCAGCCCCTCAAGCCTCGCGTAGGCAGCCGCGTCGAGCTGCGCGAGGGTCGCGAGGCCCGCGGCGACGGCGAGCGGATTTCCTGACAGCGTGCCGGCCTGGTAGACGTCGCCGACCGGTGCGATCCGTTGCATCAGCTCGCGACGTCCCGCGTAGGCGGCGGCCGGCAAGCCGCCGCCGACGATCTTGCCCATGATCGTGAGATCGGGGTCGAGGCCGAGCAGCTCCTGGCCGCCTCCGGCAGCAACGCGGAAGCCGGCGATCACCTCGTCGGCGATCAGCACGGTCCCGGTCGCGCGCGCAGCGCCCTGAACTCGTTCCAGGAACCCTGGGAAGGCGGGGACGACGCCCATGTTCGCGGGCACAGTCTCGAACAGCACGGCAGCGAAGTCGTGCCGAGCGAAGGCGGCGCTCAATGCGTCGGCGTCATTCCACGGGATCGTGATCGTGGTGGCCGTTGCAGCGGCGGGGACGCCCGGGCTCCCGGGCAGCCCTTGCGTGGCGACGCCGGATCCGGCCTGGGCGAGCAGGCCATCGACGTGGCCGTGGTAGGCGCCCGCAAACTTGAGCAGCTTCTCGCGGCCGGTGACCGCGCGCGCCAAGCGGATCGCGCTCATGCTGGCCTCGGTCCCGGAGGATGTCATCCGCACCATCTCGACAGACGGGATGCGCGCGGCGATCTCCTCGGCGAGCGCCACCTCGCCGGCCGTCGGCGCGCCGTACGTGCTGCCGTCGGCCGCCGCCGTGATGATCGCCCGAAGCACCTGCGGGTCGGCGTGGCCGAGGATGAGGGGCCCCCAGGAGCAGACCCAGTCGATGTAGCTGTTGCCGTCAACATCGGTGATCCGCGAGCCGCTGCCGGAGGCGATGAAGATCGGATCCCGTCCGATCTGCCGCATCGCCCGGACGGGTGAGTTGACACCGCCCGGGATCACGCGCTGCGCGCGCCCGTAGAGCACGCTAGACGCCGCCGTACCGGCGTTCCCAGTTCCGGTGGTCATCCGTGAAGTACAGGAGTCGGATCTTCTTGAACTCGGTCGAGGAGTACAGCGTCGCGCGCTCGCTGATCCCGGTCTGTTGCGCGATCGAATCGAGGATCGCGTCGCACTCATCCTTGGAGCGCCCATGGGCCATGGTGAACACCGAGTAGGGCCAGTCCGCATATGTCGGCCGCTCGTAGCAGTGCGAGATCCCGCGGAACTGGGCCATCTGCATGCCCAGTTCCATGACCCGGTCGTCGGGGACCTTCCAGACGCCCATGCCGTTTGCGCTGAAGCCGGCGCGACGGTGAAAGAGGATCGCGGCGACGCGGCGCAGCAGCCGGCGCTCGACCATGCCCTCCATGTGCGCGAGCAACTGCTCCTGGGAGATGCCAAGCCGCTCGGCGGCGGGGGCGTAGGGCTCCGGGATCACCGGCATGTTGCCCTGGGTCGCACGAATCACGCTCTTGTCGAACTCGTCATACGGCTGCGGTGTGGTCTCGACCGGCGCGACCGCCTGCGCCGCGGGCTGGGCGAGCGTCTCGGTGCCCTGTTCCATCTCAAGGTCCATACGAATCTTGAAGAGCTTCAGCGTGGGAAGCTGGCGGATCGACTCGGCGCCGGCGAGCTCCCCCAGTCGCGTCAGCGTCGCCTCGAGACCGAGCTGCGAGTCCGGCTCGGTCGCGATCGTGAACCAGATGTTGAAGTCGTGGTTGCGCAGGTAGTTGTGGGAAACGCCGGGATGTTCGTTGATCACGTTGGCGGCCCGCCAGGGGTTCTCGGCGTCGACCTTGGCCGCGACCAGCATCGAGCTGTAGCCGAGTGCGCGTGTGTCGTAGATCGGCGTCACCTGGCGGATGATGCGCTCGTCCAACAGGTGCTGGACGCGCGCGAGCACCTCAGCCTCGGTTACCTCGGCCTGTGCGGCGACATGCTGGTATGGCCGCGGCGCGATCGGGAAGCTGCCCTGCATCAGGTTGAGCAGGCGCTTGTCGAGGTCATCGAGCGCGATCGCGGCCCCCTCCGCGCGTGAGCGTAGTTTCGGGCCAAAGTTCGTGTCGGTCACTTCAGCCACTGGGCCGCGTCCTTTGCGTGGTAGGTGATGATCAGGTCGGCGCCCGCGCGGCGGATGCCGGTCAGCGCCTCCAGCACCGAGTCGCGCTCGTCCATATAGCCGGCATCGGCGGCGGCCTTGAGCATCGAGTACTCGCCACCTGTGTTGTAGGCGACGAGCGGCAGCTGCGTGGCGTCCTTGACGCGCCGGATGACGTCGAGGTAGGGCAGCGCCGGCTTGACCATCAGTAGGTCGGCCCCCTCTTCGACGTCAAGCAGCGATTCGCGTACCGCCTCCGTGCCGTTTGCCGGGTCCAGCTGGTAGCTGCGGCGGTCGCCGAAAGCCGGCGCTGAGCCGGCCGCCTCACGGAACGGACCGTAGAACGCCGACGCGAACTTGGAGGAGTAGGCCATGATCGGCTTCTCGGCGAGGTCGGCATCGTCGAGCGCCTCGCGGATCGCGCCGATGCGTCCGTCCATCATGTCGCTCGGGCCGATCACGTCGGCACCCGCCTGCGCCTGCGAGACCGCGGTGCGGGCGAGCAACTCGAGCGTCGCGTCGTTGTCGACGACGTAACCGCTCCCGCCTGCAGGACCCGCGACCTCCCGCACGACGCCGCAGTGCCCGTGATCGGTGTACTCGCACAGGCACAGGTCGGTGATCACGAGCAGCTCGGGGTGAGCCTGCTTGATCGCGCGAGTCGCCAACTGCACGATGCCGTCATCGTCGTACGCGCCGGTGCCCTCGGCGTCTTTGGTCGCGGGGATCCCGAACAGCAGCACCGCCGGAATGCCGAGCTCGGCAGCGCTACCCGCCTCCGCCACGGCCGCGGCGACGGACAGCCGGTCGATCCCCGGCAACGTTCGGATCGGTTCGCGTCCGTCCAAGCCCTCGGCCACGAACAGCGGGAACACCAGGTCGGAGGCGGAGAGCCGGGTCTCGCGCACGAGCCCGCGCAACTCGCGCGTGGCCCGCAGCCTGCGCATGCGGGTCTGTGGAAAGGCCATGACGCCTCCGAGGATACGCCTCCGCTTTAAACCAGCTTCCAGGGCTCGACGATGCGTTCGACCACGAGCCCGGCCCTCCAGTAGGGGTCTTCGTCTGACCACGCCTCCACCTCGGCTCTCTTGAGGCCCTTGAAACCCAGCGCCCCTCCCGCGACCGGGTCGCCGAGCCCTCCGGCGATCACGAGGTGCCCGGCGTCCCGCGCCGCGTTGATCTGCGCGAGGTGGGCTTCGCGATACGGGATGCGCCGCTCGGCCATGTCCTGGACGTACTTGTAGAGCAGCAGATGTGTCTCTTCAGGTTCTGTCATGCATGGAACGCTAGTCTGTGCGGCAATGGCGAACCTCCAGAAGCGGGGCGACTACACGCCCCGCAGCCAGCGGGAAAAGCAGGCCTACCGGCTCGCTGTGGGCGGAGCGGGCACAGGGCTCGTCGGAATCGTCACCTTCGTCCTCGCGATCGCCGGCGTCACCAGCTTCTTCGCGCCGATCATCCTGCTCCTGCTCAGCGCCTGGTGCGTCTGGCGGTTCATGCGCGTTACCGGTCAGCGCTGACCTGCAGCCGCACTGAGCCCGGACCACGCCATCGCGCTGTTTGCCGCCGGGGTGCTCGGCGGGATCGTGGGCAGCGCCGGCGGCATCACCTCGCTGATCACCTTCCCTGCGCTGTTGGCGGTCGGGCTGGCGCCGCTCGCCGCCAACGCGACCAACATCGTCGGGCTGACCGCCTTCTGGCCGGCCGTGGCACATGGTTCACGGCCCGAGCTCGTCGGGTGGGGGCGATGGCTGTGGCGCTGGACGCTGGTCATGTTGGCCGGCGGCGCGCTGGGCGCCGGGGTGCTGATCGTGACGCCGTCCGATGCGTTCAAGCGCGTCGTCCCGTTTCTGGTGGCGGCCGGTGCGCTGGCGCTGATCGGCGAGCCGTGGCTGCGGCGGCGCTGGAGGTCGCCGGCGCACAGATCCGTGGTCCTGGGCGTTTGGCTCGCCGTGCTGGCCGCCTACAGCGGATACTTCGGCGCCGGCTCCGGCGTCATGACGCTCGCGCTGATGCTGATCTTGGTCGACCGGCGCATGCCGACGGCCAACGCGCTCAAGAACATGTTGATCGGAGCGGCGACCGTGCCGGCCGCCGTGCTGCTGGCATTCTTCGCTCCGGTGCACTGGGCGGATGCAGCCGCGCTGGCGGTCGGCGTGCTCGCGGGCGCCCGCGTGGGCCCCGGTGTGGCCCGCCGGGTGCCGGCCGAGGGGCTGCGCTGGGTGGTCTTCCTGCTGGCGATCGGGCTAGCTGTCGAGCTATGGCTCAACCCGACCTTCTGATCGGGGTCAGAGCCGGGCCGGTCAGAGCCGCGGCTGCCCCGTAGACCACGGTTCGAGCACGAGGTGCCTGCGCAGATAGACGACGGTCTGGCGGATGATCGTCGCGACCGGCAGCGCCAGCAGCGCTCCGGCGACGCCGTAGATTTTGTAGCCGATCAGCAGTGAGAGGATAACCAGGATCGGGTTGATGCGCAGCGAAATGCGGAACACCTGCGGCGCGACCAGATGGCCCTCCAGCTGCTGCAGCGCAATGAAGACGACAAGCACCCAGAGCGCGCTGATCGGGTGTGTTGCAAGCGCGACCACGATCGGCGGGATCGGGCCAATGATCGGGCCGATGTAGGGGATCAGTTCCATCAACCCGTAGAACAGCCCGAAGAAGACCGCGTAGCGCGAGCCGTCGTCGAAGAGGTGTACCAGCCCCATGATCTCCATCAGCAGCGCGGCGCTGGCGCCCATGATCAGACTGAACGACAGCTGACCGCGGACGTAATTGGAGACAGCCTGCTGGATCAGCCGCGGGTAGTCGTCCTCGAGAGTGCCGTCACCGGGGGGCATCCAGCGCCTGACCAGATCGCCGATGTCGCGCGCGTAGACCAGCAGGTAGACCGACAGCACGAACGTGAGGATCAGGTCGACTGACAGCGTCACGAGCTTGCCCAGCACGTCACGTGAGAACGAGAGGATCGAGCCGGAGCTCTTCAGCACGTGCTTCTCGATCGTCTGCAGCGCGCTTTGACCCTGCTGGGCGATGTGCACCTTTATCCCGTGGTGGTTCAGGAAATTCTGGATGCTCACCAGATCCTGGTCCGCGCGCTTGACGAAGTGCGGGAAGTTTTGGGAGAAGTGGCTCAGCTGGTTGCTTACCGGAGCCGATAGCAGCGCGCCGATCGCGGCGAAGACGAGCAGGACGGCCACGTAGGAGAGGACGATCGCGAGCGCACGCGGGACCACGTGCTGGAGTCGCCTGGTGAGCGGGTTGAGGATCAGCGCGATCACGCCGGCAGCGACGACGATCACCAGCAGCGTCCCGACCGCGCGCCCGAGCTCCCAGAAACCCAGCAGCGCAAGCGGCAGCAGCACCATCTGCATCCAGCGTGGAACCATCACCGGCGCCACCAAATGCTCGGCCACAGTGGGCGGTGAGGGCTGCTCGGTGGTCTCGGGCGAGCCCTGCTCCCCGGTGGTCTGGTCCGACTGGACCTCCGTCTCGTGCATCTAACTGGAAGAGTATGCGCACATGCACGACGGAGTCCGGATCCTGTTTGTGGGCGATGTGGTCGGCAGCACTGGTCGGCGCACGCTGCTGAGCGTGCTGCCGCGCCTGCGCGAACGGACGCCGATCGACTTCGTCGTCGTCAACGGTGAGAACGCTGCCGGCGGCCACGGGATCACCTCGAAGATCGCGCGCGAGCTGTTTGCCGCCGGCGTGGACGTGATCACGCTCGGTAACCACACCTACCGCCAAAGTGAGGTCTACGCGTACCTCGACAACGAGCAGCGGATCCTGCGTCCCGCGAACTTCCTCCGTAGCCAGCCCGGCCATGGCAGCTGTGTCGTGACCAACGCCGCCGGTGACGTGCGCCTGGCGGTCGTGTCGCTGTCGGGCAACCTGTACATGAACAGCTCGCTGCCGGCCTTCCCCGAAGCCGATGCCGCGCTCTACGCGCTGCGCGGCAAGGCCGACCACATCCTCGTCGACATGCACGCCGAGGCAACGAGCGAGAAGGTAGGCCTCGGCTGGTATCTCGATGGCCGCGTGACCGCGGTCATCGGCACGCACACGCACGTGCCGACGGCGGACGCGCGCGTGCTGCCGGGCGGCACCGCCTACATCACAGACGTCGGCATGACCGGCGCGCGCGGCGGCGTGCTCGGCGTCAAGCGCCAGCAGGCGATCGACGCGATGATGACGCGCATGCCGGTGCGCTTCGAGTCCTCAGACGAGGACCCGTGGCTTCAGGGAGCGCTGATCGAGTGTGCCGCCGAACCACTGCGAGCGGTCTCGATCATTGGAGTACAGGAACCGCTGTAGCCGGCGTGCGGCGCCGGCGCCGGCGCCAACTCGTCGACTCGATCGCCGGGTGCGCCAGCACCAGCGCGATCACGACCAGCGGGAAGAACCAGACGATGTAGAGGTAGAACCAGTAGGTGATCCCCATCTGCAGGCCGATCAGGATCGCCGCGCCAAGCGCGGCGACCTCGACCAGCGTGCGCTCGCCTCGTGGCCAGAACGGCGCGGCCAGACCGAGCGCCACCGTCGCCCCCAGCACGATGTGCTCGGGCAGGTGCAGCGACTGCTTGAAGCCACCCCATAGCCCCCAGATCGAGAACGGCGCCGGGCGGGTCGCCTGGTAGGAGATCGAGTCGTGCCAGAACCAGTGCCAGTCGCCGGTGAGCAGCACCGGCAACAGCGCCACGACGATCGCGAGCGCGTAGCAGAGCACGAACGTGAGCGTGCTCCGCTTTCCGGGCATGCGACCCACCCCACGCCAGAGCAACGGCGCCAGCCCAAGCGGCGCGAACTTGGTCAGCCCCGCGAGGGCGCCCACCACGCCACGCATCGACGCGAAGCGCAACATCAACAGCGAGGCGACGATCAGCAACGCCACGAGCGCGTCGTTGGAGTTCGACATCAGCACGAACGAGGTGAACGGGAACGCCGCCCACAGGTACGCGAGCACGACGCCGACGGTTGGTCCACGCACGGTCCAGCCCAGCACGAACAGCCCGAGCATCGTCAGCAGGTCGAAAGCGATCGCCGCGGCGTGCGCGGCCGGCAGGCTGTCCCAGGTTCCGCTCCAGCCCCAGATCAGCCTGAACGGCACGTAGGCGTAGTAGTTCACCGGCCCGTAGGTGTCGCCGGCGGAGTTCTGTAAGGGCCAATGCCCGTAGAGCTGCTCGCCGTGCACGACCTTGTCGGCCCCGATCACGCCCGCGTAGCCGACGTCGATCACATTGGAGTCGGCGATGTTCAGCCCGACCCGGAAGCCGATCAGGAAGATCAGAGCGATCACCAGCACCGGCGTCGGAATCACGATCCGCAGCGGCTCACGCGGACGGCCGCGCCCGCACGCCAGCAACAGCATCCGCACGAGCAGGTAGAGCATGAACGGGTACACCGACGGGACCGACAACCCCAGGTCGGCGTTGTTGAACCACGCGAGCGAAGCCGAAAAGCCGAGCAGCATCAGCAGGTCCAGATGCCACAGCGTCGGGCGCCGGCGCCAGGGGATGAACGGCAGCAGGAAGACGACGCACAGCGGCAGCCACACGTACAGCGAATTGATGTTGCGGCCGAAGGCGCCGGGGTAGCCCCGCGCCATCGTCCACGCGACCTGATACCCCGTCCAGACCTGCGTGACGTCGCCGGTCGCGTCGGAGACGTACAACTGCAGCATCTCGATCTGATACTTGGGGCCTGCCGGCGGCAGCGGCGTGAACCAGCTCACCTGCCAAACGCCGACACCGCGCGTGTAGACGTAGCCGACCAGGCGCGGGTGCTTCCTCAGCTCGGCGATCACGACCGGGTTCCTCTTGGCTGTCGCGAGCACCTGCTCGCCGGTCAGATGGAAGCCTGAGGGCGGCTTCGTCATCGAGGGCACCAGCGTCGCCACCCCCGGTGGCGCCGAGATCGGCGCCGGCTGCCCGGGCGGGTTGCCGGCCGCACGCGCGACACCCGGCAGAGCAAGCCCAAGCGCCAGGCTCAGCGCGGCGCAGAGGCAAGCGCAGAGCGCCACCAGCCGCAGCGGCCGGCGGGCACGAGCGAAGATCAGGCCTTGAAGCTCCAGAGCTTCTGAATGACGAATGAGAGCGGCGTCGCGATGATCCACGCGATGCCGTCGGCGGCGACCTTCCAGCTGATCCCAACGCTGTCCACGAGCACGTGATAAATCCCGGTCGCGAAAAGGAGCACGAGCAGCGATACGAGGAAGAATCGCACGGCCTGCCCGGCTGGATGGTCCTCCTTGGCTCCGAATGTCCAGTGACGGTTCCAGAAGAAGTTGTTCGTCGAAGCGATCACGGCAGCCAGCACGAAGGAAACGTTGTCTGCCCAGTGCAGCCCGTGAATCAGGATGTAGAACAGGGCAAGGTTGACGACGTACCCGGACGCCCCGACACAGAGGAAGCGAACCAGCTGCTTGTGGTTCTCGGGATGGCGAACTTCGTAGGAAAAACGCCGGTAGGCGCTGCGTATGCGGCTCAGTGCCCGAGCGGAAGCCGGAAGCTCGAGCGTGGAGGTAATTTCGTCAGGCACTCTACACAATCCTATCGGCAACTACGGGCTCAGACGCAAGGCAGCTACCCGAAATGCGACCGAATCATCGGCGTCACATCGCGCAGCGACCATTGCTCACGCACTGTGCGTGTGTCAGGCCCGGTGCCGCACCAGAGTAGCGCGCCCAACGAATCAGTCCGGTGGAGCGATCCGTGGCTGCCGCCGCCGACGTGGTCGGCGCCACCCCAGTCCACGAACTCGTAACCGGGGGCCGCGGAGAGCAGGATGTCGCCTGAGTTCTGGCAGCGCAGCGCCGACCAGACCCGTGCGAGCGCATCCGGATAGTCGGGGGTTTCGAAGCGCCCGTCGTGGACCGAGGCCGCCAGCACCGTCAGGTCGCCGTCGACGCTCCAGCGCTCGCCGCGCAGGTCGCTGAGCTCGCCGCCGGACGTGAAGCGCAGCTCGCCGCCCCCGGGCGCGCGGATCACCGCCTCGGGCGCGTCGCCGTCAGCTCCGCGCAACCACATCGCCAGGTCGACGCCCTCCAGGTCGCCCACGGCCTCCAGCACCCGCCGAACAAGCTCCTCGCGGCGATCGAGGTCGAGCGCGTAGATCATCGCCGCGCGCTGCGACGGGCTCAGCGCCAGCTCCGCCCCGACCGATTGCATCGCGCTCGGCGTGGCGACGTGGAAGTCGGCGAGCGCGAGGTCGAGCCGGATCCGCTCCTCGACCAGCGCCTGCGAGTGGTCGGAGGTGACCACGACGGCGTGCTCCTCGAGGAACGCCTCGGGCCCGCCGCCGGCATGCATCAGCCGCTCGATCTGGCGGTCGGCCGCAGCCAGCGACGTGACCTGCGCGTGCGGCCCGTTCCGGTGTGACCAGGCGTCGTTGTCGGGCAGCGAGAACAGCAGGAAGTCGAACAGGTCGTGCTCGACCAGGTACGAGCCCACGCAGCCCGTGTGCTGGTCGCGCACGCCCGGCATCCCCAGCTGACCGCGGCAGCCGGTCTTGCGGCTCGCATAGAGGTCGGCGTAGAAGAGCTCCTGCGGACCGAGGATGGTGCGACGGAACAGGGTTGAGGTGATCATGCGCGCGAGCGCAGACTCCTGGGCCACGTCGTGCTCGTGGCGGCCGCGGTAGATCAGGTAGGTGGTGCCGGCGGTGCGGAGGCCGAGGTCGTCCAGCGACTCGAACACGGTCGGGGTGTCGCCTGAGAGGTGCTCGGCGTTCATCCGGTAGACGGTGTCGGTGAGCGACCGCACCACGCCGAACTGGCGTGTGGCCGAGAAGCTCGAGCCGTACTCGACGTAGCGCTCCTCGAGCCGGTGGTACCAGTTCATGCTCGGAATCAGGTGCTGCTCGGGACCGACGCCGGTGGCAATCGTCGCCGCGCAGACAGGCGTGACCGAGGGGAAGGCGGCGACGACGTCGTTCACGTACACGCCCTCTTGCGCGATCCGCGCCAGCGCCGGTGCGCGGCCGGCCGCGATCGCACGGTCGAGCATCTCCGGCTTCATAGCGTCGATCACGACGAGCACGAGCTTCTTCACCGCCGCGCGCCCGCCCATACGATCGACACCATCAGCGCAATATCCGCAGGCCCGCGTACCTCTGCTCGCCGCGCTGCTGGCCCCGATATAACAGCCACAGGAGCCCGAGCAGCGCGAGCAGGCCGACCGGGGGCGCCACCACAGAGAGCACAGCCACAAGCAACGCCGAGCCATCGGCGATCACGGGCAAGCCGACGGCGGCCGCAGCCTCGTCGAGCCGTGAGCGCAGGCGCGCGAGGAACGGGCGCGCGGCGGCGATCCCGACCGCGGCGCAGACCACACCTCCGACCCATCCCGGCCAGGCGGCATGGTGATCGCGGACGAGCGAGCCCGCGAAGAACAGCGCGCCGAGCGCCAGCGCGACGCCGCCGAGCGCCGCCGCGAGCGGGCCGCTGTGCAGGCGACTCGCCCATACGCCCTGATCGAGCACGACCAGCAGCACCGCGCCGATCACCATCACAAGCAGGAATGGCAGCGATTGCAGGAAACTGTAGGAGGTGTGGTCGAAGTGGATCTCGACGTCCCCGGCCGCCAATGCACCGGCCGCCAGGCCCGGCAGGAAGGGCCTGATCCCAATCGCCGCGGCGATGCCGATGCCCTGGAATATGTCGAAGGCGAGATGCACCGTGCTGTACCGTGATCGAGCGTGACGATAGACGAGAGGGCGCCGGCCGGGGCGTGGGGCCGGCCGTGAGCGACGAGGGTCGCAAGCCGCGCTCGGCGGCGCACGAGATCGAGCGCTACGGAGCGCTGTTCGCCGAACGCACCCGCGTCATGAAGTCCTCCGCGATGCGCGATCTGATGGCGCTGACCGCACGTGACGATCTGATCTCGTTCTCGGGTGGGCTGCCCGACACATCGACGTTCGCGCCGGGGTTCTTCACCGAGCTGATGGGGCGCGTCGCGACCGGCTCCGTCGCCAAGGCGCTCCAGTACGGCCCGACCGAGGGCCTTGCCGACGTCCGCGAGGCGATCGCCCTGGTGATGGAGGCCGAGGGCATGACTGTCGACCCCGACTCGATCCTGGCGACCAGTGGCGGCCAGCAGGCACTCGACCTCGTCTGCAAGATCCTGATCGACCCGGGCGACGTGATCATCGCCGAAGCCCCCACCTACCCGGGTGCGGTGCCGACGTTCTGCTCCTATCAGGCCGACGTGATCCAGATCCCACTCGACCGCGATGGCATGCAGATCGAGAAGCTACGGGAGGCGCTGGCGCTGCTCGACAGCGAGGGCCGCCGCCCGAAGTTCATCTACACGATCCCGAACTTCCACAACCCGGCGGGCGTGACGATGTCATTGGAGCGCCGCCATGAACTGCTTCGGATCGCCGGTGAGCGCGAAGTGCTCGTGCTCGAGGACAACCCCTACGGGCTGCTGCGCTACGAGGGCGACCCGCTGCCGACGCTTTACTCGCTGGACAGCGACTTCGTGCTGTACACGGGCACGTTCTCGAAGATCCTGTCGCCGGGCGTGCGTATCGGCTGGCTGGTGGCACCTGCGCCTGTGCTGCGCCAGCTGGTCCTCGGCAAGGGCTCGGCCGACCTGTGCTCGTCGTCGATCTCGCAGTACTTCATCGCCGAGTACTTCCAGGCTGGCCCTTGGATCGATTATGTGCGCTCCCTTTCCGAGCTCTATCGGCGTCGACGCGATGTGATGCTCGACGCGCTGGCCGAGCACTTCCCGCGTGAGGCCACCTGGACGCACCCGCAGGGCGGCCTGTTCGTGTGGGCGACGCTGCCCGACTACATCGACACCACCGACCTGCTCGCGCGGGCGATCGAGGAGCGCGTCGCGTTCGTCCCAGGCCGCGCCGCCTACGTCGACGGCCGCGGCGGCTCGTCGATGCGGCTGAACTTCAGTGGCGTCAGCGAGGACGAGATCCGCGAGGGCATGCGCCGCCTGGGCGAGGTCGTGCGCGAACAGGTGGCGCTGTACAGCACGCTGACCGGCCAGGCGCCGGCCGACAGGCGTGGTGCTTCCGGGCAGGGAGCCCAACCCGGAACGGCTGCCACGGACGAGCGCATGGCCGACGTGCTGCCGCTCTCTCGCAAGCGCGCCGGATGAGCCGTGTCGCAGTCCTGAAGGGCGGGCGCTCATTGGAGCGTCAGGTGTCGTTGAAATCGGGTGCGCGCGTCGAGGAGTCGCTGCGCCGGCTCGGCCACGAGGTGCTCGAACTCGACGTCGACGTCGAACTCGTCAACCGGCTCTCAGCCGATCGCCCCGACGTCGCGTTCGTGGTGCTCCACGGGCGCGACGGCGAGGACGGCACCGTGCAGGAGCTGCTCGAAGTGTTGGGAATCCCCTACACCGGTTCGCGCGTCTCGGCCTGCATCCGCGCTTCCGACAAGGTCCTGGCCAAGCATGCGATGCGCGACGCCGGTATCCCCACGCCCGATTTCTTCGCCTTCAGCGAGACGGCCTTCAAGGGGCTCGGCGCAGCGCAGGCGCTACCGGCGATCAGCTCACGGCTGAGCTTTCCGCTGGTGATCAAGCCGGCCAGCCAGGGCTCGGCGCTCGGGATCAAGTTCGCCCGTAGCGCCACCGACGTACCGACGGCGCTGGTGGCCGCCTTCTCATATGACCGGAAGGTCCTGCTCGAACGCTACGTGGCCGGCCGTGAGCTCGCCATCTCGATCCTCGAGGACAGCGGCCGGCCGTGGGCGCTTCCGATAGTCGAGGCGGTGCCCGAGCAGGAGTCCTTCTACGACTTTGAGTCACGCTACGAGATCGGCCGTACCCGCTTCGTCTGCCCCGCCGACCTGGACGCCGTGCTGGCGCTGAAGGCCCAGTCGATCGCGCTCGACGCCTTCAACCTGCTCGGCTGCTCGGTCTTCGCCCGCGTGGATCTGATGCTCGACGCCGAGACCGCCGAGCTCTATGTCCTGGAGGTCAATCCGATCCCCGGTCTGACCGAGACCTCGCTGCTGCCGCAGGCGGCCGACGCGGCCGGCATCGGCTTTGACGACCTGATCGCGCGCATCCTCGCGGCCGCGACCGTTTAGCCCAGTTCGAGCCCCGCCGGGTTGTCCGGAGCGCCGCGATCGGCCGGCTTCAAACGCGTTTTGCAACAATAACCGCGACGTTATAGTTGCAATACGGCTTTTCGGGATGCCAAAGCAAAATTCAAAGACTCCGCGAGCATCCGAGGATCTGGAGTACATCGGGCCGCGAGCGTTCAACCGCATGCAGAGGTCGATCGCACAGGCTGGGAAGCCGTCCTTGGCCCACCAGGTGGAGCTCGCCCTCGTCCTGTACCGCGACGCGCGTCGGATGTCGCAGCAGCAGCTGGCGGAGCGACTCGGAGTCAAGCAGCCGCAGGTGGCTCGGCTCGAGTCGGGCCTTGTGAACCCGAGCATGGACACCCTGCTGCGGATCTCCGAGCGTCTCGGGATCGAGTTCACCCTGGAAATCGACGCAGAGGGTCTGACCGTCCGCTACGTGCTGCCGGACTAACTACTCGCCGAGGAAGTCGTCCGGCTTGACCGTGTCGAGGAAGTCCTTGAACTTCTCGACGACCTCCTCCTGGTCCTCAACCTCGTGCTCGAACTCGATTGCGGATTCGGCGATCACCTCGTCCGCGGCGAAGATCGGAGCGCCGGAACGGACGGCGAGGGCGAGGGCGTCACTCGGGCGCGAGTCGATCTCGAGCTCGCGCCCGTTGGAGCGCAGGCTGATCGACGCGTAGAACGTATTTTCGCGCAGCTCGGTCACCGAGACGCGCGTGCATTCGACGTCGAGTTCGCCGAGCACGTCGGAGAGCAGGTCGTGCGTCATCGGTCGCGGGGTCGAGGCGCCCTGCAGCTTCATGAGGATCGCCGCCGCCTCCGGATGCCCGATCCAGATCGGCAGGAACTTGTTGCTCTCGACGGCCTTCAGCAGCACGATCGGCTGCTTTCCGACCATGTCGAAGCTCACGCCGTAGATGACCATCTCCTGCAAGGGTCGGGCTCCTCGGTAGGGTCGGGGGAAAGTATATGTGTCAGGCCTGTGACGCCCGGCACCGTCCGTAGGCTGTCCGTATGGTGGAGTCCGCGGCAGGCCTCAAAGGTCCCCCGTACCCACCGCCGCCCCGCGGCGAGTGGCATTGGCCGCCGCAGCTGACGGTCGTCATGGCGATCGCACTGCAGCTGCTGCTGCCGGATCGCCTGTACGCAGGCCCCAAGTGGTTGCTGCCCGCGCTTGAGGGGCTGCTTCTGATCGCCCTGGTCATCTCCGCGCCCCAGCGGCTGGAGGCACCGCACTCGGGGCGGCGCGTGATGATGATCAGCCTCACTGCCCTGGTCAGCATCGCCAACGGTATTGCGCTGGTGCTGCTCTCGCACCTGCTGCTGAATCGCGGCCTCTCGAGCGGTAACCAGGGACATCAGCTGATCATTGACGGCTCCGAGATCTGGCTCACCAACGTGCTGCTGTTCGCGTTCTGGTATTGGGAGGTCGATCGCGGCGGTCCCGGCCTTCGCGCGGCCGGTCGCGACGGCTGTCCGGATTTCCAGTTCCTACAAATGACCGACGAGGTGGCCGCCCTCTACCCGGGCTGGCGACCGCAGTTCGTCGACTATCTGTACGTCTCGCTGACGAACGCGACCGCCTTCAGCCCGACCGACACGATGCCCCTGAGCGTGCAGGCAAAGTCGCTCATGGGTCTGCAGTCGCTGATCTCACTCGTCACGATCGGCCTGGTCGTGTCGCGGGCGGTCAACATCCTCTAGCGCCCCGGTACCCTCAGTTCTATGAGTGTCGTACCAGGCACGGCTGAGAATCCCGTGCGCGTGGCGATCGTCGGCTCCGGTCCTGCCGGGTTCTATGCCGCCGGCCAGTTGCTGTCAAGCACGGATCCGGTTGTCACGGTCGATGTTTTTGACCGGCTGATGACGCCGTGGGGCCTGGTTCGTTTCGGTGTGGCGCCCGACCATCCGAAGATCAAGTCGGTGACGCGGGTGTTCGAGAAGACCGCGCGCCGGCCGGGGTTCCGTTTCCACGGCAATGTCGAGGTGGGTCTGGATGTGAGCCATGAGCAGTTGGCCGCGGCCTATCACGCTGTGCTGTATGCGGTCGGCACGCCCGGTGATCGGCGGCTGGGGATACCCGGCGAGGATCTGCCCGGCAGTGAGTCCGCCATGGAGTTCGTCGCCTGGTACAACGGCCACCCTGATTACGCCGACAGGGACTTCGATCTGGGGTGCAAGCGGGCGGTGGTGATCGGCAACGGCAACGTTGCGCTCGATGTCGCGCGGATGCTGGCGCTGTCGATCGACGAGCTTCAGGTCACCGACATCGCCGATCACTCGATCGAGCTGTTGCGCGACTCCAACGTAGAGGAGATCGTCGTACTCGGGCGTCGCGGCCCGGTGCAGGCGGCGTTCACGAACCCGGAGCTTCGCGAGCTCGCCGACCTCGAGCTGGCGGCCGTGATCGTCGATGAGGCCGATATGCGGCTCGACCCCGCAAGCGCCGAGTGGCTGGAGCAAGCCGACGGGACAACCCAACGTAACGTCGAGACGCTCAGTCTGTACGCGGGCTCGACCCCGGCCGGCAAGCCCCGCCGGATCGTGCTGCGGTTCCTCAGCTCACCGGTCGCGATCGAGGGCGACGGCAAGGTGGAGGCAGTGCTGCTCGAGCGCAACGAACTGGTCGCGGCCGAGGACGGCTCGCTCAAGGCTCGGCCCACGGGCGTCACCGAGCGGCTCGAAACCGGTCTCGTTCTGCGCGCGGTCGGCTACGTCGGCAGGCCGCTCCCCGGTGTGCCGTTTGACGACGGCCGTCAGACCATGTTGAACCAGGGCGGGCGTGTGCTCGACCCGGTCTCGCACGAGCCGGTCCCCGGCCTCTACGCCGCCGGCTGGATCAAGCGCGGCCCCTCCGGCGTGATCGGCACCAACAAGAAATGCGCACAGGAGACGACCGCGTTGCTGATCGAGGACTTCGCGTCCGGCCTTCTGCCCGAACCCAGCACGTCACCCGACGCGCTGCTCGAGAGTTTGAGAGACGGCGGGCTCGACGTCATCGACTACTCCGGCTGGGAGGCGATCGACGCGCATGAGCGCACACTCGGCGAGCCGGCCGGCCGGCCGCGCGTCAAGCTCGTCCGGCGCGAAGAGCAGCTTGAGCTCGCCGCCGCCGCGCGCGCCGCCGCCGCCGGAGCGCACGCGGACTGGGCACCGGCATCAGTCCCCGCGGCCGAACAGGTCGGATAGCCGCCGCGCGATCTGGTGCTTCGCGTCGCTCTTGCGGAGCCGCTCGGCGAGCCCCTCGGCGGCGTCGTCGATGATCTTCGTGAAGCTGTCCTCGGTCGTGTAGTAGCCGAGCTCCTCGGGGGTCGGCCGCCGGGGGCGGGCGGAGGCGGCGCCCGCCGCTGGCTGACGCGCCGCCGCTGCCTGACGCGCCGCCTCGGCTCTGGCGGCCGCCTCGGCTCTGGCGGCAGCGGCCTGACGGGCCGCTTTCTGCCGCGCGAGCTCCGCCTCGATCGCGGCGATGCGTTCCCCCATGCCGTGCTCGGGCTCATCCACGCCGTGCAGGGGGCGTTGGCGCAACTGCGTGATCACCGCGTAGGCGCTCTGGATCTGCTCGAAGCGCGCGGCGGACTCCGGCGAGCCGGCGTTGTGGTCGGGGTGGTGGCGCTTGACGAGCTCGCGGTACGCGAGCCGCAGCTCCGCGTCGGACGCGCCCGGAACAACGCCCAGGACAGCGTAGGCGGCGAGTGCGGCGTCGCTCATCGTCTGATTATCGTGCCTACGACACCGCTGCAGCCGCCTCCTGCGCCCCGGGCACCACTCCGTCCGATGCCGGCGACGGCACTAACGGCGGCAGCTCGCTGCTGCGGGTCAGCTGCCGGTAGAAATGGGCGCTGCGCTTCGGGATACGACGGCCGGACTCGAATTCCACGTAGTGCAACCCGAACCGACGGCGATAACCCTCTGCCCACTCGAAGTTGTCCATCAGCGACCAGCAGAAGTAACCGGCGACGTTGACGCCGGCGTCGATTGCCTCCAACACGGCTTCGAGGTGGCTGTGGATGTAGGCGATCCGATCGTGGTCCTCGATCGTGCCCGCGGGCGTGACGTAATCGTCCGCGGCGCAGCCGTTCTCGGTTACGTAGAGCGGCAGCCCGCCGCTGTCGGCGTGCAACCGCAACAACAGGTCGCGCAGTGACTCGGGCACGATCGGCCAGCCCATCACCGTCCGATCCAGGTCGGGCGCCAGGTAGTGGACAAAGCCTGGGTGCTCGGGCACCGGGGTTTCACCGAGGCGCAGGTCCGACCAGTCGCCGCTGCGGATGTAATGGGGCCGGTAGTAGTTGACGCCGAAGAAGTCGATCGGCGCGGAGATCAGCTCCATGTCCCCGTCCTTGATCAGCTCGTCAGTGGGACGCATGTCGCTGCGAAGCTCGAACGGGTAGCTGCCGCGGAGCACAGGATCCAGGTAGACCCGATTGTGCAGGGCATCGAGAGCATCGGCCACGGGCGCGGCGGCATCATCGAGCGCGACAAAGGGCTGCGGGTCCATCGTCGGGCCGATCGGGATCCCCGCCGGCACGGTCGCGCGCAGTGCCTGAAGCGCGTAGCCGTGGGCCAGAAGCAGGTGATGGATCGCCGCCGCGGCCGCCTCGTCGTCACAGCGGCCGGGAGCATGGGTTCCCATGCGGTAGCCCTGATGGACGCTCTGGAGCGGCTCGTTGATCGTGGCCCACATGCCGACCTGATCGCCCAGTGCCTGCGCGAGTACCTGCGTCAATTCGGCCATGCGCTCGGCCGTGTCGCGCCTCGCCCAACCGCCGCGATCCTCCAGCGCCTGCGGCAGATCCCAGTGGTAAACGGTGGCGACTGGTTTGATCCCGCTTTGGTTGAGGCGCTCGACGAGCCGCCGGTAGTAGTCGAGTCCGGCCTGGTTGATCGGTCCGGCGCCCTGCGGAAGCACCCGCGGCCACGAGATCGAGAAGCGGTAGGCGCCGACCCCGAGGTCGTCCAGCAGCCGCACGTCATCGTCCATGCGGTTGTACGAGTCGCACGCCGTGTCACCGGTGTCGCCGCGGTGCACGTTCCCGTCGGCATGCGCGAAGACATCCCAGATGGAGCGGCCGCGACCGTCCGCCGCGACGGCACCCTCGATCTGGTACGAGGATGTCCCCACGCCCCATACAAATCCCGCCGGAAACCTCCGTGCGCGCGGGACATCGCTGCTGTGACCCGCCGTGCTCATGCCGTGCTTGCGACGAGTTCGAAGTCCGCGCCCGTCCGGAGCTCGTTGGTGGTCGCGACCTGCTGATAGAAGCGGGCACTCTGCTTCGGGATTCGACGTTGCGTGCCGTAATCGGTGAAGACGATGCCGAAGCGCTTCTGGTACCCCCAGGCCCACTCGAAGTTGTCCATCAGCGACCAATAGAAGTAACCGTCGATTGGCGCACCGTCCCGAATCGCGCGCCACACGGCGTCCAGGTGCCCACTCAGGTACTCGATGCGCTCGAAGTCGTTGACCACCCCATTGGGATCGACGTAATCCTCGGCGGCACGACCGTTCTCAGTGATGTAGAGCCTGCAGCCGGGCCGCAGTTCAGAGGTGACCGTCATCAGAATGTCATAGAGGCCCTCGGGCTCGACAAGCCAACCCATGGGTGTGGTCGGCATATCTGGGGGCATGAACATGACCACGTCATCGCGACCGGCGACCGGCACCTCTTGAACGTTGGCTTCGGTCGGCGCCGCGCGCTTGACGTAAAACGGCGAGTAGTAGTTGATGCCCACAAAGTCCAGGGGCGCGCTGATCAGTTCCATATCACCGTCGTGAATGAGCGATGACGGCGGAAGCATGTGTGCGCGCGCCGCCCGCGGATATCGCCCGTGCAGAATCGGGTCCATGAAGATGCGGTTCTGTTCCGCGTCCAGCACCTTTGCGGTCTCCTCCGAATATGAGTCGTAGGCCCTGACGGCATTGGTGTTGAGGGCAAGTCCGATCTTGGCCGCCGGAACCAGGCTGCGGAGGCGGTCGACCACGAGGCCGTGGCCGAGAAGCAGGTGATGGGTTGCCGCCGCCGCGCGGACATCGTCTGTATGACCGGGCGCGTGGATGCCGAGGCGGTAGCCCTGATTCGCAACGACCTGAGGCTCGTTAATGGTCATCCAGTTCGCACACTCGTCACCAATCGCCTCGGACACGATCTGGGCGAGATCGGCAAGGCGCTCAGCAGTGTCACGGTTGGCCCAGCCGCCGGCATCCTCAAGCGGTTGTGGCAGATCCCAGTGAAAAATCGTGATGGCGGGAGCAATCTCACGGGCATGCAGGTCATCCACCAGGCGCCGGTAGAAGTCGAGCCCGGCCTGATTGACCGCGCCGCTGCCCGTGGGCTGGACCCGCGACCATGAGATGGAAAACCGGAAGGCTGCCAAGCCAAGTGACTTGACGAGGTCGAGGTCACCCTCCGTGCGGTTGTAGAAGTCACACGCGATGTCCCCGGTGTCGCCGCCCCGGACCTTGCCGGGGGTGTGGCTGAACGTATCCCAAACCGATGGGCCTCGGCCATCTGTCGTTGCGGCTCCTTCGATCTGGTAAGCGGCCGTTGCGGCGCCCCAGACGAAACCCGCGGGAAATGTGCGCACAGCCTCGCCCGAACCGTTGGTGTCGGTGGCCGTCATTTTCGTCCTCTCTGTGCTGGCGTTGAATGGGTGGCGGCGGCCGTCCCGCTCCTTGGAAGGAGCAGGACGGCGGTACGCCGAGTTGCGTTACGACTTCGGCTTCAGGCGCAGAACGACGACCTCGTTCTGCGGCGAGCCGGGCTGTCCGATCTCATACGGGTTCTTGGCCGAAGGCCAGCCAGTGAAGTTCGACGAGTTGTACTCGTCGAACGCGGCTCCGTACACGGTCGGGATGACCGGCAGATTCGTGGCAACGTAATTCTCGACCGGCGCCAGGTCCTTCAACTGGCCCTTGATGGTCGTCTGGCCTGCGAGCTTCGCAAGGTCAGCATTCATCGTCTTGTTCTTCAGCCGCTCGTAGTTGCCGGCTGAGGTCCCGATCTCGCTGCTGTTCAGCCAGTAGTTGTAGAGCTGGTAGGCAGAGATTGTCGTCTGTGACCAGTGCTGCGTCAGGACGAAGTTGCCCTTGGTGATGTTCGCAGCCCAGATCGACGGGCTTGGCCCGTAGAACGTCGAGTTGATGTGGGCCTTGCGCAGCTCCGCCGCGATCAGCGAGTCGTCTTCGGCGTAGTCCGTGTAGGCGGCCGGGTCGGTCACGGGAATCGTGACTTCCTTCTTACCGAGGTAGAAGTAGCCGTGCTTGAGCTTGTAGCCCGCGGCCTTCAGAACGGCGATGGCCTTCTTGGTCTGCGAGTGCGGTGACAGGTGGTCCTTCTTGACAATCGGCGCCAGCAGGGTTTTGAAGCCAGGAAGCACGAGGCCGCTGGTGTTGGTCGCGACGGGCTCGAGGCCTGCCTCGCCCTGCGTGCTGATCGCGGTGCGGTTGATCGCGAGGCTGATTGCCTTACGGACAGCCAACTGGTTGGTCGGCCACTTGGTCAGGTTCGGTTCCAGTGAGTTGGTCTGAACCGCAGCGAACCATACCTGGTGCGTGGACGGCGCCGGGTTCTCGAACGCGCTTTTCAGGCCGGTGATGAAGTTTCCGGCCCAGGTGAGCTGGTTGCTCGTCAGCAGCGAGAGCACGGTCGTGTTGGACGCAATTGCCGGGATCTCGACCGCCTTGACCGCCGGGCTTCCACCCCAGTACCTCGAGTTCGCCGACATTGTGATGCCCGCCGCGCCGGTCGAAGTGACCGTGTAGGGGCCGGTACCGATTGGATTGGAGTCAACGTACTTGGCCGGGTCACCGACCGAACTCCAAACCGACTGCGGCACGATGTAGGTGTTGCCGATCGACTGCAGGTTGGTGTACTGCGGCGTCTTGAAGCTGACCGTCACCTGGTTACCGGAGGCGGTCGCGCCGGTGATCACCAGTCCGGCCACGTTGACATCCGCGTACTGCTTCAGCAGGTTGAAGCTGAACGCCACGTCTGCCGGCGTCATCGCCGTGCCGTTGCTGAACTTCACGTTCTGGCGAATCGTGAACGTGATGGACTTTCCGCCCTTGCCCCACTTGTAGGCGGTGGCAAGCATGTAGTAGGGCTTCGCCGAGGGATTTGCGAGGTTGAAGTCCATCAGCGGCTCATAGATCAACGAGTCGGCGCCCGCCTGGTACTCCGGGGTTGACTGCACATAGGGGTTGTAGTTCGCCGGAGTGAAGCCGGTCTCTGGACTTGACTCAAAGATCAGCGGAGTGCTCGACGCGGGATGCGCAGTTGCGTGCTTTACGGACGCGCTTGACGCGCCCGGCGCGACGAGCGCCGCGACCAGCGCCGCTGAGGCGGCGGCGGCGGCCACGACGGCTGAGACACGACGCCCCAGCACCGATGGCCTCTTGGTTTTCGGTTCCATTAGGTGATGTACCTTTCTGCTGCAGTGATTAGTAGACGTGGCGGTCGCGTGTGCGTCACGCGGCGCCGTTTGCGGCCACCGGCGCGGCAGTGTGCTGTCGCGCCGGCAGGTCGATCAGACCGGAGTCATTGAGGCAGTGCCACGCTCCTCTCCTCCCGTTGACGTTGGACAAGATCGGGTGCTGCAAGGTCGAGTCGCCAGCAGGCCGCGGCGCGATGCTCGCCGATCGCTCGCAGGGGCGGTGACTCAGCCCGGCAGTGGTCGTCGGCAAATGGACAGCGGGGACTGAACCGGCAACCCACCGTATTGGTGGGAGCGCTCCCCGCCCCTCTAGCGCCGCGGGCCAGGCGCGCATCGAGCGGGGCCCCTAGGTGGTCCGGGTCCGGTGCCGCGGCCAGAAGCAGCTGTGTGTACGGGTGCGCGGGGCGCTGACTGAGGTCCTCGGAGGGACCTCTCTCAACGATCTCACCCGCGTACATCACCAGCGTTTCACCCGCGAAGTAACGCGCTGATGCGATGTCATGCGTGATGTAGAGAACGGCGAGCTCGAAGCGCTGGCGCAACTGGTCAATGACATCCAGGACCTCAAGGCGGATCGAGACGTCGAGCATCGAGACCGGCTCGTCCGCGAGCAGGACCCGCGGCTTGACCGCCAATGCGCGCGCAATTGAGACACGCTGGCGCTGGCCCCCCGACAGCTGGTGGGGGTAGCGGGCAAGGAGATCCTGCGCGGGCCCGAGCCGGACCTCATTCATCAGGCGTATGAGCTCATCGGCCACCGCCTTGCGTCCGAGCTCGGGACGGTGCAGCCGCACCGCTCGCTCCAGCGGATAGCGAACCCTATGGGTCGGATTCAGCGAAGCGAACGGGTCCTGGAACACCATCTGCACTTCACTCTTGTACGCCCGGAACCCACGGCGGCGGGAGTTGTGCACGGGCTCGCCGTCGAGTAGGACCTCGCCGCTTGTTGGCCGCTCCTGGGCGGCCAGGAGCTTGGCCACGGTCGACTTGCCCGACCCGCTCTCACCGACAAGCGCAACAACGGCACTGCGTCGGAGTTGCAGAGAGACGTCTCGTACGGCCGAGAGCACCGTCGACCTGGGGCCTCTGCCGAGCCTGTAGTCCTTGAAGAGGCTCTTGGCCTCCAACACGATCGGGCCGAGCTCACTCGCGGCGGGATCATTGACCGTCATAGCGCCGTCGTTCATCACAGAACCTCTCCGTGGCTGGCGGTAGCCGCAGCCGGAGCGGGCTCGGTCTCTCCAACCTTGACGAATGGACACGCGGTGAGGTGCTGCGGCTCGTCGACTTCGGCAGGAAGCAGCTGCATATCGACGGTTGAGCATTCCGGCCTCGCGAAGCGGCAGCGAGGCCCGAACGGGCAACCCGGAGGCATGTCACGCGGGTCGGGCGGGGAGCCGGGAATCCCCGCAAGCTGCCGGCGCGGACCACGGACACTCGGGAACGAGTTGAGCAGCCCGCGCGTATAGGGGTGCGCCGTGCCGTGATGGATCTGCTCGGCAGTGCCCGTCTCAACCATCTGGCCGCCATAGAGCATCGCGATGCGATCGGCGATCTCGAGCAGCAACGAGAGATCGTGCGTGATGAAGAGGACGGCGAACTTCAGCTCCTTCTGCAGCTCTGCGACCTCCGCCAGGATCTCTCGCTGGACCACGACGTCAAGGGCGGTCGTGGGCTCGTCCATGATCACCACCTCGGGATTGGTGGCCAGCGCCATCGCGATCATGATCCGCTGCCGCATCCCGCCGGAGAGCTCATGCGGGTAACTGCGCAGCCGTGCGCGCGGGATGCCGACCATGTCCAGCAGCGAGTCGAGCCGCTCGCGCTTTTCCTCGCGCCGCAGGTCGAGGTGAGCGTCGATCACATCGCCGAGTTGGGCCTCCACCCGCAGCACCGGATTCAGGGCGTTCATCGCGCTCTGGAAGACAATCGCGATCTCCCGCCAGCGCAGGGCCCGCAACTCGTGCGGCGTCAGCTCGAGGATCTCCACGCCCCCGGGCGCCACTCGGCGTCCGCGGTAGACGACGCTGCCGCCGGTGATGACGGCGGGCGGACGCAGCAGCCGGCATGCGCCCAGCGCCAGCGTGGACTTGCCCGAGCCGCTCTCACCGGCGAGGCCGACGATCTCTCCCGGCGCCAGGCTGAGATCGACGTTGCGTACGGCCTTGACGTTCCCCGACTCGGTGGCAAAAGAGATGGAGAAGTCGCGAATCTCAAGTACGGGCAGCGCGGTCGCGGCGGCCTCTTCAGTCACGGGCGCCGTGCCGACAGCGGTCTGCTCGGGGGTGCTCACAGCAACCCCCGGATCACCGGCGTGGGATCCGACGCCCGCCAGCGCGCGCCCTTGATCTTGCGACGCCCGCCGTCACGCAGACGCGGGTTGCCGATCTCGTCGAGGCCGAAGTTCAGCAGCACGAGGCTCATCCCCAGCAGGGCGACTGAGAGGCCGGGCGGCACGTACCACCACCAGGCTCCGAGCTGGACCGCCTCCTGCCCGGTGGCCCAGTACAGCATCGTGCCCAGGCTCCACCCGGAGAAGCTTGCGAGACCGATGAAAGCCAGTGCCACGGAGGTCAGGACCGCGTAGAGGACCGTCGAGACAAAACTGGCCGCGATCAGGCTGACCTCGTTGGGCAGGATCTCGAAGGCGATGATCCGCCAGGTCCGCTCTCCAGTTTCACGGGCGGCCAGAACGTAGTCACGGTTGCGTAGCGTCAGCGTTTGAGCGCGGATCACGCGCGCACCCCAAGCCCACCCGAGCACGCTGAGCACGATCGCCACCGGTAGCAAGCTCCCCGTGCGAAGGTATCCGAGCACCACGATCAGGAGCGGAAGCGCGGGCAACACCAGGAAGACGTTCGCCACCAGTGACAAGCCTTCGTCGGCCACGCCGCCGAGGAAGCCGGCCGTGACGCCGACCAGCACCGCCAGCACGGTGGCTATTACACCGGTCATCAAGCCGAGTACGACCGTTGAGCGCAGCCCCACGAGCAGTTGCGAGAGCACGTCCTGCCCGGTCGATGTGGTGCCGAGAAGGTGATGGACATTCGGCGCGAGCGCCTGGGTCTGACCCGTGGTGGCCGAGGGGTCGTACGGGGCGAGTGCCGGTCCGATGATGGCGATCAAGATGAACAGGCCGAAGATGGCCCCGCCGATCTTGGCCTTCAACGGCATCGACCGCGACAGTCGGCGCCAGACAGGCGCGGCTCGCTGCTGAGTGCGAGCGTCGGCTACGAGCGGTGCCGCGACCGACATCAGTAGGCCTGCCTCGTCCGGGTGCGCGGATCCGCAAGTACGTAAACAAGGTCAGCGATCATGCAAGCGAACAACACCGCGAATGAGATCACCAGGAATATCCCCTGCGTGAGCGGATAGTCGTTGGCCTGCACCGCGTTGTAGAGCGTGAAGCCCACGCCCGGGTAGGAGAATACGATCTCCATCACCAACGCCCCGGCGACGACAAATCCGATCGCCAGCGCAAAGCCGGCGATGTTCGGCAGGATCGCGTTCCTGGCCGCATACGTGAAGATCACGCGGCGCGAGCTCAGGCCCTTGGCCTGAGCGGCGAGCACGTAGTCCTCGCCGATCGTCGTGATCGTGACATTGCGCATCTGCAACATCCACCCAGCCATCGAGGTGGCGATGATCGTCAACGCCGGCAGCAGCGCGTGGTCAATCGCGCTGCCGATAAAGCTCCAGTTCCAGCCGGGTTGAAGCCCGAGCGAATATCCCCCGCTGATCGGGAAGGCGTGCAAATCAACGGCGAAGAACTGGATCACGACCAGCGCGAGGAAGAAGTACGGGGTCGCCTGCAGGAATGTGAACGCCGGCAGGCTCTGGTCGAGCCAGCCACCGCGCCGCCACGCGGCGAGGATCCCGAGCAGCGTGCCCAACGCGAAGCTGATGATCGTGGCGGTGCCCACGAGCGCCAAGGTCCAGGGAACGGTGCTCGCGAGCACACTCGTCACCTTGTCGGGATAGAGACTGACCGACGTCCCCAGGTTGAGATGCACGAGGTTGCCGAGGTACACCCAGTACTGGTGCAGGAGGCTGCCCTGGTGGCCGACGCCGAACTCGGCCTGGAGCGCCCTCCTCGCCTGCGCCTGAAGGTTCGGAAACTTGGCCATCATCGTGTCCACCGCGTTGCCGGGCATCGCCCGCGGGATGAAAAAGTTGACCGTTACCGCCGCCCAGGCAGCAACAACGTAAAACCCGAGTCGTCGGACTAAAAACGGCACCTATTCTCTCCTCGCTCCCTCCAAGCGGCGCACCGCCAACGGCCCAGACGGGCAGTGCGGAAACGCTAACCTTTTGTTTCCGAATAGTCAAGCCCCAATTTCCCCAGTGTTTACGGGCCTGGCGGAAGATAGTCCAAAATCAACCGCGTGCAAATGAGACGTTTATTGTGTAACGTTACAGGCGTGATCAGCTGGCAGGGGCCGATGAATAAGGGGCGGCGCACGGCATGAGTCCGAAGACGGTGGACCAGCGGGGAGCCACCATCCGCGAGATCGCCCAGATCGCCGGCGTCTCGATTGCGACCGTGTCGCGTGTTGTCAACGGGACGGGCTACGTCTCAGACACGACGCGTGTGGCCGTCGAACGCGTCGTCCGTGACCACGGCTACACGGCCAACCGCTCGGCGCGGGGGCTCTCCAGCGGCCGCACCGGTCTGGTCGGCCTCACGGTGCCGAGGATCCACCCCGCTTACTTCTCAGAGATCGTGGCCGGGGCGACAGACGCCCTCTACGAGCGCGACATGCGAATCGTCCTTTGCCCAACCCTGCATGAGCACGATCGCGAGGTCTCGCTGCTGAATCGCCTCGTCCATGGAACGACGGACGGCGGGCTGCTGATCCTGCCCGAGGAGACCGCCGGCGAGCTTCAGACCTTGATGAGCCACGGGTTCAAGTTCGTCGTGGTGGACCCTCGTCAGCGGCTGGACGGCCAGGTACCGACCGTCTCAGCCGCCAACCTTTCGGGTGCGTACGCCGTGACGAGTCACCTGCTTGGACTCGGACACCGGCACATCGCCGCAATCACGGGGCCGCGGGGAATGCTCGCGACTGATGAGCGGGCGCGCGGCCACAGCGCGGCGCTGGCTGCAGGAGGGGTGGCGCCGTCTCCGCATCTGATCGTCGAGTCGCAGTTTGACGTGCTCGGCGGCCGCCGGGCCGCGGAGCAGCTACTCAATCTCCCATCGCCGCCGACGGCGATCTTTGCCTTCAGCGACCAGATCGCGATCGGTGTCCTTCACGCCGCGCTCGCTCACGGGCTCAGGATCCCTGATGAGCTCTCGATCGTCGGCTTCGACGACACCCCGGAGGCGGAGCTCGTCACGCCTGCGCTCACCACAGTCCGTCAGCCCTTGGCGGAGATGGGGCGCATGGGGGTCAGTTTGCTGACGCGCCTTCTGGAGAACCGTCGCCTCGAAGCGCTACACGTCGAGCTCGCGACCCAGCTCATCATTCGTGACTCGACCGCCCCGCCCCGCGTCAGCTCCGCGCGGGCGTGACGAGTCGACAGCACCAGCCGTTGCGCGATCTCGGCGTTGGAGAGGCTGCGCGCGACGAGCAGCAGCTACTCGGCTTCGGGCGCAAGCACCGGATGCGGATGCGGAGGCTGGTCCGCGTGCGGGTGCGGGTGCGCGTGATCTCTGGGACCTTCGTGCACAGGAAGCGTTTGGGGTGTCGTCCTGTGATTTCTGAGCGTAGGTGTGCTTGTTGTGAGTCTCGTTAGGACTGGCCAAAAGCGCGCGCGATCGTAACCCCGCCCAGGAGTTTCAGGGCGCCGCCGACCCTGAGCGAGGGCAGGAATGTGCGGGCAACCTGCACAGCGCCGGTGGGCTGATTCTTCCAGCCTAAAGATGCGACTCAAGTCGGAGGTCGAGTACTACCTCAGGATGATGCGTCCTCCTCGAACACCCGTTGCGCGATTGCAAACGCCGCGTTCGCGGCAGGCACCCCCGCATACACAGCGGTGTGGATCAGGATCTCGGCAACCTCCTCCTGGGAGAGACCGTGGCGCCGTGCCGCCCGCACGTGCATCGCGATCTCGCTCTCGCGCCCGAGCGCAGTCAGTACCGACAGCGTGATCGCGCTGCGGGTCCTGCGATCAAGCCCGTCCCGCGTCCACACGCCACCCCAGGCGTGGCGTGTGATGAACTCCTGCCACGGCGCCGTGAAGTCGGTCGCGCCGGCCAGCGCGCGGTCGACATGGGCGTCGCCCAGCACCTCGCGGCGGACCCGCATCCCCTGTTCGTAGTACTCGTCGTCAGTCATGCCGTCCTCAGAGTCCGAGGTGGTCGAAGATCAGTTGGTTCACGAGCGCCGGCTGTTGCACGCTCGGCAGGTGCGCGGCGTCGGCGATCATCTCCAGGCGGGCGCCCGCGACCGCGTCTGCGATCGCCTGCTGGTTCGGCGGCGGGATCGACGGGTCCTCAGCGCCGCTGAGCACGAGCGTCGGAGCCGTGATCCGTTTGAGCTCTGCGCGCAGGTCGAGCTCGGCGATCGCCTCGCAGCAGCCCGCGTAGCCCTCCACGGCGGTGGCCGCCAGCATCTCCCTGTAGGCCCGTACAGCGTGCCCGTGCGTCGCGGCCCACGCGGGCGTGAACCAGCGGGCTACGACCACGTCTGCGATCACCTCGACCGTGCCCGCCGTGCGCACCGTGGCCGCGCGCTCCAGCCACCGCTCGGACTCACCCAGGTATGACGTCGTTGCGATCAGGATCAGCCTGTCGATGCGCTCCGGATGGTTTCCCGCGAGCCACTGGCCGACCATGCCGCCGATCGAGAGCCCGCAGTAGGAGGCGCGCTCGAGCTTGAGGCGATCCATCAGTGCGATCACGTCGTGGCCGAGCTCCGCGATCGTGTAGGGCGCCGCCGGCACCGGCGAGGCGCCGTGGCCGCGGTGGTCGAACGGGATCATCCGCAGGCGGCCGGCGAGGATCTTGACCTGCGGCTCCCACATCGCGAGCGCCGTCCCCAGCGATCCGCCGAGCAGGAGCGGCGGCCCGTCCAGCGGGCCGATCGACTCGTGGTGGAGTGCGACGGCTCTCACCGCGTGACCCCGGTCACGGCGCGACCGCGCTCACCGCTTGACCTCCAACAGCGCGCGATCGACGAGCTCCCCGGCGCCGGTCAGCTGGGATTCGAGCTCGATCCCGGCCGCCTCGGTGACGCCAGACTCGGCAAGAACCGCGAGGTTCTTCCGCATCCGCCCGGTATCCACTTCGAGGCTGGCCAGCAGGTCCGCCAGCCAGGCCGCGGCCGAACCGGTCAGGGTCAGCAGCTCGCTGAGCGTGCCCCACTCTGCCTGCCATGCGCCCGCTGCCCGCTGGTGCTCCTGTTCCATCGCCGCAAAGATCGTCGCCACCAGGCCGGGCACGCGCTTGGAACAGGCGAGCACGGACACCGCCGCGACCGGATTGCGTTTGTGGGCCATCGACGATGAGCCGCCGCGGCGCTCGCCGCCCTCGCGCACCTCGTCGACCTCCGCCTGCGCCAGCAGCGTGATGTCGCGTGCGACCTTGGACGCCGCGCCCGTCAGTCCCCCGAGCCCAGCGGCCAGCTGCGCGACGCGTGTGCGGTCGGTATGCCACGGGATCACAGGCTCGGCGAGCCCGAGCATCGCAGCCATGCGGGCCGCCACCTGCGGCGCCCTGCTTCCGACCGGGCCGCCCATCTGCACGGCCAGGGCCTCATCGCGCACCCGCTCCAGCTCGACCGCGGCGCGCTCCAGCGCCACCAGCCATCCGGCTGCGACGAGCCCGAAGGAGGTCGGTACCGCCGGCTGGAGCAGCGTGCGTCCGAGAATCGGAGTGCCGCGGTGCGTGAAGGCCAGTCGTGCGGCTGCGGTCGCGGCGGCGCGCGCGTCGGTCAGAGTCGGTTCGAGCGCGCGCTGCGCGACCAGCATCGCCGCCGTGTCGACGATGTCCTGGCTGGTGGCGCCGAAGTGAACAGCATCCACGAACTCAGGAGACTCCACCTCCACGCGTCTGCGGAGCTCGTCGACCAGCGGGATCACCGGGGTCGCGTTCTCGCCGGCCCCGGCGGCGATCGCATTCACGTCGAACGGCTCCTGCACGGCGCGGCGGACCGCTTCGCCGGCCTGTGGCGGGATCAAGCCCTCGTCCTCGCAGGCGGCGGCCAGCGCCACCTCGACATTGACCATCGCCCGCACCCACGCCTCGGCATCGACGGCGCCAGCGGCGGCGCCGCGCGCGTAGGTCCCGGCAAAGAGGTCAGATCCCGGCACGAGGCTCAGATATCGAAGAAGACGGTCTCGGCAGGGCCCTGGAGATGAATGTCGAAGCGGTAGCCGGCGTCGGTCGGTTGTGCCAGCAGCGTCTGGCGCCGGGCGGCCGGCACGGTCGTGAGCACGGAGTCGGAGGCATTGACGTCGGACTCGTCGGCGAAGTAGATGCGCGTCACCACGCGGTGCAACATGCCGCGTGCGAACAAGGTCACGTCGATGTGCGGCGCCTGCAGCCGGCCGCCCGGGCCGGGGACCTGGCCGGGCTTGACGGTGACCATCTCGTAGGCGCCGTCGCCGTCCTCCACCCCCCAGCGGCCGAAGCCACGGAAGCCCTCAAGCGTCGACTGCTCGCCGTAACCGTGGATGTCGGCGAAGTGGCCCTCGCCATCGGGCTGCCAGAACTCGATCAGGTGGTCCGGGACGATGTCGCCGCGACCGTCGTGGATCGTGCCGGTGATCGTGACCGCGTCCCGCGTGCCCGCGGGGACGATCAGGTTGCCGCCCTCGTATGGCATGCCGATCGCGAAGTACGGGCCGACCGTTTGGGACGGTGTCACCTCGAAGATCATTCGAAGCTCTCCTCGAACGGCGTCGAGGCGGGGCCGCGCAGGTAGACGTCCCAGTTGAACGCCTGCGCCCAGTTCGGCCGTGTCTCGTGAATGTTGAAGGTCGAGATCATCCGCTCACGCGCCTTCTCATCTGCCACCGAGTTGAAGATTGGGTCATACGGGAAGAAGGGGTCGTCGGGGAAGTACATCTGCGTCACGAGTCGCTGCGCGAACGCGCGCCCCAGCAATGAGAAATGGATGTGCGCCGGACGCCAGGCGTTGTAATGGTTGCCCCACGGGTACGGACCGGGCCGGATCGTCGTGAACTGATAGCGCCCGTCGGCATCGGTCAGACAGCGGCCGGCGCCCGTGAAGTTGGGGTCAAGCGGCGCCGCCCAGCGGTCCCACTTGTGCGCGTAGCGCCCGGCGGCGTTGGCCTGCCAGACCTCGACCAGCGTGTCGGGCAGCGGCTTACCCTCGGTGTCGTAGACGTGGCCGGAGACGATGATCCGCTCGCCAATCGGCTCCCCCCGATGCTGAACCGTCAGGTCGCTGTCGGTGCCGGCCATGCCCACCGTCGCCGCGAGCTGCGGACCCGTGATCTCGGTGACCGTGTGCGGTAGATAGACGAGCGGCTGCTTCGGATGACGCAGCTGTGTCGACTTGTAGGGCGGGTAGTCCAGCGGCGGCTGCGCCTCGGCGGGTTCGCGACGGTACCGCTGCGGCGTGTCCGCCACGGGGTCATAGATCTGACGGACCTCCTCCTGCCGGTCGCCCGCCCCGCCCTCGCTGACCTTGTCTCCCTCTGCCCTGCTCATCGCGCAACCAGCTCCCGGAGTGCTTCGAGCTCCTCGACGCTCGGCGCCGCTGACACGCCCAGCTTGTCAGGAACTCTAAGTTCCCAACCCGTGCCCTCCCGAACCTGCTCCACGGTCACGCCCGGATGCAGAGTCGTCAGCGTCAGTTCACCGTCGATCGGTTCCAGCACGCCCAAGTCGGTGATCACGAGCGTCGTGCGGTCGCCGCTGGTTGTCTTGAAATCGAGCTTCTCCACGAACGTGCGGCGGTTGTGCGGGGCGATCACCACGACCTCCTGGCAACCGGTCGCGATCTCCGGTGCGCCGCCGGCGCCGGGCAGGCGCGTCGTCGGGTGCTCATAGTCGCCGATCACGGTCGAGTTGAGGTTCGCGCGCGGGTCCACCTGGGCGGCGCCGAGGAACGCGACCTGCACCCGGCCCGGGCCGATCCAGTAGTTGAACATCTCCGGCACGGACACGACCAGATCGGCTGTCTCGGCAAGCTCGCCGTCACCGATCGAGAGCGGCACGTGATAGGGCTTGGCACCGATCGTTCCCGACTCATAGACCAGCACCAGCCGCGGGTTGTGGACCATGCGCGCGAGCAGGGCGGCCGTGCTCGGCCGCCCGACGCCGATGAAACAGGAGCGCTTGCCGCTGAGGCTGCGTGCGGCGACGATCGTCTGCAGCTCACCGCTCGTGAACGCTTCACCACTACTGCTGGCCAGCGGGCCAGCAGTAGCGACCATAGGCCCGTCCTGGCCGGTCACGCGCTCACCGCACTCAGCACGTGCGTGTTCATCCACGCGAGGAACTGCTCGCGATCACGGCTGATCACATCCCACTCCCGATAGAAGTCGTTGTCGCGCTCTGTGATGCCCAGCGCATAGGACGGCTGCGAGCCGCCGGGCGCGTACGCAACGTAGTCGATCACCCAGCCGGGGATCACGACGCCACCGGGCCGTGGCTCGAGCGTGTCCACTATCCGCTCGACGGTCACGACAGCGCGTTCGGCCGCTAGCACCGCCTCCTTCTGCACGCCGGGGATGCCCCACAGTTGCACGTTGCCGTCGCGGTCGGCGAGCTGAGCGTGGACGATCGCGACGTCCGGGTTGAGTGCCGGCACGGCCGTGAGCTGCTCGCCGGTGAACGGGCAGGTGATCGATTTCACGCGCGTGTGCCCGACCAGGTCGGTGCCCGTGTAGCCGCGCATCACCGCGAACGGCAGCTTCGAGGCGCCGGCGACGTAGCGGTTGGCCATGCCTGCGTGGCTGTGCTCCTCGACCGCGATCGCATGTGGCCAGTTGTGCTCGATCGCGTCGCGGAAGCGGTGCAGCGAGCCGACCCCGGGGTTGCCGCCGTATGAGAAGACGAGCTTGCGGGCGGCGCCGACGCCGATCATCTGGTCATACAGGATGTCCGGGGTCATCCGGATCAGCTCGAGCTCGCGGCGGCCCTGGCGCAGCACTTCATGGCCTGCCGCAAACGGGATCAGGTGGGTGAATCCCTCCAGCGCAACGCTGTCGCCGTCCTTCACCGTCCTCTCGATCGCCTCACCTAGCGAAACCAGTTCAGCCACCGACACTCACCTTCCGTCAAAAGGCAGCCCGACGTAATTCTCCGCGAGCGAGGTCGCTGCTGCCGTTGAGTTGCATACATAGCGTATCTGTGAACGCGCAAGCTGGTCATCGTATGCACCCTCGCGCGGGTCGACGTGCAGCATCTGGGTCATCCACCACGAGAAGTGCTGCGCCCGCCACACGCGCTGCAGGCACCCGTCGGAGTAGGCGTCAAGCGGCGCATCGCTGCCGCTCGCCGCGTAGCGGTCGGCCAGGGCGGCGGCGAGGCGGACGACGTCCGCGATCGCGAGGTTCAGGCCCTTGGCCCCGGTCGGCGGCACGATGTGGGCGGCATCGCCGGCCAGGAACAGGCTGCGGTGTCGCATCGGCGCCACGACGAAGCTGCGCATCGGCGTGATCGACTTCTCCGTTACTGGACCCTCCTCGAGCTCCCACCCGGGCACCGCCAGGCGCTGGTGCAGCTCGTCCCAGATGCGCGCGTCGGACCAATCGGCGATGTCCGCGTCGACGTCGACCTGCACGTACAGGCGGCTGACCTGGTGCGAGCGCATGCTGTGCAACGCGAACCCACGCGCGTTGCGCGCGTAGATCAGCTCATCCGTGGAGGGCGGCACCTGGGCGAGGATCCCGAGCCATGCGAACGCGTAGTCGCGCTGCCAGAGCCGCAGTGCGCCGGCAGGGAAAGACTGGCGACAGATGCCGTGAAAGCCGTCGCAGCCGGCGACGAAGTCGGCGCGCAATTCGTGCTCGACGTCGCCGTGGCGGTAACGGACGACGGGCCGGTCGGCCTCCAGGCCGTCGATCCCAACGTCATGTGCCTCGAACACCAGCGGCGCTCCGGTCTGAACGCGCGCGGCGATCAGATCTCTGACGACCTCCGTCTGGCCGTAGATCGTGACCGCACCGCCCGTGAGCTCCTGCATCGGGATGTGGGTGCGCTCGGCATCGAGCTGCAGGTAGATGCCACCGTGGAGGATGCCCTCGCGCTGCAGGCGCTCGCCGACGCCTGCCTCGATCAGGACGTCGCGTGTGCGCTGCTCGAGCACGCCCGCCCGCACGCGCGCCTCGCAGTATTCACGGTCGCGCGCCTCCAGGATCACGGCCTCGATCCCGGCGCGCTCGAGCAGTCGCCCGAGCGTCAGTCCGGCTGGGCCTGCGCCGATGATCGCCACCTGCGTGCGGTCCGTGCTCACCGTGTCCTTCAGCCTCCGGTTGGTGGCATGTCCATGATTATCGCCGGTGTGCGGGTCAGCTCGAGGGGTGCACATAAACACGTCCGACCGATGGCTGAAGCTGCGCACGCCGAGCAACGCGAACGACGCCAGCCCTCTCGATTGGAGGCTTTCACATGGACCCGCCACCCAAGGTTCGACAGCAATTCGCGCACGTAGTGCGCTTCGATCCAAAGGAGATCCGAAACGCGGTGCGCCAGGTCGAAGGGATAAACGCCAAGATCGCGCTCGTGATCACCCGTACCGTCGGAACGATGGCGTGCGCCTATGTGTTCGCCCTGATCGCGTTGATCAGCCTCCCGGCAGCGATCAGCTCCGGACAGGTGATCATCATCGTGGCTTGGGTCGCGCAGACGTTCCTGCAGCTGGTGCTTCTGTCGATCATCATGGTCGGACAGTCGGTGCAGTCAGCGGCCTCGGACGCACGCGCGGTCAAGGAGTTCGCTGACACCGAGACGATCCTCGACCGGCTCGACGTGAACACCGCAGGCGGCATCAAAGAGGTGCTCGATGCAATCCACGCGCTTGGCAGCTCAGCCACAGCGGCAACGGCGAGCGGTCCGCAACCGGAGGCAAGCGGACCGGACCACTAGCGGACGCGCTCGTGAATTTGCGTCGCGAAGCGGAGAGATTCGTAGGTAGTGAAGCGGGCCTCCCGGCGATCCAGGGGTCACCGTCGCGGTACGCCGGGCGGGCGCAGCGGTGCTCCGGGTGGGCGCGGCGGTGGTCCGGGTGGGCGGCCAGGTCCGGGTGGGCGCGGGCGGCGCGGAGGGGGCGTACCCGCCAGCGCCGCGCGTACGACTGGCAGCACGCGGGCGAGCGCGTCCAGTTCGGGCGCGGGCACCTCCACCAGTAGCTCCGCGAGCTGTGCGCTGAGCAGGACGGTTGCGCTTCGCAGCACGGCGTGGCCCGTCGCTGTCAAGGAGACGTCCTGGCGGCGCCTGTCAGACGGCGCCTCGCGGCGCTCGATCCAGCCGGCCTCAACCAGCGTCGCGAGCAGCTGAGAGACCGCCGGGCTGGAAACGCCCGCGCGGCGAGCGAGCTCGGCGGCCGTGAGCGGCTCGTCCGCGACCGCCCGCAGCGCCAGGTACTGGGAGACGGTCAGCGGAGGTTGCGCCTGCGTGAGCAGTCGCTCGGTCCAGCGCGACACGAGCGGAGCGGTCTCGAGCAGCGCGGCCGCGGCCGAGCTGGAGTCAGGTCTGCGTCGCGAGGGCGGTGGGGACATCTGCTAATAGTTAAGTAAGCTTAACTGTGTGCAACCCGTGACCGAGCTTGTCAGACAACTTGGCGCCCTGGGCGTGTTCCTGCTGATGGTGCCGGAGAGCGCGTGCATTCCGGTACCGAGCGAGCTCACGCTGCTGTTCGCGGGCTTCGCCGTCGGCCAGGGCTGGCTCTCGTTCCCCGCCGCCGTGCTCGCGGGCACGGCAGGGAACCTGGTCGGCTCGATGATCGCGTACGGCGTCGGCGCGTCGGGAGTGGTCGCGCGCGTGCCAGGCGCGAGCGGGGTGGTCTCCCGCTGGGACGGGCTGCTCGCACGCCACGGCAACCGCGCCGTCTTCATCGCCCGGCTGCTGCCGCTCGCCCGGAGCTTCGTCTCGCTGCCGGCCGGGGTGCGACGCGTGCCGATCGGCGAGTTCGTGGCGTTGACGGTGGCAGGCTGCGCGATCTGGGCGGCCGGCTTCATCCTGATCGGGATGGTCGCCGGCAACGCCTGGACAGCGGTCGGCTCGGTGCTCGGCAAGGTCCTGCTGGGCGTCGGGATCACCGTGCTGGTGCTGACGTTCGGGCACCGCCAGAAGGGGTGACCCGCCCGCGCGTGCTGTCGCGCTGGAGCGGTCTGGTCCTGTGTTGGCTCGGACGACGGCCCGGCGCTGGCGACGGGCATCCCGGAATCGGTGAATGGGCGTTGACGGGTTGGGTTTGCATGCTCATGTGCGTGATCGCACGAGCCGATATAGCACCCATGGGAGGAAGTGCCAACGAGCCTCGCGTTTCCTGGTTATGCGCGACTCAGGCTGATCGCGAGCGTGTGCTTGATATGGAGCGGCGCCTGAGACCGCTGCGCGCACGCTCGTTCGCTGTAATTGCCGTCGCGCTGTTGGTCTGTGGACCGTGGATGGGCTGGTGGACACTGATCCCACTTGCTGTCGCGAGCTTCGCGTTTGTCCTGACTGACCGTGGGTTGCAAACCTCCCCGCGTCCGGAGTATCGACTTGCCATCGCATGGCTGAATTCAGAGGTGGCGATCGCCGCGAGCGTCGCACTGACAGGCGGCGCACGCAGTCCGGCCCTTGCATGGCTGGTGCTTCCCGTGGTGGCGCTGGCGGCGCGTTTCAACGTCCGCGGGGTGGTCGCCGGCACCAGTGTCGCTGCGGGCTTGATGCTCGCGAGCTCCCTCGGTGTTGACCCTGCACAGGTAATCGCCAGCCCACAGCGCGTGTTATTCCCCCTCGCGCTGCTGGGAGCGGTCGCACTGCTTTCGGTCGCGCTGATGCAATCAGACGTTCACCACCGCACCGAGTCCGTCATCGATCCACTCACGAGCATGCTCAACCGCAACGCACTGCGAGCTCGAGCTGACGAGCTTCGTCATCAGGCTTCGATTGTTCAGCGGCCGGTCGGGCTTATCGTGGGCGACCTCGATCACTTCAAGGCAGTAAACGACACCCACGGGCACACCACCGGTGACGCCGTCCTGCGTGACGTCGCCTACTGCCTGCGCAAGCGGCTACGCGCGTTCGATCTCGCCTACCGCCTCGGCGGCGAGGAATTCTTGGTACTCCTCCCAGGCGCTAACGCCAGCGAGGCCGCGATCATCGCCGAGGATCTACGCCGAACGATCCACGACACCCTCCACGGAACCGTGCCCGTGACGATGTCCTTTGGCGTCAGCGCCAGCGAACCCAGCTGCTTCAACTACGACGAGACTTTCGAAGCCGCCGACCAAGCACTGTACGCAGCCAAAACCGCCGGCCGCAACTGTGTCCGCGTCGGCCGTATCGCTCCCGACGCGCGCTCTCCGTCACTCGGCGCGACCCGATCCAGCGACCCCACAGCCGTGCTCACCTAGAGCTGCCGTTCCGATTGGCAGTGGCCGGTCGCGACGCATACCCACGAGCGCTTCGTCGAATGGGCGATCCAGGATTCGAGCCTGGGACCTCTTCCTTATTCGTTGAACGCGAGGCCGTTTCTGCGAGTTGCAGCGGCCCGCAGCTAGCGCGCGGTGACCCGCAGGTTCGTGTGCATCCCAAGCGCCATGTGGCCGTGCATCGAGCAGAAGAGCTCGTAGCGGCCGGCCTTCAGGTGCCAGGTAGCCTGGCTGATCTTCCCCGGCAGCGTCTTCGCAACCTTCCCGAGCACCGGCCCGACCATCTGGTCGGCCGCGTTCAGCCGGCGGATCCATGTGTCGTGTGCGTCCTGGCCTCGGTTCCACAGCTCAACGAGCACTGGGCCGGCCGGCACGCTGCTGCGCGATGGCCACAGCGACCACTCCTGCGCGTCAATCAGGAGGTGTACAGGAGTGTGCTTATGCGCCGCGGGGGCCAAGGGGGCCGCCGCAAGCGCGGCAAGCCCGGCACACAGGCAGCAGGCGAGTAATCGTCTCATGCGAGCAGCTTGTACCGGTGGAATTTCGACGCTCCAGGGATGATCGCCGCGGCATCGTGATTGAACCATTGCTCGAGTAGTGAGGCGTAGACGCCTTGGAAGTCGACGTTCACGCGTTGATTGCCATTCACGTCGAGCGCACTCAGCGCCGGGAACTCGCCAATCATGCCGCCATTCACGCGGCTGCCGATCAGTAGCGACGTGCCGGCGGCACCGTGATCGGTGCCGTCCGAGCTGTTCTCCTCCGCGCGGCGGCCGAACTCTGACCAGACGTGGACGATCACTCGCTGGTCGATGCCTCTAGCCTCGAGGTCGGCCTGGAAGGCGGCGAGCGAGTCGGACACCAACTGAACGCCGGTGTCAAAGGTCTGCGGCTGGCTCGAGTGGGTGTCGAACTGAACGTCCGTCGTGAGCGCCACACACTTCAGCGGGATCCCGGCGGCGATCATCGACGCGAGACCGGCGAGGCGGGCGGGCAGGTCATCTCCGGACGAGAGTGGATAGGTCACCGAGCCGCCGTAGACGGCGGCCGGGTTCTTACTCCCGCTCGAATCGGCGCTGTTCTGGGGGCCGTTCGTCCAAGGGTTCAGCGTGCGGCGCACGACGCCGACCTCCGACGCCGCCCGTGCGACCTGTCGGATCGCGGGATCGTGGGAATTGCGTTGCTTGTCGCCCAATGAGGAGGCCGACTCGAGCGTCCAATCTGACGCATCTCCCCACACGCCGTTCACCCATACGCTGAAATTGTTCGGCTGGTCGATCGCGGCCACCGGGTTCTTGGCGGTGGCGAGCAACGGGTTCATCTGCCCGTCCAGTGAGAGTCCCTGGAACGGGTTTCCCGCCACGCCGGCGATGTCGAGGTAGCGGCCCATCCAGCCGGTTGTGAGGGATGCATCGGTGGCGCCGACCTCCCAGTAGTGGCGCGAGGTGAAGTGCGACATGTCCTCGTTGCTGTAGCCGATGCCTGGAAACACGAGCACCTTGCCGGCGTTGTGAAGGTTGGCGAGGGAGGTCGCAGACGGGTGCCAGGTGAGGCTCGGATCTTCGCGGAAGGCCACGCCCACACCGGGCGCGACCGCGAGCGTAGGCCGCAACTTCTCATAGAGCGGGTCGCCCGCCGGCGCAAGCAGCGAGAGCGAGTCGAGGCCACCCTGCATAAAGAGCGATACGAGGATCGGGCTGTCAGCCTTCTGCAGAGTCGCGGCCTGGGCGATCCCGTCACCGAGCATGGGGTCCGTGAGGCCGGCGCGGCCCGCGCCGTAAACGAGCGCGATGCCGCCGGCCGCCGCGATGAGGAAGCGGCGACGGTCGAGGCTGACGCCGGCCGGGATCGGCATTCGCGAGTCCCACTCCCGGGCCACGGGCGGCTTGCCGCTTGCCAGCACGCGGCGGATCGCCTGCGACCGTGCAAAACCGTCACAGTGGATCTGCCCTGCCGGAACGGGGGAATCTGCGCCGTCGCTCATGCCGTCATCCAGTCAGGGGTCATCGGGATCAGGTTGCGCAACGCGTTCTGGCGTAGCTGGCGGAACTCGACCTGCTCCCACTTCTGGGTCTGGCCGTGCGAGATGCGTCGACCGAGGTTGAGCAGGTGGTTGCGGGCGAGGTCTGACAGCGGGATTCCGCCCCAGAAGTCGAGCGCGTGCTCGTAGGCCTCTGTGTTGTTCTCGTGGATGCCGTATGGGTAGGTCTTGCCCTGGAGCGGCCTGTTGATCGCCGTATTGACCGCCTCCAGACGGCCGGCCCATCGCGAGGTGTCGAGCCACTGCGCGTAGTCCCAGCCTGAGACGTTGGGCGGCTGGAAGAGAACCTGCCCGGTGAGTGAGGCGACCCATGCCCACGAGGTAGTCGTGATCGTCTGGCGGCTGGCACGCAGCAGTCCAGCAGTCCACACAACGGGCGGAGTCACGAGGCGCGGTCCTTCGTAGAACAGCGGATGCATGAGGATCGCCTCGACGATCGGCCTAATCTCGTAGCCGCTTGAGACGTACGCGCGCTCCAGCTCACGAGCGGTCCGGGCGGGCAGCTCGGCGCCGACGAAATAGCCCCACAGCTTGTTGACGAAGAACGACGGGTGGCTCTCGTGCGTCACGGCCAGGCGGGCGCTGTCGCGCCAGTTCCAGCGGCCGACGTGGCCGAAGATCTTCTTGATGCCGTAGTCATGTAGTTGCTGGTCGAAGTGGAAGTCGACGGGGCCCTTCGTCTGGCTCCAGTTGTTCGTCCATCCGGTCAGCGCCCGCGAGTTCTGGACGACGTCCTCCTCGTCGTACCCCCGGCCCTGGCCGAGCGTGAACAGCTCGAGCATCTCGCGTCCGTAATTCTCGTTCGGATAGCCCTTGGCGTTGGTATTGCCGTTGAGCCACAGCAGCATTGCGGGGTCGACTGTGACGTTGAGCAGCAGCTGGTGGAAGTTGCCGAGCGCGTTGCGACGCATCATCCAGTTCTGGTCGACCATCAACTTCGCGCTCGACGCGGACTCGGACGTGGCGAACCAGCTGTGCCATACCAGCGTCATCCGCTCGATCAACTGGTGGTCCGAGCGGACCAGGCGGTCGAGCCACCAGCAGTGATCGTCGCCCCAGACGTTGATCGGGTCGAGTGGGTTGCCCTTATCGTCGTGTGGCGCCTTCCCGATCAATCGCGCGGGTCCTGCCGGCCGTGTAAGTGATGCCACAGCGGCCTCAAGCCCCAGCTTCGCCAGGCGCTCAGGATCGCCGGGACGCGGCCCGAACCCGGCGCGCCAAAGCAACCGCGTGGCCTGCTCTTCGCCGAAGCGCCCGCGGTACACGGCTGTGGGAGACTGTCCTAGCGGAGTCACTTCTCCGTCAGGCATCGGCGGGTTTGTGCCGATCCTTCAGCGATCGTCGAGCGAATTGGCGAGGCCTACGAGAATGAGACGCTCGCCTATCAGCCCGACGCTCTGCCCTACGACCTACGGGCACTCGGCCGCAAGCCCACGGCTGCACGAAGGCCCCCGGTGATCGAGATCGCCCGTTGGACCGTTGAGCGGGATCGCGAAAATGACGGTTTTACAGGCATTTTCAGCAGTGGGCGATCCAGGGGACCCTGCTCTTCGTCCCACAGCTCGCGCAGCTCGCTCTCACCGCGCACACTCTCAACCGCGCGAACAGCTTGCCCGATCTCGGCTGCGTGGGGCTGATGCGAGTGCTCCGTGACCCACCGTCGGATGTGGTCGGGCAGGTCGTCTGCCGCCTGGCCCGGCTCCGTCATCGCGGCAGGCAGGCAGGCACGCAGGCAGAGGGGTAGAATCCGCTCTCAGTCGGCGGCCGAGACGGGCGAAAGGCCCAGGGGCGGAGCTGCGGATAAGTCTTCTGGTGCGGTCATTTCGTCTGCTGAGATCTCGCGCAAGTTCGAACTTGATGGGGGGTAAGATGACACAGCTTGCACGGTGGGCGACCGGACAGGCCGGAGCGAAGGCGGCGCTCATCGCCGTCGTGCTTTCATTCGCCGCGGCGATGCCGGCGCAGGCGCTGGCCCACCCTGGTCACTACCGCGGGGTCGTCACATCTGCTTCCACGGCGGGCAGCGACTTGCACTCGCGCCTGTACGGCAGCTCGAATGCCAATAGCGCGGCGTCCAAGAGCGCGGGCTCCAACAACCTCGAGTACTGGGGCGGCCCCGTGATGCACGCGGACGCCAACTACGCGATCTACTGGGAGCCGAATAACAGCAGCTACAGCACGCCCGCGTCCTACAAGAGCGTCATCAACACGTACTTCAGCAATGTGCAGTCGGCCGACGGGGCCAGCAGCAACGACTACTCGGTTGCCACTCAGTACTACGACGGCAGCGGGAGCCCTACCTACAACGCCACCTTCGGCGGCCCGATCGTCGACACCGACGCCTACCCGGTCAGCGGATGCAGCTCGAGCACCGGGCCGTGCTTGACCGACGCCCAGATCGAGGCCGAGGTCAGCAAGGTCGCGAGCGCGCATGGCCTTCCCACGGGCCTGAACGCCGTCTACTTCATGTACACGCCGCCGAACGTGGCCACCTGCTTCGACAGCTCGGGGTCGGACTGCTCGGACGGGGGCGGGAACTTCGACTACTGCGCCTACCACAGTTCGTTCGGCAGCGGCTCGAGCACGATCCTGTATGCCGTGATGCCGTACGCGGATGTCCCCGGCTGCCAGTCGGGCGAGTATCCCAACGGCAGCCCGGCCGACGCCACGCTGAACGTCACGAGCCACGAGAACATCGAGGCGCTCACCGACCCCCTGGGCAGCGCATGGTTCGACTCCTCGGGCGAGGAGGTCGGCGACAAGTGCGCGTGGATCTTCGGCTCGGCCCTCGGGGGCGGCTCCGGCACGCTCTACAACGAGCAGATCGGGACGAACGGCTACTACCTCCAGGAGGAGTGGAGCAACGCGTCCTCCAGCTGCGTGCAGCGGATGTCCGCGACGTCGACCCCGATGGCCGCGTTCACGTTCTCGCCGAGCTCGCCCACCGCGGGACAGTCGGTCAGCTTCAACCCGTCGGGCTCGACCGACACCGGCGGCGCGACGATCACCAGCTACGCGTGGACGTTTGGCGATGGAGCCACGAGCAAGGGCGAAACGCCGTCGCACGCGTATGCGAGCGCGGGCTCCTACGCCGTGACGCTGAATGTCACCGACAGCAACGGCCGGACCAGCTCCGTCACCCACACCGTGTCGGTCAGCCAGGGCGCGAGCTCCCTCGTCGCCTCGTTCACGTGGTCGCCCGCGAATCCCGTCAGGCGGCAGTCGATCACGTTCACCTCGACGTCCACCGACTCCGGCGCAAGCATCACCAGGTACGCGTGGAACTTCGGCGACGGACGCACTGCGACCGGCTCCCCGGTGGGGCACAGTTACAAGAACCGCGGGACCTATACCATCACCCTGACCGTCACCGACAGCGCGGGTCACACGGCCAAGGTCACGCACACCGTCACCGTCGCAGCCTGAGCGCGGTTGGAAGGGTTCGGGCTGGAGCCCTCCCCATGCTCAGGCCGCTGCCCGTGCTGAGACTGCCGGAATGTCGAAGACGAGCAGGCAGTCAGTCATGCCGCCCTCCTCGTTCTGTAATTCAGGTGAATCCAGTGGGCGATCCAGGATTCGAACCTGGGACCTCTTCCTTATCAGGCTTGCACAGGTGTCCCGAGAGTCCTCTCGAGTCCCGAAAATGCCCATGAATGCTGGATCTGCTCGGTTCGCTTGGGACGCCGCAGGACTCATGGC